>NZ_JAPVXT010000001.1:0-531845 GCF_041431445.1 Veillonella sp. 20925_1_51
CAGTGTAGCCAATGTAAAGGAGCATTGCGACGCATACATTGCGCGTAATCGCTTATGTCGCAGCGTAAGATTTTGTGAAACAAAATCCACAGCTGACGACGAAAATAAATTAGTCAAGAATTTCTAGTGCAACAAATATATATAACTTCTATGTGGTTTTCAGAGTACAAACTCTGACAGATTCAGTGGCGATGGCTATGAGGATCCACCTGTTCCCATCTCGAACACAGTAGTTAAGCTCATAAACGCCGAAAGTACTTGGCTGGAGACGGCCTGGGAGGATAGGAAGCCGCTGATTAAGCTAAAGGCACACCTGAGGGTGTGTCTTTTTTTTATGTATGGCTTCCTATCCTCCCAGGGTACCTGGTAAGCAGGGCAGTAGAAGATAGAGAAGCGAAGCGACGACAGATTCACTGCATCGCTTAGTTCGGAGCGTAAGATGGACATGTAGCGCAGCTACATAGGTCCATCCACAGCGACGAACACCCAGTATCCTGGAGCTAAGAACCGTACATAAGAACTCGCTGATTAAGCATCCTGCGGCTAGTGGGAGAAAACAAACTCTCCCCATATGGTAACGCGGCACAACGTGCCAATGTTACCGAACAGTAAAGCCGTTGAGTTACTTTAAATGATGTAATTATAACAAGCCCCGTGATCATAAAATCACAGAGCTTATTTATAACTTATATTATTAATTATATATACAAAAAAAGAGCTGCCTAAGCAGCTCTAATTTTTTATTATTCTACACCAACCATTACGTTAGTTGCTTTGATAACAGCGTATACTTCTTTACCTACTGCTAAGCCCAATTCTTTAACAGATTGAACTGTAATATCTGCAGTAATAACGTTATCATTACCTACATTGATTTTAACGATTGCGTTTACGGCACCTTCTTGAATTTCAACAATTGTACCTTTTAATTGATTTCTTGCACTTAATTTCATATTTTACTCCTTATAAGACGTATACAATACAAATACATGTATATAGTGTATATATAGAAATATATCTATGTATATTATATCATTAATTATAAAATAAGCCGTGATTTATATCACAGCTTAATATGGAGCGGGCGAAGGGAATCGAACCCTCCTCTCAAGCTTGGGAAGCTCGCATTCTACCGATGAACTACGCCCGCATGATGAACATATTGTATCATACTATAATATGTTCATTCAAGTGGAGCTTGTTTATATACTCAATACCTATAGTAGTATCTGTATTGTACTGATATAAGAATAGATGTATAAAATAATGAGGAAGGAGGCATATGTATGTCTAAGATTTATAAAATCCATAAATGGTTATCTATAGTTTCTGTGATATTTTTCTTAATGTTCTGTATTACAGGGCTTATCCTCATGTTCAGAACTGAATTAAATGCATGGGCTCAAGGGGGCACGAACCATACCTCATCTTCAATGGCTATGGGGCAAGAAGAGACACCTATTTTTGATTATGCTGATGAAGGGGCTCTACTAGTTAAGGCAAAATATCCGTCAAAGGATATTTTAAATATTTCTCCTGCCATGGGTGCTTCACATCTTTTACGGTATCGTATTATTGAATCATCAGCTACCGTAGCACCTCCAGCACGTATGGGTATGGGAGGGGACTATGCATTATATAATCCTGAAACAAAGGCTCTCATTACTACCCATCATGAAACACCTGCTCATCCTTGGGTTCGAAGTGTATTACATACGCTTCATCAACTACATACAAGATTAGATCTCGGAAAAACTGGGATTTATATTGTAACAATTTTATCTTTTTTATGTGCTTTATCGATTATTTCTGGTATTTTCTTATATGGTCCATTTCGTAAAAGTTTTGCAAAATCTGCAGTATTGTCAAATCATATGAAATTAAGTTCATTGCATCGAGAGTTTGCAATGGTTGCTACTGTATGGGGATTTATCTTATGTATTACAGGTGTATGGATAGGTGGATTTTTTATTGCCAATGACAGCTATAATGCAGATGTACTACATACTGCAAAGCAAGAGCTTTCATCGGATCAATCCGAAATTTTACAACCATCCGAAGCTATTTCTCGCATTATGAAAGCTTATCCAGATCGTCAGCTTATATCTATTGATTATCCATCCAAATTTAATGACCATCACTATGCATTTTATTTAGGTGCTGAAAATGATGATGATCCTGCTATGTTTTTGGGACAGCCTGTCTATGCTAATTTACATACTGATTCTGTTAAGGATATGTATTCTACAAAAACAATACCATGGTATTTTACTGGTATGACTACAATGATTAATCTCCATATTCATAATCATAATACAATGGTGCTTAAAATATTATGGGCCATCTGGGATATAGTTCTTATTATAGGTATTATAACAGGCATTATGATGACTATTATAAAGAAATTTGTTAAATCTCGTGCTATGGAATCTAAAGCACCCGTTGAGTTACAACATGTTTGGCGTAAACCTATCCTTTATAGTATTTTAGTTCTCCTAGGTTTTATTGTGCCTCTTTGGTCTAATCCAATCACAAATAGTATAGCTGCCATTTGTTTAACCATTCCCCTTATTGGATTCTTAATTTCTTTGATCAGAGGGAATAATTATTAATCAGTATTTTATTAGCTTACTCCATCAGTATAAGTATGTCGCAAATGTTTGATTACTCTAGACCTAATCCGCATGGTTCATCATTAGTTTATTGATTATTTTCGAACTGAAATGATATAATAAATTTAAATAAATGATTTTTATGTATAGAATTTTGTATTTATATTTATAATTGAGAAAGTGGTAGTTACTATGAATTATATAAAAGCATTTATTCAGTCTGAATCATCTGGCGGTATTATGCTCTTATTAGCCGCTATTCTTGGTGTTATTACAGCAAATTCTCCGCTAGCAGAACAGTATTTCTCCTTAATGCATGTGTTTTGGGGCCCTATGGATATATTGGAGTGGGTAAATGATGGATTAATGGCTCTTTTCTTCCTATATGTAGGGCTAGCAATTAAATCCGAAATGATTTCTGGTGAGCTGAATACAAATTCAAAACGACTACTACCAGTATTAGCTGCTCTTGCAGGCGTTGTGACACCAGCTTTAGTATATTTCTTAATTGCTGGATCTGTGCCTGAGTATACTCATGGTTGGGGAATTCCAACAGCTACTGATATTGCATTTGCCATAGGTGTAATTATGATGCTCGGTAAGCGTGTATCACATGCTATGAAAGCATTTCTTTCCGCATTGGCGGTTATAGATGATTTAATTGCTATTATTGTTATAGCTATCTTTTATGGTGCTGGTGTTGATTTCCCATACTTGATTGGTGCTGCTATCGTTACAGGTGCATTGTGGTATACTAATAAACAAGGATATGTTAGACCTGTATTATATGGTGTATTAGGTGCAGCTCTCTGGTACTTTGTATTAAAGTCTGGTGTTCATGCAACCATTGCAGGTGTTGTCTTAGCTATGACTATTCCTGCAACAGGTAAACTTGATGGTGAAACAGTATATCCTATGCTTAAATGGGCTGATAAACTGAAGAACTGGGTTAATTTCTTGATTATTCCTTTATTTAGTTTCTTAAATGCTGGTGTATCCTTTGCTGATGTTTCAGCAGATCACCTATTCCATCCTGTTGTACTAGGTGTTTCATTAGGTCTTATTTTAGGTAAACAGTTTGGTATTTTTTCTGCTGTTTTCGTTTTGGTTAAATCTAAAATTATCAAGATGCCTACTAATACAACATGGCCAGAAGTTTATGGTACAGCCATTGTTTGTGGTATTGGTTTTACTATGAGCTTATTTGTGGCCACATTGGCATTTCCACCTGGTGTAACTCAAGAAATGTCTAAAATTGGTATCTTTATAGGATCTATTATTTCTGGTTTATTAGGTGCTATAGTTTTAATTGTGGCTTACAAAATAAGATCTATTAAGAACAAATAATGAACTTATTATATTAGGAAGGAATCATATGGAACGGATATTTGTACTTTTACGTTCTCCTGGTTCGGCTACTGCCGTTTTATTAGGAGCTACACTTATTGCATTAATCGTAGCGAATTCTCCATTGGCAACACAATATATGTCTCTGGTTAATTTAAAACTAGGTCCATTAACAACGATGGAGTGGGTTAATGATGCATTAATGGCGATTTTTTTCCTCTTTGTTGGATTAGAAGTAAAACGTGAATTGGTAAGTGGTGAACTTAATACGAATGCTAAGCGTATCATGCCAGGTATTGCTGCATTATTTGGTGTATTAGTACCTGCTATTATTTACTATCTTATGGCTGGATTTAGTGAAGTTTACATTCATGGATGGGCTATTCCTACTGCGACAGATATTGCTTTTGCTATAGGTGTAATAACTGCATTAGGCTCAAGAGTTCCTAATTCTATGAAAGTATTTTTGACAGCCTTAGCTGTTATTGATGATTTAATTGCCATTATTGTTATTGCTATATTCTACGCAGCACATCTTAATCTTTTCTATTTATTCGGTGCTGTAGTTGTAACGGGGTTATTGATTTATTGTAATCGGTCTGGTTACGTTAGATCTTTATCTTATATCATTCTTGGTATCATTTTATGGTACTGTATTCTTCGTTCTGGTTTACATGCTACAATGGCAGGCGTAATCTTGGCGATGACAATTCCTGAACGCGGCAAGATTGGTCGTAAATATGTTAGACCAATGCAACATTGGGAACATTATTTATCTAACTGGGTAAGCTTTGTTATTGTTCCTATTTTTGCTTTCTTTAATGCCGGTGTAAGTCTTGGTGGATTTGGTGTAGCAGATTTAACACATCCAGTTGTTTTAGGCGTTGCCCTAGGTCTTATTTTAGGGAAACAAATCGGTATCTTTGGTGCTATGTTTGGAATGATTAAGTTAGGTATTGTACCTATGCCAGCAGAAGCTAACTGGAAATTTATATATGGTACATCCATTGTATGTGGTATTGGTTTTACTATGAGTATATTTGTTTCCGTTTTAGCTTTTGATCCAGGTCATGCTCAAGAGATGGCTAAGGGTGGGGTATTAATCGGCTCTATTATTTCTGCAATTATAGGTTATATATACTTACGTATAGTTGGTGCTAATCGTAAAGAGTGCCATATTGGTTTGTATCATAACTGCTAAAATTAAATAGTATTATTAAAGTCTCCATTATTGACTCCCATACATCTAATGTTAAATTACATTTTACTTAGATAAAGTAGTCCATAATGGAGATTTTGTTTCATTGGTATCTTAGATTTCTATGATATATATGTAGTTAATAAAGTGCATTATACATGCATTTTTTGTATTACTATCTCAATATTGTTTATAGATTATTTAATACTGTATAGTATACTACTTAATGTAAGGTGAGGTGTATATGGTTAAAAAAATAATTATTGCATGTACGCTTGTTTGTATGACTACAATGGTATCTTCTGTATCATTGGCGAAAACGATTGATAAGGGACAACGGGGTCACCATGTAAGTAAGGTCCAAACAATGTTAAAACATCAAGGTTTTTTGCATGATTCTGTAGATGGCATTTATGGTCATAACACAGAACAGGCCGTACGAAAATTTCAAAAGTCGAAGGGACTCGCTGTCGATGGGCGAGTTGGTCCTGCAACAATGAATGCTTTAGAAAAGATGGAGACTCGATATGGTGGTCATGGTACAGCATTAAGTCATGATGGTGTGCCGAATAAATACTCTCGAGTATTAACTATGCAGGCTAGTGCTTATTCTGCTCAAGATCCTGGAAATGGAAATTTTACGGCTACAGGTAGTCGCTTGAAGAAGGGCATTGTATCTGTAGATCCAAAATTAATTCCATTAGGCACGAGATTATACATTGAAGGATATGGTTATGCTGTAGCTGACGATGTTGGTGGTGCTATTAAAGGTCATAGAATTGATTTAGCCTATGATTCACGTTCTGAAGCATTGCAGTTTGGTCGTCAAACTGTGAAGGTTTACGTTTTATAATAAAAGCTCTCTAGTTCATATATTATTGTAATAGACTATAAGGTTTAGTTTTACAGTATTATATGAGGTCTAGAGAGTTTTTTGTTTTGCCGAATTATAGTGTTTTTATAACCTCGAATATTCGGAAATTATGGTATAATAAATAATAAATATATTTGAGATGACTCATGACTATTATTGAATGAGTACAATCAATAGTTATATGATGAATGGTAAAGGAAATTCTATGGATAAAGTACGGCGTGTGGAACGAATGGTGGCAATGACAAAATTGTTAGTTGATTCACCGCAAAAATTGATTCCTTTAAATTATTTTTGTGACTTCTTTGGCATGGCTAAATCTACAGTTAGTGAAGATTTAACCTGTGTTAGACAGTCTATGGAACACTTTCAACTGGGCACATTAGAAACAGTGGCTGGTGTGGCAGGCGGGGTACGTTTTATTCCTCATCGGAAGGGTACTCAAGCAAATGATATTCTACGAGATGTGCAAGCTCGTTTAATGGAACCAGATCGAATTATCCCTGGTGGTTTTATTTATATGTCTGATATCTTGTATGACTGGCATGTAATGACACGTCTTGGGGAAATCATAATGACTCGCTTTATGGACCGCAATCCAGATTATATTTTGACGGTTGAAACGAAGGGGATTCCTTTAGCTGTTATGGTGGCTAGAGCGTTTAATAAACCTCTTGTTATTGCTCGTCGTGATAGTAAAGTAACAGAAGGGTCTGCTATTAGTATTAACTATGTAACTGGATCCTCTGGTCGTATTCAGACTATGACACTTACTAAACGTGCTATTCCACCGAATGCTAGGGTCTTAATTATCGATGACTTTATGAAAGCTGGAGGTACAGCAAAAGGTCTTAAAGAACTTGTACTTGAAATGAGTGGTATTGTAGTTGGTACGGGTGTTCTTGTAGCAACGGCAGAGCCAAATCCAAAGTTAATAGATGATTATGAATCATTATTTACTTTCTATGGCATCGATGAAAATACAAAGAAAATAAGTATAGAGCCAGTATTTGATGAAGAATAAACGATTAATATTACATCCATTATAGTTAGCTATAATAACTCTATATGGAGTTTTAGTTTGCTGACTAATATGATGAGATTAATAGAGTAAATGGTCTAGATATAAGAGATAACAGATAGGAGATTACTATGAATATTGCAAGCCTTATTTTAGCTGCTGGTAAGGGTACACGCATGAAGTCTAAGTTACCAAAAGTATTGCACAAGGTTGGTGGCAAAGCCATGGTGGAACGCGTTCTGGAAACTGTTCAATCCATCGGTACTAATCGTGATGTTGTTATCGTTGGCTTTGGCGGTGATGCAGTACAAAATTACTTAGGTAATCGCGCTGAATTTGTTCGTCAAGAAGAACAAAATGGTACTGGTCATGCTGTAAAAATGGCTCAACCAGTGCTTGGCAATTATGATGGTACAATCTTATTATTGTGTGGTGATACGCCACTCGTTACAAAGGAAAGCTTAGAGGCTCTTTTAGAGGAGCATAAAAACTCTGGTGCAGCTGCTACGATTTTAACAGCACATATGCCTGATCCAACTGGTTATGGACGCATTATTCGTAATGAAGCAGGTTCCGTAGTTCGTATTGTAGAACAAAAAGATGGTAAACCAGAGGAATTAGCCGTTCAAGAAGTAAATACTGGTATGTACGCCTTTGATAGTAAAAAATTATGGCCTTGCTTAGATCAACTATCTGATGATAATGCGCAAGGTGAATTGTATATCACGGATGTAGTTGGTATTCTTGTAAATGGTGGCGATAAGGTAAGCGCTTATATGACTAAAGACTTTGAAGAGTCTCTAGGTGTAAACTCTCGCTTGCAATTAGCTGAAGCTGAGGCTATTTTAAAACACCGTAAAAATATTGAATTAATGACAGCCGGTGTAACAATTATCGATCCAGCAAATACTTACGTAGCTCCAGAGGTAACAGTAGGGGCCGATACAATCTTACATCCTGGTACAATACTTGAAGGCGATACTGTAATTGGTGAGCGTTGTGAAATTGGT
This sequence comes from Veillonella sp. 20925_1_51, assembly GCF_041431445.1. Classification (NCBI taxonomy): domain Bacteria; kingdom Bacillati; phylum Bacillota; class Negativicutes; order Veillonellales; family Veillonellaceae; genus Veillonella; species Veillonella sp. 20925_1_51. The sequence goes on from NZ_JAPVXT010000001.1 coordinate 8,063, forward strand.
CCACATACTCGTTTAACAAATGTGAAAGTTGGTAACGATACGATTATCCACTTCACTTATGGTCATGACTGCGAAGTAAAAGATGGTGTAGATGTTGGTCCATATGTTCATTTACGTCCAAATACTGTACTAGGCAACAAGGTTCATGTAGGTAACTTCGTAGAGGTAAAAAATTCTAATGTTGGAGAAGGAACTAAGTTCCCACATCTATCTTATATCGGCGATAGTGATGTAGGAACTGGTGTTAATATTGGTTGTGGTACGATTACTGTAAATTATGATGGTAAAGTTAAACATCGTACGACCATTGGCGATGGTGCTTTTGTAGGCTGTAATAGTAACTTAGTAGCTCCTGTAACAGTTGGTAATTATAGTTATGTAGGAGCAGGTTCTACTATTACTAAAAATGTACCAGATAAGGCGTTAGCAGTGGGCCGTAGTAAGCAAATTGTGAAAGAAAATTGGGTAACAGACGATACTTTCAAAAAGAAATAAAAAAATATTATATTTTTTTAACACAATTTGGGCAAAATAGTATACAATAAAAAGGCAATAGTGTGTATCTGTAATGGATGATTATGGATAAGTAACCAGTATAGGAACAAATGAAAGGGTAACAAAATGGCATTTGAAGACGGCAAAAAACTTAAAATTTTCACAGGTAATGCGAATCCTGCATTGGCAAAGGAAATTTGTGATTATTTAGGTTTGCCTTTAGGTGAAGCATTTGTAGGTCGCTTTAATAATGGCGAAGTACAAATTATGATTGATGAAAGCGTACGTGGCAAAGATGTATTTATCATTCAACCAACTAGCTATCCTGTAAACGATAATTTAATGGAATTAATGGTTATGGCTGATGCGTTAAAACGTGCTTCTGCTCGTCATATTACAGCTGTAGTTCCTTACTACGGTTATGCTCGCCAAGATCGCAAAACTCGTGGTCGTGAACCAATTACTGCAAAATTAGTAGCAAACTTGATGCAAACTTCTGGTATTACACGTCTTGTAACAATTGACTTGCATGCAGGTCAAATTCAAGGCTTCTTCGATGTGCCAGTAGATCATTTATATGGTGCATCCATTTTAGCTAAATATATTAATGAAAAAAATCTTGAAGATGTTATTGTAGTATCTCCAGATCTCGGCGGTGTTACAAGAGCTCGTGATTTGGCTGACCGCATTGGTGCGCCAATTGCAATCATCGAGAAAAAACGCCCTGAACCAGGCGTAGCTAAAGTTATGAACCTTATTGGTGATGTAAAAGGCAAAAACTGTATCATCGTTGATGATATTGTAGATACAGCAGGTTCTCTTGTAGAAGGTGCTAAAGCATTAGAAGCATTTGGTGCTAAATCTGTTATGGCTGCTGTTACCCATGCAGTATTAACAGATCCAGCAAGTGAACGCATTGCAAACTCCAACATTAAAGAGCTTATCGTAACAAACACAATGCCATTACCAGAAAATTGCAAATTAGACAATGTAACGCAACTATCTGTAGCTCCATTATTAGGCGAAGCAATTATGCGTATCTTTCATGAAGTTTCAGTAAGTAATTTATTTGATAAATAATAGGTGATTCTTGAAGTTAGTAGTAGGCCTTGGTAACCCAGGCAAGCAATATGAAGCGACAAAACATAATATTGGATTTATGGTTATCGATGCCATTGCGGATAGCGTTTCTCACACTCCTTGGAGAGAGGAACAAAAGGCAGAGGTGTGCAGTATTAATGTAGCTGGTGAAAAGGTATTGCTTGTAAAGCCTCAAACATTTATGAATGCAAGTGGCGAATCTATAGGTCCATTAATGCGATACTACAAGATCGATCCATCTGATGTGTATTGTATTTATGATGATATGGATTTACCGGTAGGCAAATTACGTATTCGACCAAATGGTAGTTCTGGTGGGCATAATGGGATTAAATCTTTAATTTCCCATATAGGAACAGAAAATTTTCCCCGTTTTCGCGTAGGTATTGGTCGGCCATTACCACAATGGACTGTCATTGACCACGTGTTAGCACCATTTAGTGAAGAATCACAAGAGAAAGTACAAAAAGGTATCAAAGATACAGTAAAGGCTGTATTAGGTACTTTAGAGGTGGGTATCGATAAAGGGATGAATCAGTTTAATCCTAAGCGTCGTCCACAGCGATAAATAACATGCAAAAGGGCATGAGTCTCATTGAGATTCATGCCCTTTTTACGAGGTATATATGAGCAATCAAGAGAAAATGCCTTTTGTAGAGGCTTTAGAATCATATAAGGAACAACATTTTGTGCCTTTTCATACACCGGGTCATAAGATTGGTGTTGAAGCGCCTCAGTTACTAAAAGACTGGATGGGACCGGCACTGCCATATGATTTAGGTGTTATGTATGCCTTAGATGACTTACATGAACCAGAAGGGGTATTAAAGGAAGCACAAGACTTAACAGCTGAGTTATATGGCGCTGATCACTGTTGGTTTTCCATCAATGGCACTACGGCCTTAATTGAAGCGATGATTATGGGGACTGTAGGTCCTGATGAAACGATTATCATTCCTCGAGAAGCACATCGCTCTGTTATAAGTGGATTAGTGTTATCTGGTGCGAAGCCTGTTTATATGGACTGCCAATTTGATGATCGGTGGGGTATCCCTTTAGGTGTATCAGTGGAGGATGCTATTAAAACCATGGATGCTCATCCAGAGGCTAAGGCGATTCTCTTAGTGTATCCAAACTATTATGGTGTAGGTGTAGATATTGTAAAGATTGTAAAAGAAGCGCATAAACGAGGGATGATTGTTCTTGTTGATGAAGCGCACGGACCTCATTTACCATTTTCAGAAAATTTACCTGTTGAAGCCATTGCGGCAGGTGCAGACTTAGTGGCACAAAGCACGCATAAATCGGTAGGTTCTTTAACGCAAACCTCTTGGCTATTAGGCCAAGGGGATAAAATCAATCAGCGTCGTATTACGCAAATGCATCAAATGCTACAAAGCACTAGTCCCAATTACATATTCCTTGCCTCTTTAGATATGGCGCGTTACCAATTAGCTACTGAAGGTAAGGCGCTAATAAGTCGAACCGTAGAATTGAGCCTATATTTGCGTAATGAGCTCAATAAGATTTCAGGTATTACTACTATGGAATATATAGACATTCAAGGACGAGTAGTAAACTATGATTGTACAAAAGTACTAATTGATGCTAAAGCACTTGGACTGACAGGTATTGAGTTTGAGCGGATGTTGCGAGACCATTGTATTGAGGTAGAGTTAGTGCAAGCGCACCATGTGTTAGTGCTCATTACTATTGGCGATACAAAAGAGTCTGTAACGTCCCTCATTCAAGCCGTACAAACTATAAGTAATACTATATTACATACATCTAAAGTAGCTAATAGTAACATGGTGGAGAATGCAGAAAATCTTAGTAAAGATTCTTCATTGCTACCAAAACCTATTGTGCGTGTAACTCCTCGCAAGGCGATGTATGCAAATCGGGAACAAGTACGATTACGAGATGCACTGCATCGTATTGCAGGAGAGACTATAGCTTATTATCCACCAGGGATTCCTTGTGTAGCGGTAGGTGAAGAGATTAGCTCCTCTGTGTTACAATATATAGAGAATCGGAAGGCTCTAGGTTACGTGCCGAATGGAGCCGATGATATGACATTAGAAACAATCTGGGTGTTACAGGAGTAATTATGGGGACTTTAATCATATTAGAAGGCGGAGATGGTAGTGGCAAAGCTACGCAAACTAAATTATTGGTAGAACGCTTAATCAAGGAAGGACATGCAGTTAAATCTGTAAGCTTCCCAAATTATGATAGCGGCGCTGCAATGCCTATTAAAATGTATTTAGCCGGTGAATTTGGCAAAGATGTACATGATGTAAATCCTTATGTGGCAAGCTCCATGTATGCCATAGATCGCTTTGCATCCTTTAGAACTGATTGGGAAGAGTTCTATAAAAATGGGGGCATCATTATTGCAGATCGCTATACGACGTCTAATATGGTACACCAAATGGTTAAATACAATGATCCAAAGGAACGTACTGCATTTTTAGATTGGCTTGAAGACTTTGAATTTAACAAATTTGCTTTGCCCACACCTGATGCGGTATGTCTCTTAGATATGCCTCTCGAAGTGAGTGAAGCCTTAATGGCTGAGCGCACTGGTAAAACGGGCGGCAGTACAGGTGATATTCACGAAGGAAATCATCAATATTTAGTAGCTGTTCACGATGCCTATGAAGAGCTAGTAGAACGCTATCAATGGCACCGAATTCCTTGTGCCATAAAAGGTGATTCCAGTCAATATACATTGCGCACCATTGAAGAAATTCATAACGATGTATATCAAGCAGTAGTAAATCTACTACCTTAGGATAGGGCGACTCTTTTAAAAGTCGCCTTTTTCTTATATAATATTAATATTGAGCATGTATTGATAGGAGGGGCTATGACATATTTTGATTCTATAATTGGTCAAGATTCGATCAAGGCACACCTATCGAAACTTGTAAGTAGCAATGCATTGCCACATAGCCTTTTGTTTTATGGTGAAGCAGGTCTTGGTAAGCTAGATATGGCAATCGGTTTGGCATCATTATTATTAGGACGTCAAGTATTCTCTCAACCCAAGGGAGAATCGTATTTAGCTGACGTTAAAGAAGCACGTCTTGCTAATGGTGAGGCTGAAAAACGTATTGAAGCAGAAGGTTTGCCTATCTATATGGATAAAGGCGATGCCTTTTGGATTCGTCCTATGAAGACAACCTTAAAGGTGGAACAGTGGTATTCCTTATTACAAGACCATCTGTCTGTGGCCGGGAATGGTAACCGCGTTGTCATTGTAGAGGACTTTCATACGGCTAACGCAGTCATGGCAAATGCTATGTTAAAAACCATTGAAGAACCGCCAGAACAGGTGTATTTTATCATTATTACGAATAAAATTAACACCGTATTGCCGACCATCGTTTCAAGATGTATGGGCGTTGGTTTTAACAGTGTTGATGTAGATACGATTCGCACGGCACTTGTGGCACGTGGTATCACCGGTGATATTGAGCAGGCTTTGTTAGCCGGTCATGGCAATCCACCGTTAGTGGAAAAATTGGCTACTCAAGACCGCATTGAAATGCTAGAGTTAGCGGTTAAGGTAATGGACATGCTCGCTTTTGAAACAAGATGGTTTTCTATGATTTCTCTAGCTTGTGAAAGCTTACCTCGTGAAAGTCTAACAGAATTGATGCATTGGTTACGTCTTGTAAGTAGAGATATGATGGCTCTTAAAATGGGGGCTCAAGACGGACAATTACAAGTACCTATGTACAAAACTCAATTATTACGATTATTACCGCGCTGGTCTATGCAAGCATTGTCTCAGGTCATTACTGAAACATTGCAAGCGGAACGGGCTTTGCGTTTACATATAAAAACCGCTCTCGTGGTGGACGGTCTTAGTATCGCCCTTCATGATGCTCGGGAGGAGGACTAAATGCTAACCATAGTTGGCGTACGCTTTAAAAAGGCTGGGAAGATTTATTATTTTCTGCCTGAACAATTAGAACTATCCGTTGGTGATGGGGTTATCGTTGAAACGGCACGTGGCGTTGAATACGGTACAGTTGTGATCGGACCGAAAGAGGTCTTTGAAGATACTGTTGTATCCCCTGTTAAGCCTGTTATTAGAAAGGCAACACCAAAGGACTTAAAACAAATCGAGAAGAATAAAGAGCGCGAAGAAAAAGCCTTTGAAATTTGTCTCGAAAAAATTGAAAAACGTAAGTTACCAATGAAACTCATCAATGTGGAATACACATTTGATATGAATAAAATTATATTCTTCTTTACAGCGGATGGTCGTATCGACTTCCGTGAGCTTGTTAAGGATTTAGCAACTGTATTTAGAACACGTATTGAGTTACGCCAAGTAGGCGTTCGCGATGAGGCTAAGGTGCTAAATGGCATCGGTGCTTGTGGTCGCCCTTTATGCTGTTCTAATTTTTTAGGTGATTTTACACCTGTTTCAATTCGTATGGCTAAGGATCAAAACTTGAGCCTAAACCCTACGAAGATTTCTGGTGTTTGTGGTCGTTTGATGTGCTGTCTTAACTACGAAGATGATTTGTATAAAAAAGGTGGCGACCTATATGTGAAGAAGGAACGCCCTCAAGCCCCTCAAGATGTGGCGCCTCCAGGTATTGGTAAGGAGGTCGTCACCGATGAAGGCATTGGTAAGGTCTTGAAGGTAAATCATCACAAGCATACTGTAAAGGTTCAGCTTGAAGCAGGTCGCACCATTGATTTGAAATGGTCCGAGGTGGCATTGCCTGATGAATGATCAAGAAAGACTTGATGATTTAATTATAGATGGCTTACAGCTTTATCAGCGTACTGATATGTTTCGCTTTTCCTTTGACGCTATTGCGCTCATTCACTTTTGCCGTTTTAACAGTCGTCATACCTATGTTGATCTAGGCACGGGAACGGGTGTTATGCCACTCATTGGTACGTCATTAGGAGCGGGCCATATAACGGGCATTGATATTAATAAAACTATCATTGAGATGGCTCAACGTAGTGTTGAATACAATCATAAACAAGATGTGGTAACGATGTTATGTGGCGATTATCGGCACATGTCGTATCGGGATGTACAAGATAAACCCTTTGATGGTGTTATTGTAAATCCTCCGTTTTATGATTGTGAAAGCGGTGCAAAGCCCACTTTTGATGAAAGAGCTGTAGCACTTCATGATGAACATACTTCGTTACAAGAGGTTCTGAATGCAGTGCGGTCCTTTATCAAGTGTAAAGGACGATTGTGGATGATTTATAGTGCTAGTCGCTTACAATATGTGCTGCATGAATTAGAAGTAGCCAACTTTCAAGCTAAGCGAATTCGCTTTATTCACGGTATGATAGATAAACCTGCGAAACTTGTACTAATAGAAGCTCTCTATCAAGGTCAGGCTGGTCTTGTGTTAGAGCCACCACTAATCGTTTATGAGAAGCCTAATGTGTACACAAAGGAGGTGTCCTCTTGGTATGAACGATAACGAATGGGGCATCTTATATCTAGTGCCTACACCAATAGGTAATTTAGAAGATATGACCTATCGGGCAGTTCGTATCTTAGGTGAAGTAGATGCTATCGCTGCCGAAGATACGCGCCATACAGGCATATTATTAAAACATTTTGACATTAAGAAGCCTTTGATTTCTTATCATGAACATAATAAGGAGGAAAAAGGTACTTATATTATAGAGCTTTTGTTAGAAGGGCAGTCTATTGCTTGCGTTAGTGATGCAGGCATGCCGGCTATATCTGATCCAGGGGCTGACCTAGTAACAAAAGCTATTGAAGAAGGTATAACGGTGGTACCACTGCCAGGTGCTAATGCGGCATTAACAGCGCTTATTGCATCAGGCTTAGATACTAAATCCTTTGCTTTTGCCGGATTCTTACCTAAACGGGGCAAACATCGGGTTGAAGAACTACAGCGACTTTCACAAGTAACGGGAACCTTGATGTTTTATGAAGCACCTCATCGTTTGCAAGAGGTCTTACAAGATATGTATGAAGCCTTTGGCAATCGATCTATCACGGTGGCAAGGGAATTGACAAAGAAGTTTGAAACCTTTGTACGTACCGATCTAGAGAGCCTTGTAAATGATTTGGAACAGCTCACGTATAAAGGGGAATTCGTCCTTATCGTAGGTGGTGCTGATACAGTAGAGTCTGATACTAGTGAAGTTTCGGATGAACCCGTATCGTATGTAAATGCTGTACAAGCCCTTGTAGAAACAGGGATACCTAAAAAAGAAGCAATTCGTCAGGTGGCAAAGCGTTTTAACGTTTCCCGCCGGGATGTATATAATATTGTAGAACGTTAAACCTTCCCATTCGAAGGTTAGAAGGAGGCTCATCATGGGAGACACAAAAAAAACGTATTATATTACGACACCAATTTATTATCCAAGTGCTAAGTTGCACATTGGTCATACGTATTGTACATCTGTAGCTGATACAATCGCTCGATTCAAGCGTTTAGCTGGTTATGATGTACGTTTCTTGACTGGTTCTGATGAACATGGTCAAAAAATTCAACGTGCTGCAGAAGCGCAAGGTATTACACCTCTTGAATACACTACGAATATCGTAAATGGCTTTAAGGCATTATGGGAAAAGATGCATATCTCTAACGATGACTTCATTCGTACTACTGATGAACGCCATGAAAAGGTAGTGCAAGAACTCTTCACAAAAGCTTATGAAAAAGGCGATATTTACAAGGCTGAATATGAAGGTTGGTATTGCACACCGGACGAAACATTTTGGACAGAGCAGAAGCTAGGACCTAATCATACTTGTCCGGATTGTGGCCGCCCTGTAGAGCGCGTTAAAGAGGAAAGTTATTTCTTCAAACTTGGTAAATATACTGATCAATGGTTGAAATTTATCGAAGAAAATCCTGATTTTATTCAACCTGAATCTCGTCGTAACGAGATGATTCAATTCGTAAAACAAGGTCTTGAAGACTTGGCTGTTTCTCGTACATCCTTTGATTGGGGTATCAAGGTACCATTCGATCCTAAACATGTTGTGTATGTTTGGTTCGATGCATTAGTAAACTATATTAGTGCACTATCTCCATTTGATGGTGATGGTGAATTATATAAAAAATATTGGCCAGCAGATCTTCATTTAGTAGGTAAGGAAATCGTACGTTTCCATACTATTATTTGGCCTATGATGCTCATGAGCCTTGAGTTGCCATTACCTAAAAAGGTATTTGGTCATGGTTGGATGATCGTTGACGGCACAAAGATGAGTAAATCTTTGGGGAATGTTATTGATCCAATTCCATTGATCGATACCTATGGTGCAGATTCTTTGCGTTATTACTTATTAAGTGAAATCACGCTTGGCAATGATGGTAACTTCACATTGCCTAATTTCGTTACAAAGATCAATGCGGACTTATCTAACGACTTAGGTAACTTGTTGAATCGTACCATTGCTATGATTGAAAAATATCATGGAGGTGTGATTACGAAATGCGATGATATGGATGATTTGGATCGTGATGTTTCCACATTGGCTGTTCAAACGGCAAAAGATTTTGAAGCAGCTATGGAAAATATGGAGCTTAATAAAGCTATTAAGTCCGTATGGGCATTTATTGGTCGTATGAATAAATACATTGATGAAACAATGCCTTGGGTATTGGCTAAATCTGAAGACGCTCATGATAAAGCGCGCTTGCAATCTGCTATGTATCACTTGGCAGAGGCATTGCGTATCATTGCTATTTTAGTAAGCCCTGTTATTCCTGTAGGGGCTCCTAAAATTTGGGATCAATTAGGTCTTACAGGTTTTGGTAGTGCTACTATTGAGGATGCAAAAGTTTGGGGCTTAATTCCTACAGGTACTAAAGTTGTAAAAGGCGATCCTATTTATCCTCGTTTTGAAATTCCGGAAATGATAGAAGTAGTTGCTAAAGAGGAAGTTGAAAACTCTGCAGATACATCTAATATTCCGCCATTGAAAGAAAATATTACGTACGATGACTTCGAAAAACTCGATCTTCGAGTAGCAAAAGTTGTAAGCTGTGAAAAGGTTCCTAAGTCTAAGAAATTATTGAAGTTCGTATTGGATATCGGCATTGAAGAGCGCACAGTATTAAGTGGTATCTCTCAATATTACGAACCAGAAGCTATGGTTGGTAAAAAGGTAATTTACTTGTCTAACTTGGCTCCTAAGAAGATGATGGGCATCGAGTCTTATGGCATGATTTTGTCTGCATCTGATTGGGAAGAACATTTAGAAGTAACAAATATCGAATCATTACCAGCAGGAAGTGTGGTTAAATAATGAAACTCTTTGATACACATGCTCATGTGAATGACGGTCGTTTTGATAATGACCGTGATGAGATGTTACAAGCCTGCTTTGATGCTGGCGTAGAATACATTATGATTCCAGGGGTAGATAGAGGTACTGTTGAATCAGGACTAGCTTTAGCAAAACAGTATGATCGTTTATATGCTGCTGTAGGCACACATCCTCATGAGTTAAAAGATTTTACAGAAGAAGACTATGAGTTCTATAAGGATCAAGCCCTTAATAACGATAAGGTCCGCGCTATCGGTGAAATCGGATTAGATTATTATTATGATTTTTCTGATCGTGAAACACAGAAACGCGTATTCATTCGTCAATTAGAACTCGCTCGTGAAGTAGATTTACCAATCATCATTCATGATCGCGATGCACATGGCGATATTATGAATATATTACGCAATGAAGGTAAGGACAGCTGGGGGATTTTTCACTGCTATTCTGGCAGCTGGGAAATGGCAAAAGAAGCTATTAAATTAGGATTCTACATTTCCTTTGCTGGCCCTGTTGTATTTCCTAAGTCTACTAACCTTAAGGAAGTAGCTCGCCAAGTACCCTTAGATAGAATACTTATTGAAACAGATTCACCATATTTGACACCACCTCCATTTAGAGGCCGCCGCAATGATCCAAGCAAAACTCAATTTGTAGCAGAAGAGATTGCACGTCTTAAAGGCATTGATGTTGATGAGTTTTCAGAGATTGCCTATAATAATGGTAAACATGTATTTGGTATTAAATAACTTGAATGCTCGTAATCATGTATGCTAGTAAATAATATTGGTCAAATTCTAAGAGCTTTAGTATTAGATATTACAAAATACATCAAGTATAACTAGAATAATAAATTATAAAACGCGATTCTCCCATATCGGTGAGAATCGCGTTTTTCTATGGTATACTTAAGTATATTCATACTGAACTATAGTAAGTCGAGGTTAGTAGCATGAAACGTATTGCATTTATAGATTTAGGATCCAACTCCGTTCGTTTTGTCATTTATGAGATTTCTAAGACCGGTAGTTATCGACTCATATATCAAGAAAAAGAAAGTGTCCGTTTAAGTGAAAATATGTGGGGAACTCATGAGTTAACGAAAGAGGCAATGGATCGTTCTTTACGCGCATTAAAAGGCTTTGTTCATATGGCGAATGCTATGGAGGTAGATACCATAAAAGCTGTTGCTACGGCTGCAGTACGTCTAGCTAAAAATGGAGATGCTTTTATTAAAGCTGTAAAAGAACTAACTGGTCTTAATTTAGAATGTATTGCTGGTGAAGAAGAGGCTCGCCTTGGGTTCCTTGGGGTTATTAATACGATTGGGCTCAAAGATTTTATTATCTTTGACTTAGGTGGTGCTAGTACAGAGGTAACGCTAGTAAAAAATCGACATATCGTGAAAGCTGTTAGCTTACCTATAGGGGCTCTAACTTTAACAGGAACCTATCAAAAAGGTGATGAGTATACTCCTAAAGAACTAGAGAAGATGACGAAGGCCGTAAAGAAAACCATCAAGGAACATACGTGGCTTCAAAATATAAAACTACCTCTATTAGGTATAGGTGGTACAGCTCGTAATATTGCTAAAATAGATCAACGTAAGCTATCATATCCTATTACGAAATTACATAACTATGAACTGCCATATCATAGATTTCACGAAATCTTGGAAGATGTAAAAGGTAAATCCTTAGAGGCTCGTAAAAAAATTAGTGGGTTATCATCGGACCGTGCAGATATTATCATTGCAGGGCTTACTATAGTGGATGAACTATTTAACTATGTAAATACTAAGACACTCGTTGTGGGCGGTTGCGGTTTACGGGAAGGTTTGTTTTACGATTATTATGGAGAGTATTATTTAGGTGGAAATTCAATTATCGACGATATTTTAGTCCATTCTGCGGAAAATGTACTGCTAGGTATGACAAAGCATGAGCTAGTGCATGCTAAGTATATTACGAAATTAGCTACCACTTTGTATGATGCATTAGAGCCACTTCATAAGGCGGATAAGAATTTTAGACGATGCTTAATCGCAGCGGGATTATTGCATGATATAGGCAAACGAGTTAACTATTATAGTCATGCCCGCCATGGTTGTTACATGTTAGTTAATAGTAATTTATATGGTATTTCTCATGTGGAACAAGCTTTTAGTGCATTTTTAGTGATGAACTCTCATGGATTGACGCCAAAGGAATATAAAAATTTCTTATATGGTAAATTATTAGATCAAGAGCAACGCTTATTAGGGCAAAAACTTTCCATTATTTTAGCCATAGCAGAAGCTCTTGATGAAAGCCATGAACAATTTATTAAGCGGTTAGAGGTAAATATTAAATATACGAGTGTAGTTATAAAGGTATTTTACCTAGAGGGACGCGATGTAAGTGTCACAAAAACTGCTGTAGAAAAGCTTTCAAAATCTTTCAATAAGGAATTCAAGAAAACATTAGAAATAGAGTGGCATGAATCTCGTAAGGAGGCATAATGGCATTACCAAAAGCATTACGATATGCGGTGTTACATGTGGGTTCCAGTAGCATGAGCATTACCATATTAGAATATAAAGGCATAGACGATGTACGTGTTATCGATTATGCAGCGCGAGAAGTAACCTTTGGGGAAGAATTATTTCAAACCTCTCGGTTGAGTTTTAAAACAATTGAAGAAATCTGTCATATTTTAAAAGGATATAAACAATTAATGGCCGATTATGGCGTGACTCGTTCCAAACTATATGGTACAACAGTAATACGTGAGGCTGCTAATCGTCGCAGTATTTTAGATCAGATTTATATTCAAACAGGGATGCGTGTTGAGGTCATCGATATGCCGAAAGAGGTATATTACAAATACGCCTTACTATATTACAAGATGACACATCAATACCATCTAACTGATCCTACAAAGGCTACATTATTTTTAGATATTACATCTGGTGGGGTCGGTTTAACAGTTTGGCGTGGTGAAAGCTTACTGTTCCAACGCAATATGCATAGTGGTTCCTTACGTGTTATGGAGTCATTTAATCGAAATCAACGATCTTCTATATCATTTCCAAGGGCTATTACGGAATATTTACATCGTATGATTGGACCACTCCGTGAAGAACTACAAACCTTTAATATTGATAGTATTGTCTTATCTGGTGACGAAGCGCAATATATGACTCATTTAATGGGACAAGAAAATAATAAAGAAGATATCATTACTGTTGAGCCAGAACGATTTAAAGGTCTCATTAATTCTTTTGATGGTGTAACTGCAACAAAGTTGATGAACCGTTATAAATTACCTGAATATAAGGCTAATATTTTAATGCCTACCATGATTTTGTTTAATGAAATTATTACGGCTATAGGGCCAAAATCATTAATTTTTAGTAGCTTTTCATTCTCTCAAGGCATCAGTTGGTTCTATGGGGTAGAGTCAGAGAATAATCCATTTATGTATCAGTTGCGGGAGCAAAATGCACAGTTAGCCCGTGCTGTAGCCGCCAGATATCATACAGACCGTATTCATGATGCGGAGGTAGAAAAGTTTAGCGCTTTATTCTGTAACGTTTTACGCCATAAAGGCTTACCGGAACGATGGGGATATTTATGTCGTATAGCTTCCATTCTTTGCTCGGTTGGCAAGTTTGTAAATTTACGAAATCATGGAGAGCATGCGTATCATATCGTAATGGGGACCGATATATTTGGGCTTTCAGAAGAAGAAAAACAAGTAGTAGCTAATGTTGTATATTATCACTACAAGGGAACACCAAATGATGACGATGCGTATTTCAATGCATTAACAGAATTACAAAAAATTCAGGTTACAAAGCTAGTAGCAATTATTCGTGTTGCTTGTGCACTCGACGCGGGGAGCAATCAAAAAATCTCTGATGTAACATTGGAAGAAAGAGATAATGTACTATATGTATTCTGTCGTACTAATGAGGATATCTCCTTAGAATGGTGGACATTTAATCGAGATTCTGAATACTTTACAGAGGTATTTGGTATGGAAATCGTACTAGTAAGGGGAGGGGATCGTCATGTTCAATAATGCAAAGTATTATTTTAACCGTGAATTGTCTTGGTTAAAGTTTAATCAGCGCGTACTATTAGAGTCTATTGATACAAATACTCCTTTATTAGAACGACTCCGATTTATTGCCATTGCTAGCTCTAATTTAGATGAGTTCTTTATGATTCGCGTAGCTGGTTTACGCCATCAAGTTGTGAATGGCATTGTTAAGTACGATGCTGCTCATATGGATGCTAAGGCACAGTTAAAGGCCATTGATGAGTCTGTACAACGACTCGTTTCTATGCAAAGTACATATTTAAACAATGTGCTAACTGAACTTGAAAACTACGGTTTCTTCTTTACTAATCCGGATCTACTCGATGTAAAATCAAAAGCTTGGTTACGTCATTACTTTGAGGAACATATCTATCCTGTTGTAACGCCATTAGCCGTTGACTCTGGTCATCCATTCCCATTTTTAACAAATCATACCATCAATGCTATTGTGCGTATCTTTCAAATACAACCAGATGGTACTAAGGATTATAAGATTGCTATCTTGCCAATTCCATCTGTACTCGATCGTATTATTGAAATCCCAAGTCGAGGGAATAAGGAACATCGATTCGTTTACCTAGAGGACGTCATTACATATTACGCAAATCAGTTTTTCCAAGGTTATGGCATCGAAGATTATATGGTATTTCGAATTACTCGTGATGCGGATTTAGAAATCGATGAAGAAGAAGCCACAGATTTGCTATCGGAAGTAGAGGCATCTTTGCGTCGTCGCCGCCGTGGTGATGCGGTACGATTAGAGGTGTGCGGTGAGGTAAAGGATAATTTATTAGACTTTGTGCTTACCAGTGTTGAATTGGAACCAAAGGATGTATACCGTATAGATGGTCATCTTGATTGTCGTATGTACTTTAATTTTTGTAACTATCCTGGCCTTGACCAGCTTCGTTATGTACCATTTGAACCTAAACTACCTAGTGAATTAGTTAATCATGAAGGTGAAAGTCTATTTTCTGTTATTGGAAAGCAAGATCTTTTCGTCCACCATCCTTTTGAGTCTTTTGCTGTAGTAGAACAATTTATTGCACAAGCAGCTACAGATCCAGATGTGCTCGCTATTAAACAAACCTTGTATCGCGTAAGTGGGGATTCTCCAATTATTGCATCCTTAATTAAAGCGGCGGATAATGGCAAGCAAGTAACCGTACTTATGGAGGTTAAAGCACGCTTTGATGAAGAGAATAATATCCATATGGCACGCCGCTTAGAAAAGGCAGGTTGTCATGTAATTTATGGTTTGAAAGGTCTTAAAACTCATTCTAAGATTACCATGGTTGTGCGCAGAGAGGATGCAGGTATTAGACGTTACGTTCATTTAGCCACAGGTAACTATAATGGTAAGACGGCTCGAATGTATACGGACTGTGGCATATTTACGTGTAACGATGAATATGGCGATGATGCATCTCGTTTCTTTAACTTAATTTCTGGCTATTCCGATCCTCCAATTTGGAATAAATTTATTGTAGCCCCTTTAAATTTGCGGGAAAAAATAATGGAATTAATTGACCGTGAAATAGAATTCGCTAAACAAGGTGAAGAAGCATATATAATTGGTAAAATGAATTCCTTGCTTGATAAAGAAGTTATTGCTAAATTATATGAAGCCTCTGCTGCAGGTGTTCGCATAGATCTTATAGTTCGTGGTATTTGTACACTAAGACCTGGTATTGCCGGTGTCAGCGATAATATAACGGTACGTTCAGTGGTCGGACGGTTCTTGGAACATCATCGTCTATTCTATTTCCGAAATGGGGGAAATGAAAGTCTATTCTTATCTAGTGCAGACTGGATGCCAAGAAATTTAAATGAACGTGTAGAACTTATGATTCCTATTGAAGATAAACGACATAAGGAGCGCGTTAAAGATATATTGGACTTATATTTAGAAGATACCTTAAAAGCTCATATTATGAGAGCCGATGGTTCATATCGTAAAATTAATAATCGAGAACATCCAATTTCTGCTCAAGAAGAACTTATGAAAGAGGCTATTGCCCATGAGCATAAGGAGTCAATGACCGTAATTGAGCGTTTACAACCAATGTTTAAGATGAATAAATAATGAAATTCATACGTAGTGTTGAATGATGAATTTTAATACATTTTCATAATAGTGAAAAAGCCTGTTTTTACAGGCTTTTTTACATGTATACATATTTAAAAATGAGATAAAAATGAAGTTTTACGATGTGTAGAAAAAATTGGTAACAATTCAAAAACACATAAAAATACAATTTATATTATAAAAAAAACTCACATACTATATATAGTAGTGGTATCGTATATATGTACACAATTCGGAATATATTGTATAGTATTGAAAAATATCAATATGTACGCATACAGTGGACTTTTACAAAAAATATAGAAAATAAAATAACGTAAAACTCAGTATTTACAAGTACTTACGCACTATTGTTAACCTATAGCGTTTGACAGGTTATATCTATCTGTAGTAGAATAGTTACATTACAGGAGGGATTACAATATGAGAATTCATAAGACACACAAACGATATATTTCGTCTGTTGTTGCAGGATTGATTGTAACAGCTGTAACTATGACAGGTTTTTCTTATAATGATAAAACCGTAACCGTTATGGTAGATGGTGCAGCACACACTGTTAGAACACATTTAAATTCTAACGAAGGTATCGTACGCGATGCTGGGGTTAAATTAAATCCAAATGATAAAGTTATTTCCAGCTCAGCATCTGTTCAAAATGGTACAACATTAACTGTTGTACGTGCCATTCCAGTTTATGTAACTGTTAATGGTAAGACTAGAGCTGTTTTCACTACAGAAACAACTGCACAAGGCGTTGCTAATGAACTTGGTTTTAAAATGCCTAATTATGCTGTAGTAGGCGATGCAAATGGTTCTGTATTAAGTGGTACACATATTACAATTGCACAAGTAACAAGCCGCTCCTTGTCCACAGTAGATCAAGAAATTGCTATTCAAGTAATTCGACAAAAAGATGATACAATGGCACAAGGTGAAGAAGAGGTTGTTCAAGTTGGTCAACCTGGTTTAGAACGTGTACAACGTGAAACATTATATAGTAATGGTACGGTTATTAAGACAAATGACGTATCTAAAGTAACACAACGCGAAATGGTACCTACTATTATTAAAGAAGGTACTCGTGAAGTGACTACATCTCGTAATATAGCTGGTCGCTCATCTCGTGCTATTGTAATGGAAGCTTCTGCTTACCTTGCTGGCGATGGTGATGGCGCTGGTATTACAGCTACTGGTGTACCTGCAGTACGTGGTATTGCAGCTGTTGACCCAGATGTTATTCCATTAGGCACACGTTTATTTATTCCTGGTTACGGTGAAGCTATTGCAGCCGATACAGGCGGTGCTATTGTGGGTAATAAAATCGACCTTGTAATGGACTCTTATGGCGAGGCTATGGACTTTGGTCGCCAAGACGTTACAGTATACGTATTGGACTAATATAATAATTTAGAGGATATATCTAATAGATATATCCTCTTTTTATATGGTTTATATAGTTACCATCTACTTAGTAAATATGTATCATAATATATTATACTTAGTAAGCATTCATTATGTATACTAAAAGAACGCCTTATGATTAAGGCGTCCTTTTTTAGTCTTCAATATATGGAATTAGATATTCGTATTTTGTACCTTTTAATTCATCTTTAGGGATAAATCGTAAGGCAGATCCATTGATACAGTAGCGAAGTGATCCATTAGGTCCATCTTCAAATACATGGCCTAAATGAGCATTACCAATGCGGCTGCGCACTTCGATACGATTCATGCCATGAGAGTCATCTTGATAATATTTAATAACATCCTTCGCAAGTGGCTTTGTGAAACTTGGCCAACCACAGTGAGATTCAAATTTATGAGCAGAAACGAAGAGGGGCTCTCCTGTAGTAATATCTACATAAAGACCTGCTTTAAATTCATCAGTTAGATCATGACTGAAAGGTGCATCTGTAGCAGAGTTTTGTGTAACTTCAAACTCTTGCGGAGATAAAGCCTTGAGCTCTTCCTCAGAAGGCTTATTATAGGCGTTGTCATCTACAAGTGGTTCATCAGATAGGCCTAGTGGAATGTGACAATAGCCTGTAGGGTTTTTATCTAAGTAATCTTGGTGATATTCCTCTGCAGAGTAGTAGTTAGATAGAGGCAATACTTCAATAGCAAATGGCTTTCCTTCGAAGGATTGGGCACGAGCCAAGGTAATTTCAATAATAGTTTTGTCGGCTTTATCTATATAGTAAATACCAGTTCGATATTGAATACCTACGTCACCACCTTGTTTATTAACACTGAATGGATCAATGGCGCGTAAAAAGTATTGAATTAAGTGATCTAAGGAGAGTACATCCGCATCGTATGTAACTTTTAGAGCTTCCACGTGACCACTATCGTGACAGACATCTTCATAACTTGGATTTTCAGTAGGTCCATTAGCATAGCCTACTTCAGTGGAAATGACACCAGAGATTTTTTTGATATACCCTTGAAGGCCCCAGAAACAACCGCCTCCTAAATATATGGTGTGTTCATTCATTTAATCACCCCAAACTTCGTGAGCTATTTCTTTAACTAATGCAAGTTTAGCCCATTGTTGTTCTTCAGTCAATTGGTTACCAATTTCACAAGATGCAAAGCCACATTGAGGGGATAGGCAAAGTCTATCGAGTGGAATATATTTGGTAGCTTCTTTGATTCGTTCTTTGATAACTTCTTTATCTTCTAATTCTGGGCGTTTAGAAGTAATCAAGCCTAATACAACCTTTTTATTAGGGGACACTTCGCGCAATGGCTCAAAACCACCAGAGCGATCATCATCAAATTCTAGATAATATGCATCTACATTTTCTTTGGCGAATAGAATTGGTGCAACTGGTTCATAACCACCGCTAGCAGCCCAAGTAGAGTTGTAATTACCACGGCATACATGTGTAGTGAATGCTAAGTCATGAGGGCGCCCTTCGAGTGCCAAGTTATTTAAGCGTAGGTATTTAGCTGTTTCACCTTCGATAGTGACGCTTTTATCTTTTTGGCGACCAGTCCAGTATGCGTGGTCACAGCACATACCCCAAGTACAATCGTCAAATTGAATGTTGCGGCAACCTGCCTCGTAGAGGTCTTTAATTACTTGACGGTATGCAGCAGCAATGTCTTGAATTAATTCTTCTAAGTCAGGATAGAAGGAGCGTGTTGTAATGCCATTATCTTCGCGGAATAATTCAGCTAAGAATTGAGATGGAGCAGGGATCGTTTGACGTGCTGTAGTATGCTCATCTTCAAATTGTTTTACGAATTTGAAATGCTCTACAAATGGATGGTTAGTGCCTGTAATTTTACCAGTAAGGGCGAGGGAGCCAGGTGCTGTTTCTTGACCATGGAATTTATAACCGTGTTCAAGTTCAATTTCTTTTACGCCATTAAATCCCCACATGAAATCTAAGTGCCAGTATGCACGGCGGAATTCACCATCAGTAATAACAGGAAGGCCTGCAGCTTTTTGTTTTTGAATGAGGTCTGTAATGAGACGATCTTCTACAGCTGTTAGTTCTTCTCTAGTAATATTTCCTTTTGTAAAAGCTTCACGAGCTTCTTTTAATTCTGCTGGGCGTAGGAAAGAACCTACGATATCAAAATGGAATGGTGCTAATTGTTTGGACATAATTAAAATCCTCCTTATATAAACGGTAAAACCGATAAATTCGATAGGTTTATTATAACTAAGTCTGAACATATATAAAAATATCAATATATTAATGTTGTACATAGCTTTTAGTTATATCTGTGCATTATTTTATGGATTTAGTTATATCAAAATGTGATGTTAATTTATAGTATCTACGCTGTTGTACAGTACTGAATACTTTGAAACGGGTTAATTTATAGTGTTGAGTTTTATGCATATGCAAAAAAGCACTCCCTAATAGGAGTGCTTTTACTTGTAGTTAAACTATTATGTAGAGTCATTTAAACTATCATCAAATATAATACAATATTATCCCTTTATTTTAGGTAATTTAATGTGTCTACCATAGTTCCCTACATATTGTTCTAACGCTTGGATATATTCTTGACCTAAACGGCTACGATGCATTTTGTTATTTGTAATGTAACCGATATGCATTAAACCTTCCTCTGCAAGAGGTACAGAAATGATATTTTCACCGTTTACTTCCTCATCTATTACGCCACTAGATACGGTATATCCATCTAGACCAAGCAATAAACTGAAGAGGGATGCCCGATCGCGTACCCGAATATGTTTTGGACGGACAACGGTACTAAAAATCTCTTCAGAAAAATAGAAGGAATTGTGATCGCCTTGTTCAAAAGAAATATAAGGATAATTCTCAAGTTCATCCATAGACACTACATCCTTATTTGCTAATGGGTGGTTTTTGCCAATAAAAATATGAGGATGAGCAGTAAATAATTCTGTAAAGGTTAATTCATTAGTGTGAATTAATTTTTCTAATACAGGGCGATTAAAATCATTATAGAAGAGCAAACCGATTTCGCTCTTCATATGAGCTACGTCATCGATGATTTCATAGGTTTGTGTTTCTCGTAAGGATACATCATATTGATCAATGTCTGCACCTTTTAAAAGCTCTACAAAGGCATTTACTGCAAAGGAGTAATGTTGGGTAGAAACAGAAAATTGTTTTTTGCCACCGCTTTGGCTTTTGTATTGTTCTTCCAATAATGCAGCTTGTTCTAGTACTTGGCGTGCATAGCCGAGGAAACGTTCCCCTTCCTTAGAAACAGTAATCCCTTTATTGGTGCGGTCAAAAATGGTAATACCCATTTCCTTTTCCAATTCTTTAATGGCCTTTGTTAAGCTTGGTTGAGAAACGAAAAGTCTCTTAGCAGCCTCACTAATACTGCCTATATTTGCAATGGTTGTGACATACTTTAGTTGTTGTAAGGTCATAATGGCCTCCTTTTATATATTACACTACTTATACTACTCGATTATAAGTATTTAAGCAATGTTATATATGTGTTACAATGTACTAATAGAATAAAGGAGGACCTATGCTTAAACAAGTCATCGTGGTAGAAGGAAAATCTGATATACAACGTATTGCACAAGCTGTGGAAGCAGATTGCATTGCGACAGAGGGTTTCACACTCCGTAAAGGTGTTATTGATATGATTCGCGTAGCCTATGAAAAAAGAGGTATTATCATATTAACAGATCCTGATACAGCAGGGGAAAGAATTCGTCGTGTATTAACAAAAAAATTCCCTAATGCTCAGCATGCTTTTGTTCCTCGTGATGAAGCTTTTGCAAATGATGATATTGGTATAGAACAAGCATCGCCTGAATCCATTAGAAAGGCACTATCTACATTACATGTAGAATCGTTGGAATCATCCAACGAATTTTCTATGGTAGATCTAGTTCGTCATGGGTTATCAGGTATGCCTGATAGTGCTGCTCGCCGTGCGATTATTGGTGCCAAGTTAGGTATTGGTTATGGTAATGGCAAGCAGTTCTTATACCGCTTAAATCATTATGGTATAACTCGAGATGCTTTTGAAGAGGCTGTGAATAGTTAAAATAGGAGTTAAGATGTTAGAATCAGTAATTGCAAGCCCTGAGGTAGTGCATTATATATGTAAACGCTTCGATATTAAAATGAGCAAGAAATTAGGGCAGAACTTTCTTATTAAACGCGGTATTGTTGATGAAATAGTACATGCTGCAGAATTGACACCTGGTGAACCTGTACTAGAGGTAGGTCCTGGCATCGGTACATTGACACAGGGGTTAGCACAAAGTGGGGCAGATGTAACGGCCATTGAACTCGACAGACGTTTATTAGAGGTCTTAGACACTACTTTGGCCTCCTATGATAATGTACGTATTGTCCATGGGGATGTGTTGAAACTTGATGTACCATCCATCATGAATCATAAACCATTTAAGGTGGTTGCCAATTTACCGTACTATATTACAACACCTATTATTATGTCTCTATTGGAAAGTAAATTACCAATTGAGCGCCTCGTTGTAATGGTACAAAAGGAAGTTGCCTTGCGAATGGTAGCTAAGCCAGGTACAAAGGATTATGGTGCATTATCTGTAGCGGTACAATATTATACTGAACCGGATATTGTGCTTGATGTACCACCTAAATCCTTCTTGCCAGCTCCAGCTGTAACGAGTTCTGTCATTCGCTGCGTATTACGAGATAAACCACCGGTTGATGTGATTGATGAGAAATTATTCTTCCGGGTTGTGAAAGCTGGTTTTGCGCAACGACGTAAAACCTTTGCTAATACGATGAAGACAACGGGATTATCAAAAGATCGAATCGAAGAGCTGTTAGCAAAAGCAAATATCGATGGTCAACGAAGAGGGGAAACATTTACCCTTCAAGAATTTGCCGATGTAGCTAATGCGTGGGCTTCTTTAATTAAATAGTATAATGTAAAAAGAGCTTATTAGATTGATAATATCATTCTAATAAGCTCTTTTGTATTAATAAGCTCTTATTATGCTAATAAGTTTTTTGCATAAAAAAGGACCCGAATGGGTCCTTTTTGTTTAGTAAAGAATGCCAGCCATTGTTGTAATGAGGAAAGCATTTGCAAAGTCGATTAAGAATGCACCTACTAAGGAAACTACGAGCCATGCACGAGGGGATGGACCGTGTTTGCCCGCCAAGGACAACATGTTAACCAACGCATTTGGTGTAGCACCTAGACCGAAGCCGATAGCGCCCGCGCCAAGCATAACTGCATCGTAGTTGCGACCAAAAATAAAGTAGATAAGGTATGCAAATACACAGATAAGTGCCATTTGTGCAACTAAGATTGTAATAAGAGGTAATGCAAGATCAATCAATTGAACTAGTTTCAAGCTATTGATAGCCATTGTTACGAATAAGGATAATGCTACATTGGATACTGCATCGAGAGCTGCATCGTTGATTTTGTAAGCTTTTGTAAAATCACCAAAGTTACGAATTACAGCAGCACAAATCATTGCGCCGATGTACGCAGGTAGTGGAGTAAGGATGGATAAACCAGCACTTACGATAGTACCGATACCTAAAGCGAGACCAATCCACATACAGATTGTTAAAAGGTCTTGAGCATCGAATTGTTTGCCACCGCTTTCAACGCGATCTTCGATCATGTCGATGCCTTCATCTTCCATTAACTCAGGATTTTCGTATGGTGTTTTAACTTTGTGCATTTTAATAATGCGTTCGCCTACAGGAGCACCTAGGATTGTACCAGCAACCATACCGAATGTTGCTGCTGCAACTGCAGCAGATGCTGTACCAGGGATACCAAGTAATTGTTCGTAGTATGGACCGAAGGCACCAGCCGTACCAAGACCACCGATCATAGATACGGAGCCAGCCATAATACCGATGATTGGTTCAATGCCTAAAGCTTTAGCAATCATAATACCTGCAGTATTTTGAACAACAATCCACACTGCACAAGCTAGGAAGAAGAAGATAATGAAAATGCCGCCTTTTTTGAGGACTTTCAAGGAAGCCATTAAACCAATAGTGGTAAAGAAAGCGAGCATTAAGAATGTTTGTAGGGAGCCTTCAAAAGTAATGTTCAAAATCTTGTAGTAAGAAAGAATAGCAGTTAAAAATGCAAATGGCAAAGCCCCTACAGCTGGTGCAGGCATACACATACGTTGTAAGAACTTGGAATGTTTGTTAATCCAAGTACCAATGAATAACGTGATTACAGCAAGGCCTACAGTTTGGATCATGGACAGTTTTAAGGTCCATACATCGTTGACTAACGCTAAGTCAATAAGTGGCATAAAATCACTCCTTTAAAATAAAAAATAAAACTTATATTTTATGGTATCATGAATGGTCGAAAAAAACTATAGAATATATAAGGTATAATAATTATATATTATTTATTTTCAACACTCACAACAACATTAAAACCATTTAGTTATTATATACCTATAATTAGATATATATCTTTTTTAATACATTTATATTATATACAAAAATACGAGAAAGTAATAGTAAAAATCACTTCTTTACATAATCATACTATATGTATTCGACTAAATTCTGTGATATTCCTGCCTATTATAAAAAAATAAACTGGAATATATTTCTAATTTTTATATATTGAGAAATATATTCCAGTCTTGAGCTATAAAGTCTTTACATCTTATTATATGCTATTGTGATTTGAGCTTATACTACCATATATAATATAGCAACTCTCTTATCTAGAGAAGGGGATGAGCTTCCATACTATAGTTCGTGATGAAGTTTTGGAGTTGTTAAGAATGTAACATTAGGGTTACGTTCCTGAACCCAACCCATTTGCCACTCATTGGAAATGAGGACTACGGTGCGATCTCGATTATCCTTAACAATCATCGCATTATCTACCCCTTTTAAAGAAGCGATATCTACTTCACCATCGATCCAACGAGCAACACTGTATGGTAATGTATTATTTAATAAATCAACACCATATTCATTTTTTAAACGGTATTCCAGAACCTCGAATTGAAGCATACCTACAGCGCCGACTACGAAGGAATCAAGAGCACCTGGTTGTTCAAAGATTTGAACAGCGCCTTCTTGGGCTAATTGTGTCATCCCTTTTTGGAACTGCTTACGCTTCATAGTATCTTTTGGCGATACGCGAGCAAAGAACTCTGGTGGGAATACAGGGAAGTCACCAAAGGTTACCTTGTGTTTTTGAGCACACAGTGTATCACCTACACCCATTGTACCAGCGTCAAAGACACCGATAATATCTCCTGGATATGCATCCTCTACGATGGTACGTTCTGTAGCCAAAAACTGTTGAGGCTGAGATAGACGAATCGTTTTATTAGATTGACGATGCAATACGGACATGCCCTTTTCAAACTTACCAGAACAGATACGCATAAATACGATACGGTCATGGTGGTTAGGGTCCATATTCGCTTGGATTTTAAATACTAAAGCAGAGAAGTCTTCGCTTGTAGGTTGTACCATTTCTTCCACAGCTTGGCGCGGAGCAGGAGATGGAGCAAGTTCTAAGAATTTCTCTAAGAATGGTTTTACCCCAAAGTTAGTCATGGCAGAGCCGAAGAACATAGGAGTTAATTCACCAGCACGAACCTTGTCAAAATCGAATGGATCGCCTGCAACATCTAATAATTCAATATCATCAAGCAATGCTTGGTATACATCGTCGCCCAATAATTCTTTCATGCGAGGGTCAGTCAAAGCTCCTTTTTCAGAGGCTAACTTTTCTTGACCATGTGTTTCATCTTTTGCGAAAAGCTCGATAGTTTCATGTTCTCTATCGTATACGCCTTTGTATTCGCCGTTTATACCAATTGGCCAGTTCATAGGGCATGTACGAATGCCAAGAACATTTTCGATTTCTTCCATCAAATCAAATGGGCTACGACCGAAATGGTCAATTTTATTTACAAATGTAAAAATAGGAATACCGCGTTCTTTAGATACAGCAAATAGTTTTTTTGTTTGTGCTTCTACGCCTTTTGCTACGTCAATCAACATGACAGCACTATCTGCAGCCATTAAGGTACGATATGTATCTTCAGAAAAGTCCTGGTGACCAGGGGTGTCTAGGATATTGACGCGACAACCATCATAGTCAAATTGCAACACCGAACTTGTTACGGAGATACCACGTTGCTTTTCGATTTCCATCCAGTCAGATACGGCGTGTTTTGCTGTTTTACGAGATTTAACGGACCCTGCTAAGTGGATAGCACCACCGTATAAAAGTAATTTTTCTGTTAATGTAGTTTTACCCGCATCCGGGTGAGATATGATAGCAAACGTACGCCGACGTTGCACTTCTTCTAAAAATGTCATAGTTCACCTCTATTGTTTCGTTTGTGAAAGTCTTATTTTAATATATCATCTTCACACCATTCATATCTTTAAAATTATACATGATTTTGGTAGTTATGACCACTAAATTGTAGTATAATGAGATTTCAAAGAGCGGCTTGGGGAATAGCCGTTATTTTATGTTAAGGAGGGGGACCATGAGGTTATTTATTGCGGAAAAGCCATCCATGGCTCGCGAAATTAGTAAATGCTTGCCAGAAAACAAGAATATCCAAAAACGGAATGGCTATTTTATCCAAGGTGATGATGTGGTGACTTGGGTTGTAGGGCACGTATTACATCAAGCAGAACCTGGTGATTACGATGATAAATATATCCGCTGGCGCCCTCAAGATTTACCTATTGTGCCTGATGAGTGGAAATTACTCGTTACGGATAGTAGTCGTCAACAGTTTGAGACTGTAAAAGAATTAATCGGTAAAGCGGACATTATCGTCAACGCAGGTGACCCGGACAGGGAAGGTCAATTGTTGGTTGATGAGGTTTTATATTATGTAGGAAATACAAAACCTGTACAACGTATCTTGCTAAATGCATTGGACGAAAAATCTGTTCGTGCCGCATTAAATGATCTACGGGATAATAAAGACTTTCACAATCTATATCAATCTGCATTGGCTAGAGCACGTGCAGACTGGCTTATTGGCATGAATTTATCTCGTGCCTATACATTGTCTGAACGTTATAAAGGTAATAAAGTAACATTACCTATAGGCCGTGTTAAGACCCCTACATTAGCCCTTGTGGTACGCAGAGAACGAGAACTAGCCGCTTTTAAACCGGTAGATTATTTTACATTAAAGGTTTTATATAATCATCCAAACGGTGTGTTCTGGGCTACGTGGCAGCCTACAGACGATCAAAAGGGGCTTGACCCAGATGGACGCCTTATTAATAAAGCTATAGCCGATGAATTAGTAGAGCGCTTACAGGCTGGTCCAGATGGAGTTATCAAAGCTGTTACAAAATCTAAAAAGAAAGATGTACAGCGGTTACCATTGTCTCTATCATCTTTGCAGGTATTAGCTGGTAAAGCATTCTCCTATGATCCGCAAACTGTACTTGATACAGCACAGAAACTATATGAAAAGAAATTGACTACGTATCCTCGTTCTGATTGTGAATATTTACCACCAAATCAGTATGGTGACCGCAATGCAATTCTCAATAATTTACAGAATGCAGGGGATGAAAAATTAGCACAGTGGGCTACTGATGCAGACCGCTCAATTAAAAGCCGCGCTTGGAATGAAAAGAAGATTACAGCCCATCATGCTATAATTCCTACGACCGTAGCTTGTAATGTAAATAGCTTGTCCCGTGAGGAACGCAATATTTACTTCCTCATTAGTCAGGCCTATATTGCTCAATTTTATGGGGAGCACATTTATGAGCAAACTAAAATTGTAGTAGAGCAATGTAAGGAAGAGTTTGTTGCTAATGGTCGTGTAGTTATAGACGAAGGATGGAAGTTGCTTTATAAACGACAAAAGTCCAAATCGGTGACAGATAATGATGAACCTGATTTAACTGATGAACGTGGCGCAGAATCTGATTCTAAAAAAGAGGCTATTGAAGAAACGGATCATTTGCCGGCTGTTAAGAAAAATGATTCCGTTCTTTATACAGATTCCTCTGTAGAGGCAAAACAAACAAAACCACCATCTCGTTTTACACCATCTACATTATTACAAGCGATGAAGGAAATTCATAAATTTGTAAAAAACGAAGATTTGAAAAAACAGTTAAAGGCTGTATCTGGTATAGGTACAGAGGCGACTCGTGCTAATATTATTGACGAACTCATCAGTCGTGGTTTTATGAAAACTTCGGGGAAGAAGCAAGTTCTATCACCTACGGAAACAGGCTATCTTTTAGTAGATGCATTGCCTGATGAATTGTTGTATCCTGATGAAACGGCAGTTTGGGAAGAACGTTTGGCCCTCATGAGTGAAGGGGAGGATACGTTGGATTCCTTCTTGTCTGATCAAGTTAAGTTTTTACAGTTATTGATTGATAAGCTTGGCTTTGATAAACAGGTAAATTCTGGTCAAATGATGCCAAATGTAGTTCGCACGATAATGAATCAAAATCGTAAACGACCTATGGATAATGAAAATGTAGACTTATCTACTTTACCTATATGTCCGAAATGTAATAAGGGACATATGCAACAGCGTAATGGTAAATATGGTGCTTTTTTAGGCTGTACCAATTATCCAACTTGTAAACATACGCAACCAATCGATGGAGAGACTTCAACAGGTGAAAGTAATATCATTCTATCTGAAGAAGAAAAGAAATATAAATGCCCACGATGTAAAGAAGGTTATTTTGTTAAACAAGAGGCGAGAGGCCGTATTAACTGGGTTTGCAGTAATCGATCTCAATGTAAGACACAATGCTCTGATGTAAATGGCACGCCAAGTATTTATGCGAACAAATAAAAAGACGCGTACAGATTAATCTGTACGCGTCTTTAGTTTTATCTGCGTTTACCACGACGTCCAGTTTGAGACGTAGATGTGCGGCGTTGGCGTGTATTAGCACCTTTGTGGCCACGAGCTTTATGAGCTTTAGCCTTTGTAGATTGATAGGAACTTGTAATCTTAGTTTTGCCAGAAGATTTTGCACGTTTTGGCGCAGTACTTGCATTACCTTTAGTCTTAATTTGGCCATCTTTAGTGTATTTAGTAAGCGTTGCCTGGATGGCGCGCTCAATACGTCGTAGCCAAGATTCATCCTGTGGTGTGGCAAATGTAACAGCTACACCGGAATTACCTGCACGACCAGTACGGCCAATACGATGGATATAGTAATCTACGTCGCGTGGTACGTCGTAGTTATAAACATGTGTAATGCCTTCAATATCGATACCGCGAGCTGCAATATCTGTGGCTACTAAGATTTGTGTCTTAGCTTTTGCAAAATCGCGTAATATTTGAGTGCGGCGACCTTGTGTTAAATCGCCATGCATTTCAGCAATATTTAGGCCTGCAGCAGTTAACTCATAGGATAAGCGAACTGCACCTTCACGTTTATTACAGAAAACAATGGCCAAGAATGGATTGTCTTCTTCAATCATTTTGATGAGGCGTTCTGTTTTTTCCTCTGGATTCATCATGTATACACGTTGATCAATAGATTCTAATGTAACATGCTTACCTTCTGCTGTTACAGAGGCTGGTTTTGACATATAAGCTTTTGCAAGGTTTCTAATCTTATCTGGGATTGTTGCAGAGAATAGTAAAAGTTGTCTATTAGCATCTGTTTGGCTTATGAGATTTTCAATATCCGGTAAGAACCCCATGTGGAGCATTTGGTCGGCTTCATCGAGTACGACACGACGAATACAATCTAGGTGAAGTGAACCACGCTTAGCATGATCTAATAGACGGCCAGGCGTACCTAAGATAACTTGAGGGCGACGTCCTAATTGTTGTAGCTGTGCTTCAATCGTTTTGCCACCGATAAGAGGGAGGATATCCACATTTAAAATGGTACCTATTTCTTTTGCTTCGTCAGAAATTTGTTTTACTAGTTCTCGCGTAGGTGCAATGATAAGTACTTGCTCTTGATGAACATCTGTGTGCACCCGTTGAAGAATAGGTAATAAGAAGGCTAATGTTTTGCCTGTGCCTGTTTGAGCTTTTGCTATGACATCATTCCCTTTGAAAACTACAGGAATGGCTTGTTCTTGAATTGGAGTGGGCTCCTTGATACCTTGTTTTTGAAGGGCTTGAATGAGTTCATCGCAAACACCTAGAGATTTAAAAGATTTCATGGATCGTCCTTTCTATAATACATATTATATTAATTATACCTTATGCACCTAGTGGGGGCAAATAAATTGAAACTTTATATAAGGGGCTAATATTATATGACACTATGGTAGGCCTGTAAAGTTAATTTGAAATAATTAAAAGTGCTATTAATTGATAATAAATTGAGAAATGGCGATATATATGGATATTTATGAGAATAAAAAACATTAAAGTATTCATATTTAAATAAAATTTTAATGTTTAATTGAGAATGATTGAATTATTAATAATGATAATCTTAGTAGTGCTTCTTATTTGGTGGGGGTAATTATGATTTGCGATGGTTCATAAAAAGCTATACCCTATAAGGTTTATTTTGATTAATGATAAAATAATTCTCATATTTAATATGAGAAAAAAATATATATATGAGATAGAAAATCACCATAAAAATGATAATAATTGTTGAAATTATTGATTTCTTTGATATAATAATTTAAGATATTAATACGCATTATTATTTGGTGTGTTTAATATGAGGTTGTTAGGTACAATAATTAGGAGGTGTCGTATGGCTATCAAAAAGTTAAAAGACATGAAACCAGGTGAGTCTGGTCTTATTGTTGCACTACATGGCAGTGGCAATGTTAAGCATCGTCTAATTGACATGGGTCTTGTAAATGGTACAAAAATCCATGTTATGAAGTTTGCCCCTTTGGGGGATCCGGTGGAAATCAAAGTAAAAAACTTTGAATTAGCACTTCGTAATAGCGAAGCTGGCATGATTGATGTAGAGGTTCAATAGGAGGTTCACATGGCAGAAAATGGGCAAATTCGCATTGCCTTAGCAGGTAACCCTAACTGTGGTAAAACTACAATGTTTAACAATATCACAGGGGCGAAGCAACACGTTGGTAACTATGCTGGCGTTACAGTAGAAAAAAAGGAAGGCCATACGAATTTTGATGGCCATGAGTTATTGTTTATTGACTTACCAGGTACATATAGCTTAACTGCACGTTCCTTGGATGAGTTAGTAGCGCGTAATGTAATCGTAAATGATAACCCAGATGTTATTGTTAATGTTCTTGATGCATCTAACTTGGAACGTAACTTATATTTAGCTGCACAATTATTGGAACTTGAAAAGCCAATGGTTATTGCTCTAAACATGGCTGACGTTGCTGAAGAAATGGGCATCAAATACGACCTAAAAAAAATGGCAGAAATGACAGGGGCTACAATTGTTAGCACAGTAGGTCGTACAAACATTGGTACAAAAGACTTGTTAGAAGCAACAATTAGTGTAGCTGCTTCTCAAAAAGCTCCTGGTGTAACAATTAACTATGGTGATTTGTTAGAAGGCAAAATTAGTGAGCTTGTAGAATTGCTAAAACAAGCGGGCACTGTTACATATCCACTTCGTTGGATTGCTGTTAAGTTGTTAGAAAAAGATGCTGACGTTATTGGCAAAGTTATGCGCTTTGATAATACGGAAGCTGTTATTCAAAAGGCTGAAGCTATTCGTGAAGAAATTAAGGATCAAGTTGATCTTGATATTGTCTTCCAAGAATATCGTCACCGCTTTGCAGTAGAAGTATATAATACATGTTTAACACAAGCGCCAACTCAATTGGAAACACGCTCTGACCGTTATGACAAAATCTTAACGCATCGAATTTGGGGCTTACCAATCTTCATGGTTGTTATGTACTTATTGTTTGCGTTCGTTAACTTCGTTGGTGGTATTCCTCAAGGTTGGATCGAGGATGGTTTCGCTGCATTACAAGCTTATGCGGTTCAGACTATTCCAGAGGGCCAATTACAGTCACTCGTATCTGATGGTATTATTGCCGGCGTAGGTGCGGTACTTTCATTCTTACCATTAATTTTATTACTCTTCCTTGGCATTTCTTTCTTGGAAGATACTGGTTACATGGCTCGTGCAGCCTTCGTTATTGACCGTGTAATGCGCGCTTGTGGTTTGCATGGTAAATCCTTTATTCCGTTGCTTTTAGGTTTCGGTTGTTCCGTACCATCTGTAATGGGCGCTCGTATCCTTGATAACTATAAGGATCGAATGGTTACAATCTTGATTACACCATTCATGAGCTGTTCTGCTCGTTTACCGGTATATATCTTATTTGCAAATGCATTTTTCCCAAATGGTTGGGATAGTACATTTGTTGTATTTTCTGTATATTTCTTGGGCATTATTTTCGGTATTATCTTTGCAAAGATCTTCCGTAAGTTCTTATTTGCAGGTGAAGCTGAACCATTTGTAATGGAACTACCTCCATATCATTTACCTACATTGAAAGCTACTTGGATGCACATGTACGAACGTGCTAAATTGTACATCATTAAAGCTGGTACATTCATCATGGCTGCATCTATCTTGATTTGGTTCCTTACTGCGTACCCAATGGATGTAGAATACTCTAAAGACTATGATGCAATGAAAGAACAAGTTGCTCAAGAGTATGAAGTAAAAGATGCAGCTACATTAGCTCAATTCGGTATTGCTACAGATGACCAAAAAGATGCAGTTGATAAAATTGTTGAAGATATGAAATCTACTGTACAAGATGCTACTGATGCTGCTAAGCAAGCAGGAGAAGATGAACCTGAAGTAGCAGTAGAGGATGATTCTGAAGCACCTGAATTATTCAATGATATTAAAGATGAAAATAAAGACTTGTTCCCAGCAGCATGGGCAATGTATAAAAACAGTGCTAATTTAGATGCTGAAAATGACAAACTTGATAAAGAACAAGCTGCGGAAAAAATTGAACAATCCTATGCAGCATCCTTTGGTAAAGCCATCAACCCAGTGCTAGAACCATTGGGGTTTGATTGGAAAATGGGCCTATCATTAGTAGCTGGTTTGGCGGCTAAAGAGGTTGTTATCTCAACGTTAGGTACTGTTTATGCTGTTGGTGGTGATGATCAAAATCCAGCACCGTTGACTGATTACTTACAAAATGATCCTCATTTCACACCGTTAATCGGTTTAACAATGATGCTGTTCATCTTAATCTATCCACCATGTTTGGCAACATTAGCAGTTATCAAACGTGAAACTGGCTCTTGGAAATGGGTTGCGTTCATGTTCTTCTATGAAAACACATTTGCTTGGATTGCATGTTTCATCTTCTATAACATAGGTCGCGCATTAGGTTTCTAATCTAAAATCGCTAAATAGGAGAGTTTAGCCACTTTTAGATTCTTTGAACAAAAATGAATTAAAACATTGCGATTTTGTTATAAGTAATTTAAAAATAATACTTGATAATTATCAATATTCGTGGTTAAATGATAATGAGAAAAGGGAAATATCCTTTAGATATTGCTTTTATCTTGTTTATCACTAATACACATATTATAATTTAGTAGATATTGAGAAAGAGGCATAATAATGGATAATCTTGTTATAGGACTCATAGTTGTATTAGCATTAGCTTATATCGGTAATAAATTTTACAAACAAATGTCTGGTAAAGGTGGCTGCGGCTGTGGTGGCGGTGGCTCCAAGTCTAGCTCTAAAAAATCTTCTGGTTGCGGTGGTAGCTGCAGCTGTGATGGCTCCAATAAGGCACTAGGCATTAAACGTACCGCTAAGTAAGCTAGTACGAATTCTGAATTTGAATGAGGGGTCTCTATAATGGCTCCTCTTTTCAAATATAGTAATTAAATTTTTTATCATATTTAGTAGAAAGGAATATTATCATGTTCAACATCGATCAAAAAAATCTTAAAAACGCTAACTTATTCGCAGCAGGTCTTGCATTGGGTACTGTAGGTCTTAAAGTTTTAACTTCCAAAGACGCTAAAAAAGTATATGCTGGTATCGTAGCAGCTGGTCTTCGCGCTAAAGAAACTGTATTAGAAACAGCTGAAAAAGTACAAGCATCCGCATCTGATGTATTGGCAGAAGCTCAAGAAATCAACGAAGCACGCAACGAAGAAATCTTTGAAGAAAACAAATAATTAGAGGATTGCACATATGTTACAATTTTCTGTTGTACGAAAACTCAGAAATCGCTTGCATGTTAAGGTAACTGGCCATCGCTTTACAGAAGCTGAAGCAGCTTATATAGAGGATACATTGCTCCTTAATGATGCAATTGTAGATGTAACCTTCTACACTCGTAGCAGTCAAATCGCCATTAAACATAATGGCGATTCTGATGCTGTGCGTGATGCAGTGTTAGCTCTACGCGATTTAAACTTGTCCGAAGCACCTGCTTTGAACGAATATTCACCACGCTTGGTAAATAAAAAATACCGTGAAATGATGATCAACCGCACTGCACTTTACTTAGGTAAAAAAGCAGTGCTTCCTGCACCAATTGCGGCTGCATGGGCTTGGTTTGACGGTATTAAATTTATCGGTAAAGCGATTAAAACATTGTGGCAACGTAAGTTAACTGTCGAAGTACTTGATGGTGTAGCTATTGGTGCTGCTTTACTTCAAAAAGACTACCCTACAGCTGGCGCTGTTATGTACCTATTGGGTATTGGTGATATCTTAGAAGAATGGACTCACCGTAAATCTGTATTAAATCTCGCTCAAAGCATGTCCTTGAACGTAGATAAAGTATGGGTTTTAGTTGATGACATTGAAGTGAGCAAGCCAGTTAACGAAGTTGTGGCAGGTGATAAAATCATTATTCGCCAAGGCGAAGTGATTCCATTGGATGGTGTCGTTATCGATGGTGTTGTTCTTGTTAATGAAAGCTCCATGACTGGTGAACCAGAAGCGGTTCGTCGCGATCAAGACAGTTCTGTATATGCGGGTACTGTTGTTGAAGACGGTAAAGCTATTGTAGAAGTACGTAGCACATCCAAAACATCTCGTTACGAAAAAATCGTTAACCTCATTGAAGAGTCTGAACAAATGAAATCCGGTATGGAACAACAAGCATACCGCATGGCAGATAAATTAGTTCCAATTAGCTTTATTGGTGCTGGTTTAACATATTTGTTGACTCGAAATGTAATGAAAGCATTGTCTTTCGTTATGGTTGACTTCTCTTGTGCTCTAAAATTATCCATTCCATTGGCAGTACTTTCCGCTATGCAAGAAGCATCTAAACGCGGTATCACTGTTAAAGGTGGTAAGTTCTTAGAACAAATTGCACAAGCAGATATGATTGTGTTCGATAAAACTGGTACTCTTACAAAAGCAGAACCTGAGTTTGAACAAATCATCCCGTTCAACGGTCATGATGCAGATGAAATGTTGAAATTAGCTGCATGTATTGAGGAACATTTCCCTCACTCCATGGCAAAAGCAATTGTACGCGCTGCTAAGGATCATGACTTGCCTCACAAGGAAATGCACTCCGACGTAGAATACGTTGTAGCTCATGGTATTGCATCTAAAGTTGGTCGCTACCGTGTACGCATTGGTAGTGCTCACTACATCTTTGATGATGAAAAGACAAAAATTCCTGCAGATGAACAAGAAAAATTCAACAATTTACCAAATTCATCTTCCCATATTTACCTCGCTATTGGAGGTACACTAGCAGCGGTTATTTGTATTAAAGACCCTGTTCGTGAGGAAGCAAAACAAGTTATAGCTGATTTACACACTTTGGGTATTAAAAAGGTTGTCATGATGACTGGTGACTCCAAACGTAATGCACAACGTGTAGCTGACGAACTCGGCATCGATGAATTGCATGCTGAAGTATTGCCAGAAGATAAAGCGGCTTATGTAAAACAAGCAAAAGCTGAAGGCTATACTGTTATGATGGTAGGGGATGGTATTAACGATTCCCCAGCAATTTCTGAAGCACATGTTGGTATCGCTATGAATGAAGGCGCTCCAATTGCTCAAAAAATTGCAAATGTTACTATTTCTTCCGATCATCTACAAGCTCTTGTAGATTTACGCCGCATTTCTATGGCATTGATGAAACGCATCAAAGCAAATTACAATGGTATCGTTGGTTTCAATGGTGCCCTTGTAGGTGGTGGTGTACTCGGTATTATGCCGCCAAGCCAAACAGCATGGTTGCATAATCTATTCACATTGGGTATCGGCTTAGAAAGCATGACTCCATTGTTGAAAAAAGAAGAACCAAAGGAAACTGTTCCTACAATTGATGTAACAGCTGACTCTGTAGTAGCTTAATTAGAAGCCTCCATATAAGGTATTCATT
Source organism: Veillonella sp. 20925_1_51 (assembly GCF_041431445.1). Taxonomy (NCBI): domain Bacteria; kingdom Bacillati; phylum Bacillota; class Negativicutes; order Veillonellales; family Veillonellaceae; genus Veillonella; species Veillonella sp. 20925_1_51. The sequence goes on from NZ_JAPVXT010000001.1 coordinate 43,939, forward strand.
TACCTGTATGGAGGTTTTTCTTTTTTGATGACATTTATCTATGATTATTGTAAAATACAAAGAGATTACATATCATAGGAGATCTATATGAACACATTAATGGATATTTGTAAAAGATCCGTTTATTTGAATCTATTTATCGTAGTAATTCCTATTATTGCATATATGATTCATAATGGATCAAGTGCTACCGTAGCACTTGTATGGTATTTACTTTTATCACTAATAATGCCTTTGGCATATTTATCGTTTAAAAGTAGTACCTTTGGAGATGGAAAATCGATTAGCCGTATTGCTTATGTTGTAAGTTGGATTATAATCCACGGCATTAGCTATAAAGGTATTTTTCTCGGTGTAGATTTATCGATGCTATGGAGCTGGCCTACAGCTGGCCGAGATGTAGCTTTTTTAGTAGCTATGTATATTGGTGTTACTATTAGCTTGATTTTTGCATATGGTCTTACTCGTTTAGTAGGAGGCCGTAATGAATAAGAATTTCTGGTTATTCACCGTCGTTTGTGCTTTATTTGTAAGTGCTGTAACGACAGTTCTTTCCTTGAGTGGCGCATTAGCATTACCAATATTAGTATTCCCTGTATTGTCTCTTGTAATACCTCTCATGGTACGAAGATTGAAGAATGCTAAATTTAATGACGATTTACCATTGAGTATGGGATATCATACGTATAGCTGGGCCTGGTGGACAGTATTTTCATTTCTTCATACGCCCTTTAGCTTTACTGCAGATAGTGGAATTGTAACAGCGTTGCTTCTTTTCGTGGTGTATTTTATAGTTCAAGTACTTATTGAACTTTGTGGGTTGCTAGCTACTAAGTTTTTCAATCGAAATCATCGATGGGGAATGGTAGATGAAGCACTCGATATAATTGGATATACTATTCCAATTCCATTCTTATATATTGGTTCGCTTCTCTATATTGATCTACAAGATCCAATGGTTTATTTCATGTATGCGTCATCTATGAATGTGAATATACTCTTTGCAGAATTGGTGTCATTACTTATATCCTTATTGGTATTCGTATTCTATTTATACCCAAGAGAAATAGCCTATAAAGGTATACGATTATTTCGTATTGTTTTAACTGCTGGTTTATGGCTCGCTATGAATGCCCATATTTTATATGGTGGTTATATTCCAGAGTTTATTTTATCTTTAGTTCCCACCGTTTTTCCAACGTATCAAGGTAATCCGCTAGTGTTTGTTACCCCAACTTTGTTAGAAGCTGGTATGACAGGTGTAGCAGTGATTATAGGTGCATTGGTAGAGCGTGGTATTATTTCACGACGCCGTGAACGTATTTAATTTCTAGTTTCGACTTATATCCGTAAGGAATGAGAACGAAGGAGGATCTATGAACAACAATGAACGTCCAGTGGATGATAACTCAACTGTATCAATCCAAGACAATGAAAAACTGAAGCAAGTTGAACGTAAAGAGCCAAAAAAGAAGAAGAGTGGCATTACGATTCGCGAATTAACAATTATTGGTCTATTAGCGGGGATTACTATTGCATTAGGTGTATCTGGCTATGGTATTATTCCATTAGGCCCGCTTAATGTAACTACTTTACATGTACCGACACTTATTGGTGCAATTGTAGAGGGGCCTAAAGTTGGTGCTTTTGTAGGGTTTATCTTTGGTTGCTATAGCTTGTGGCAAAATATTACAGCTCCAAATATTTTATCTCCACTATTTATTAATCCAATTATTTCTGTGCTACCACGTATTCTTTTTCCGGTATTAGCATATTTAGTATATTTACTATTATGGAAAGCACCGCAAGGTCCACGCATTATCGTGTCTGCGTTCATGGGTACCGTATTCCATACAATTATGGTTATGGGACTTATTTTCTTACTTTATGCAGATATGTTTGCTGTTAAAATGAATCTTAGTCCAGATCAAGTATTAGGGTCTATTGTATTCTTATCTGTTACACATGGTATTCCAGAAGCAGTTTTTGCTGCTGTTATCGTTACTCCAGTTGCATTGGCATTACGTAAGGTATTGCGTAAGGATACTCCTAAGAAAGAAAAAACTGATGCTGTTACAAACGATGCAACAACAGTAGGAGCGGATGCAAATAAAACTACAGAAGTTAATAAAATCAAATCTGTAGACGAAAACATAACTAAATAGTATTTTACAGGCTTTTCATAAATATGATAAAATAAATATCATTCGATAAGTATTGAGGAGGATAACCATGGCTAAACGTATTCGTACTATCAACACTGAATCCTTGCAAAAAACTGCTAAAACTGGCGGTTGTGGGGAATGTCAAACATCTTGCCAATCTGCTTGCAAAACAAGCTGCACAGTTGGTAACCAAGTTTGCAAACAAAAATAATAAAGAGGCTCGCTTAGCGGGCCTTTTTTATTTATGTGTATAATACATACTTTGTATGGTATATCTTTATGACTCTTTTCATAACGTTTAGCGTGGAAATGTGGTACAATTATCTAGAAAGTTCTATATAGTAGAACTTTTACCATACATAATAATTGGAGGTACCATGTTAGAATTAAAACCAATGATCCATAAGTTTCGGATGAAGGATAACTATTACTGCTTAGATGTTAATAGTGGTATTATTCACGTTATCGACGAACTCATTGATAGAGTTCTTGACATATATGATGGCACTAATCGCGATGCAGTACATGCTGCATTAGATGCTAAGGAAGATGCCGTAGAACTTGATGAGATTATGGATGAGTTAGATGAGCTCATTAAAGCAGAGCAATTGTTTGCTCCGATGAGTAGAGAGTTTAAACTTGTAGTAGGTGAAAAACCTATTGTTAAGGCATTATGCTTAAATATTGCTCATGATTGTAATTTAGCATGTAAATACTGTTTTGCCAGCCAAGGTGATTACGGCGGTGTAAAACGTGAATTAATGAGTTTTGATGTGGCGAAGCGTGCAGTGGACTTCCTCATTAAAATGAGCGGCCCTCGTCAACATTGTGAAATAGACTTCTTTGGTGGAGAACCTTTATTGAACTGGGATGTTGTTAAACAAACAGTTGAATATATTGAATCCATTCAAGAAAAGCACAATAAGATTTTCAAGCTTACATTGACTACAAATGGCATGCTCTTAACACAAGATAAAATCGACTATGTAAACGAACATAAGATGAGCCTTGTATTATCTTTGGATGGTCGTGAATCTGTACATAATGCGATGCGTCCTGTAGCTGGTAGTGGTGCGGAATCTTACAAATATATTGCTAAAAACCTTATCAATGCGGTAAAACAACGCCATGGTCTTGAATACTACGTACGTGGTACGTATACACATAAAAACTTAGACTTTACAAAAGACGTTATGGCTATGTCTGATCTTGGCTTCGAACATTTATCCATGGAGCCTGTAGTAGGTGAAGAGGGGGACTATGTTCTTCGCGAAGAGGATTGGCCTGTATTGGAAAAAGAATATGAAAAATTAGCAGATATTTATTTACAACGTCAATTAGATGGTTGGGGCGAGAAGTTTAACTTCTTCCACTTCCGTATGGATTTGTATCGCGGTCCATGTATGGCTAAACGCCTTCGTGGTTGTGGGGCAGGTCATGAATATATGGCAATTGTTCCAAATGGCGATATTTACCCATGTCATCAATTCGTAGGTAAAGATGGATATGTGCTTGGCAATGTGTATGATGGATTACAAAATACAGAAATTCCTAAAGACTTCCGTAATACACATGTATTCTCTAAACCAACTTGTGCTGAATGTTGGGCGAAATTCTTCTGTTCTGGTGGTTGTCATGCTAACAACATTACATTAGGTGGCGATTTAGAAACACCTTATGAATTTGGCTGCCGCTTACAAAAGAAACGTATTGAATGCGCTATTATGATTCAAGCCGAGTTAGAACAAGCTGGCATTGATGGCAGTATTCCTGTAGCATTAGGTTAATAGCCATTAATTCTCCGTCTATAGTAGGAGTTTATATGAAACAAAATAGTAATCAAACTATAGAACGCTGGGGAATTCGTTATACCGGTATAGTTCAAGGGGTCGGATTCCGGCCCCTTGTTTCTATGTGGGCACATTCCCTAGGTTTAACAGGTTTTGTATATAATGATAGCCAAGGTGTTTACGTCGAGATACAAGGTTGTACTAGTGATTTGCAGTTGTTTTTAGATGCGATTCAAGATGACCAACCTCGATTGTGCCGCATTACAAGTCAACGGGTAGAACATCTTACTATACAAAACAATGAAGTTGAGTTCTCTGTGAAGCCCTCTCCATTAGGTGAAGAGGTTAGTACGTTTATTAGTGCTGATACAGCGCCATGTGATGACTGTCTTAAAGAACTAGAACGGGACAAGCGTAGGAAAGAATATCCTTTTATTAATTGCACAAATTGTGGCCCTCGGTATACGATTATTAAATCTCTACCTTATGATCGTGAGCGAACTACAATGGATGAGTTTCCTATGTGTGAAGCTTGTAAGGCTGAATATGAGGATATAGAGGGGCGTCGTTATCGTGCTGAACCTAATGCATGTTCTCTTTGTGGGCCGCATTATACTCTATATAAACCTAATCGTACGGTTGTAGATACAGTAAATGTATGGAATACAACCCGTGAATTAATTAACGAAGGTAGTATTATCGCTATTAAGGGGATTGGCGGCTATCATTTAGTTTGTGATGCTCGAAATGATGTAGCGGTCCAACGCTTACGTAAGCGTAAAAACAGACCACATAAACCACTAGCAATTATGGTAGGGTCTCTAGATACGGCAATCGAGCTAGTCCATCTTAGTGATGTAGAACTAGATATTTTGACTGGAATGGAACGTCCTATCGTATTATTAGAAAGAAATCACGATAGTTTAGTCCATTTGAGTACCCATGTAGCGCCAGATAATCATATGCTTGGTGTAATGTTACCATATACACCGATGCATGAGGTACTATTACCATCAGATGCGGCGTGGGTCATGACGAGCGGCAATCGTAGCGGTGATCCCGTTTTATATGATGATAATCAAGCATTTGAAGAGTTAGGGGCAGTTGCTGATTATTTTTTAGTCCATAATCGGAAAATTTATGCACCTCTCGATGATTCTGTTGTAACTGTTATTCATAAGAAACCTCGATTTATTCGTCGTAGTCGTGGCTATGTACCAGAACCTATTCATTGTGAAATTTCAGGGCAAACTTCGATATTAGCCATGGGGAGTGATTTAAAAAATGCTTTCGCTATGAATAAAGGTTCTGAAGTTCTTGTAGGACCACATATTGGTGATCTACAGAATGCATCCACTCATGCAACTTTGGAGTGGACTATTGACCGATATGAGAAATTATTTTCTATACAACCAGAGAAAATTATGGTAGATAGTCATCCTCAATTTTTCTCTTCTCACTTAGGGGAACGTATTGGTAAAAGTTCACAGATTTCTGTTATACCTGTCCAACATCATCATGCTCATATCGCATCAGTTATGGCAGAACACAATCTAGAAGGGCCTGTTCTTGGAATTGCCATGGATGGTACAGGATATGGTCCAGATGGAAGCGTATGGGGCGGTGAATTTCTCCTTTGTAAAGGTAACGAATATCAGCGATTAGCTCATATCCATGAAGCGCCGTTACCAGGTGGAGAAAAAGCGGTTTCTGAACCATGGCGTCAAGCCTTATGGTATATCAGAAATTATTATGGTAATGATATTCCCCCTGTTTACCAAGATTGGATGAATAGGCTACCTAAAGGTTGGGAAATATTAGATAAAGCATTACAATCTACAATGCCTATGATTCAAGCAACGAGCTGTGGACGTTTATTTGATGCAGTAGGTTCTCTTTTAGGACTAGGCATGATTCATACCTATGATGCGCAAATTGCTATTGCATTAGAATCTTTATGTGGTGATGAAAAAGGCATATTGCTTGATTATAACTATGACGGTCGAATTCTTGATTTTACTCCAACTGTTCAATCTATTATGGATGGTGTCGTTAAAGGTGAATCTAGAGCTCATCTTGCAGTATCATTCCATAAAACAGTTGCCATTGCATTATGTGAAACTTCAGCCGATTTAATGGAGCGATATAATATTAGTGATGCGGCCATATCAGGCGGTGTATTTCAAAATCGCAAATTAGTAGAGTTAATATATCGCGCTTGGCATGTAGGCAATTTATATATGAATGAGGCTGTTCCTTCCAATGATGGGGGCTTAGCACTCGGCCAATTATGGATTGGTAATCAGAAATAGTTATATACTCATGTAGCTAGTATCACTTAATGAATACTATAATTGTGATACAATAATATTAGAAATATTTATATATAATGAGTTTACTTACATAAAAGTAAACTTATAGAATTTGTTATTAAAGTAATATATAAGGAGATAATATGTGCTTAGCTGTACCAGCACAGTTAGTAGCTGTGAATGATGTTATTGGCACTGTAGAATTAACAGGTGCCACCCGTGACTGCAGCTTACTCCTCGTACCAGAAGCAAAGGTAGGGGACTGGTTGTTAGTCCATGCAGGTTTTGCTGTACAAATTGTTGATGAAGAAGAGGCACAAAAAACATTAGAGGCCTTTAAGGAGCTAGAAGAACTTGAAGAAGCTTACTTTGCAGGAAAAGCAGAACAGTGCTGATGCATTGTTAAAACGTATCAATGCTCTTCATAAGCCAGGGGAAACCGTGAGACTTATGGAGGTTTGTGGTACACATACTGTATCGATTTTCCGTGAAGGTCTTCGTCAGTTATTGCCAAGTGGCATTGAACTTGTTAGTGGACCAGGATGTCCTGTATGTGTAACGGATCAAACGTATATGGATAAGGCTTTGGCTTATGCTGAACGTGATGATGTTATTATTGCAACCTTTGGGGATATGTTAAAGGTGCCAGGTAGTTATAGTAGTCTTAGTGAAGCTCAAACAAAGGGCGCGCATATCCATGTTATTTATACGCCTTTAGAGGTAGTAGAACTTAGTAAGAAATATCCGGAAAAGAAAATCGTATTTTTAGCCATAGGTTTTGAAACGACTATTGCCGTTATTTGTGCAACAGTAAAAGCAGTTCATGCAGCAGGCTTGAAGAACGTGTTCTTCCTTGTATCTCATAAATTAGTGCCTCCTGCATTGCGAGCTTTATTAGATAAACAAGAAGGTCATATTGATGGTTTTATTTTGCCGGGTCATGTGAGTGTTATTATCGGAGAAGAACCATATCAATTCTTACCTAAAGAGTATCACATACCATCATGTATTGCTGGTTTTGATGGACTTGAAATTTTATCTGCTATAGCAAATATTTTAGAGCAACGAAAAACTAGTAATTTTATAGTAGGCAATACATATCATTCTGTAGTTATGCAGAAGGGTAATCCCGTAGCGCAAGCGATGATCAAAGAGGTATATGATGTATGTGATGATGCGTGGCGTGGTATAGGTGTCATTCCAAATTCTGGTTTAAGATTAAAGGACGAATATGCAGCCTATGATGTAGAACGTGCATTACCTATCCATCTTGAACGACCTTCTCTTGATCCGAAGGGTTGTCAATGTGGCCGTGTATTGCAAGGTCTTATTAAACCGAGTGAATGTCCATTGTTTGGTAAAAGTTGTACTGCTGACCATCCAGTTGGTGCCTGCATGGTATCTGTAGAAGGTAGTTGTGCTGCATGGTATAAATATGGTTATTCCAGTGGTGGATCGACGTGGGAGGATTAATATGGAGCGAGTTCGCTTAGTCCATGGAAACGGTGGTCGATATAGTCATGAGTTGACCGAGCGTTTTATTTTGAAATATTTTACAAATGATTTATTAGCTCCTTTACACGATGGTGCTCAATTTCCCGTTACAGCAGGACGTATGGCGTTCTCTACAGATTCCTATGTAGTACAACCAGCGTTTTTCCCTGGCGGAAATATTGGTAAATTAGCTGTATGTGGTACAGTGAATGATTTAGCTATGAATGGTGCTATTCCACAATACTTGAGTTGTGGGCTCATTTTAGAAGAAGGCCTTGCCTTTAATGAGTTAGATGAAATCCTTCATACCATGTCAGACATGGCAAAAACTGCAAATGTACAAATTGTTACAGGAGACACTAAGGTTGTTAAAAAGGGTGAGGTAGACAAAATCTACATAAATACTGCGGGGATTGGTATGATTCCAACAGGGATAGATATTGGTCCACATCGCGTAAAGCCGGGAATGGATGTTATCTTATCTGGTGCTATAGGGGATCATTCTATTGCTGTTATGGGACAACGGTTTGGATTAGACCTATCTGATTCTTTAAAAACTGACTGTGCCCCTTTAAACAATATGGTTCATGCCGTACTTGATAAAGTGGGGCCTCAAGTGGCTCTATTGCGAGATCCTACACGTGGTGGTTTAGGTACTGTTTTAAAAGAAATTGCAGACCAAAGTCAAGTTGGTATTAAGGTAGACGAAGCAGCTATACCGGTTCACGCTGAAGTGCAATCTGTTTGTGATATTTTAGGGTATGATCCATTATATTTAGCCAATGAAGGTAAGGTAGTGCTTGTGGTAGACCCATCGGTTACTGATGAAGTTTTATCTATTCTTCGTGGCTTTGAAGAAGGTAAAGAAGCTGTATTAATCGGTAAAACATTAGATAAAAATATTGGCAAGGTTGGCTTGCAAACCGCAATTGGTGGTGTCCGTTTAATTGATTTGTTAGGTGAAGATCAAGTTCCTCGTATCTGCTAATTATATAGACTAAGATTATTTTATATTTAGCTGATTTTATATGTATAAAAAGAATTTTTGTACTTATAGATTGTGAAGAATAGTAGATGTTGACAATAATCTTTTAGGATAGTAGTATTAAATTAAGTTGTGTAAAATTCATTGATTGTTCATCGGACTTTTATACAATGCTAGTATCTTTATGTGTAAGTTCTTATACTTTCACTAGAATCTATGTATAGAATTTGTTAAAATATAAGTATCTATAGGAGGCTTATTATGAAAAAGAAGATTATTACAGCTGTTCTAGGGATTTGTTTAACTACAACTGCATTTGGTGGCATCTTGACTACTCAAGCTGGCGGTCTTAGCAGTATTCTTGGTGGTGCAGCTAAAATTGGTGGTATCGGTATTGTTATCAATAAATTCGGTCCTCAAATTGACTCTTTCTTAAATAAATTATTGAAACAAAATAACTTAAGCACAGAGTACACAACTAAAGTTGTACCTATCATTAGTATTGGTACAAAAGGTTATATTGGTGCTGCTCAAGTAACTGGCCCAGCATCTAGCATTGAACAAGTTAAAGCGGTTGCTCAAGTTGAAGGTAGCTTTAACGGTATGGTTCGTGTAAAAGGTTTAGTACCAGTTGATAGCACAAACCCAGTTGGTGCATCTCGTGTTCAAGGCGTAGGTGTATCTGCGATTATCGATTTGAAAATTTAATGGCCACTGAGCATATAAAATAGTAGACTCAGGGAATAAGCACGGTCTTAGGCCCGTGCTTATTCTGTTGTATAACAGTTATACATTAGATACGTTGTGGAGGAATTTATGAAGAAGCAAGTACTTACACTTTTAATGGCATCCTTGATTTCAGGCACTGCGTTTGCTGCTCCTGGTACAGTTACAGAAAAAACAAATGTTTTAGAAACTACTGTATATGGCGCTGTACAAGATGGTGCTGTAGTGGACCGCATTAATCAACTTGATGAAACCGTGTATGGTACTGGTTTCAATGGCAATTCTGCTACATTGAGCAAACGTGTCGATTCCCTTTATAACTCCGTAGAAGGTAGCGGCACAAATATTTCTTTGCGCGAAGAAATGGACGCACTTGAATATTCATATCAAAATAGCATTAATGCAGGTTCTCTTGTTGATCGTGTAGAAAAGATGGAACGTAGCGTTAATGGTCGTATTGGTAGTGGCTCTTTACAAAAACGTATCATTTCTTTAAAAACAAAAGTATATGGCAGCAATGTAACGCTCACAAATCAAGTGGGTACATTAGCTGGCAACCAAGTTTTCAAAGTTACATTGAATGATGCTGTTTCTTCAAAAACTAGCCATGAAGGCGACACTGTTGCTTTCACAGTAGCTGAAAATGTTATGGATGGCAATGTGTTATTAGTTCCGGCAGGTACAGTAGGTTCTGGTACAATTACTTCTTTGAAAAAGGCCCGTTCCTTTGGTCGTAATGGTGTATTAGATATTACATTTGATACTATTCCTGCTATCGATGGTACAGAATTCACTGCTGTACAAGGTAAAGAAGCTAAAGACAAAACTCGTAATGAAGTAAAAGCTGCAGGTGCATCCGTAGCTGGTGCTGTTTTACTTGGACCGGTAGGTTTAGTAGGTGGCGCTTTTGTTAAGGGGAAAAATATTGAGTACCCTGCTGGTGCAACAATTTATGTACAACCTCAAGATTCTGTAACAATTCAAGGTCTTGTAATTGGTGGTGACGGTTTGGCTCATAGTGATGATGAATTGGCTGAAGCTGTAACTGTACCGAATGCAGCAGATGAATCTGAAGAAACTGTAGATACTAATGAAGCGGCTGTTGATGAAAATGAAACAACAACAGAGGAACCAGCAGCAGTAGAAGAACAAGAAGAGCAAGTAGAAAATGTTTCTCAACCTATCGTAGTTGTAAAGCGTAATCAATAATTAACAAATTCTTAAAGCAAGAGGAGTTCTAGTAACCATGAGGAAACGTAAAGTACAATGGCTGGCAGCGGCATGTGTTTTCTGTTTAGCACAACCAGTATGGGCCGCTACAGAGTCAACTACGGTATATCAAGATCAATTGGATAGCGTTGATCAATCCTATCTTGGAGAAATCTCTAAAGCATCTACACCTGACAATAGTAATATCCGTGTTGTACGTCGTGGTGAAAAGGCAAAGTCTGCTCAACCTACAGAACAGTTGCCGACTCGTATTGATGCAGATAAAATGTCCTATACAGGGTCCACTGGTGATGTATATGCACAAGGTGATGTAGTAGTGACTCAAGGTAATCAAACTTTGATGTCTCCGCGTATAGAAGGTAATACGAAAACTACAGAATATCGTACTGTTGGTGGATATCGCTTTTTAGAAAATGGCGGTAAAACTAAGGATATTACAGGTCAAAATATGACATATCGTACTAGTGACCACCATTTTACAGCCGATCAAGCTTTTGGTTGGAATGACCCTTACTATGTAAAAGGGCAAAATGCTACATTTGATGGTGAAACTGGTTATATGGAAAAAGGCATGGTTACCACTAAACATGCGATGGCTTTTAAACATACACCTGACTATCGTGTAGAAGGTCAAGATATCAAGGTATATCCTGGCGATAAAGTAGTTATCAAAAAACCATCCTTCTATATTAAAAACTTCAAGGTTTTATCTTTGCCTTCTTATACAGCATCCCTTCGTCATGATAAAGAGGGTAAATTTAGTATTTTCTCCTTGGTTCCAAAACCTACATATAGTAGTGATGATGGCATTGGTTTGCATGGTAGTACAGAGTATCCAATCGGTAAGCATGGTGAAGCCTATATTGATTATCGTTGGTATTCAAAGTCTGGTTTTAAACCAAAAGTAGGCTATAGACATTATTTGCCTTGGGCTACTGCATCCATAGGTTATAGTAAAGAATCTAATGAGTATAACGATGAAACTGTATGGGTAGAAAAGATTGGTGAAGCTCGTTTAGATACTCATACATATCATGTTGGTAAATCTCCTGTTACTGTACGTGGTGGTGTAAACGCGGGCTATTGGAAAGAGGGTTCTGTAAAAGGTTCTCATAAAGAGTATTATACAGAAGTATCTCATGATCCAATTAAGCTTTGGAAAAATGCAGATTTACGTTTCTTAGGTGGTTACCAACGAGATTATTATGGTTATAATGGTACGATTCGTAGCATGCCTTATTGGGGCGCTCGTTTCCAATCTAAAGTGGGAAATCGTGCTAATGTATGGGTTAGTTATAATCAACGTAATATTTCTTATAACAACTCTCCATATCGATTCGATACGACAGAGCTTCCAAAAGAACTCATCTATGGTGGTAGCTATAAATTAACTCGTCTAGATGACCTCTCTGTAAGCGTAAAAACCAATATGATGAGTGGGGATATTGATTCTGTGTACTATACATGGCATCGTGATTTGCATTCCTTTGATATGTATTTGACATATAAAGATGCTCATAGAAGCAACAATGATCAATGGAAGATCAAATTTGTTGGCAAAGACTTTTAATTAGGAGATAATTATGCAACGTATTAGAAAGGCCGTTATTCCAGCAGCTGGCTTTGGTACACGGTTCTTACCAGCTACTAAAGCACAACCAAAGGAAATGCTTCCTATTGTAGATACACCAGCTATCCAATATATTGTGAAAGAAGCACTAGATTCTGGTATTGAAGAAATCCTAATCATTACAGGTCGTAATAAACGTGCTATTGAAGACCATTTCGATAGCAGTGTTGAATTAGAATTATTGTTACAAAGCCAAGGTAAAAATAAACAGTTGGCTATGATTAAGGATTTAGCAGATATTAAGGTTCACTTTATCCGCCAAAAGGCGCCACGTGGTCTTGGTGATGCTGTACTATGTGCTAAAGCCTTTATTGGTGATGAACCATTTGCTGTGTTGCTTGGTGATGATATTGTATATAATCCTGAAAATCCATGCCTTAAACAGTTAATTGAGTGTTACGATGAACATCCTGGTATTATCTTAGGGGCTCAATTTGTACCAGAGGATAAAGTTAGCTCTTATGGTATCGTATCTGGTGAAGCATTGGCTGATAATTTATATCGCGTTCATAACTTGGTTGAAAAACCTAAGCAAGAAGATGCTCCATCTAGACTTGCTGTATTAGGTCGTTATATTTTAACTCCAGATATTTTCAATATTTTGGAAAATACAAAACCAGGCGTAGGTAATGAGGTTCAATTGACTGATGCGTTAGCAGCATCTAAAACTGACACGTATGCATTGGCCTATGAAGGCATTCGTTACGATACAGGTGATAAACTAGGTTACTTGAAAGCTACTGTTGAGTATGCATTGCGCAATGAAGAATTAGGTGAAAACTTCAAGGCATACTTAAAAGAGCTAGATCTTAAATAACAAATCTATAAGATTTAACCTTATGAAAGAACCTATGATATATCATGGGTTCTTTTCTTTTGGTAGTACATTTAGCTAATATAGATATATTATTTTATATTTGTTAACAAATGGATAATGACTTTTGTTGACGAATGAAAAGATGTTGATTATAATCAATTTATTGAATAAATAAAGGACTGTGATTATATGAGATCGCTCTTTAAAACATTATGTAATAATGATTTTGGATTACCAGGACATAGTATTATTAAGCATATGCATTATGATGCTTCAGGAAGTGATCAATCTATCTGTGGTATTTTATATCAAATCGCTAAAACTACTACAATTGGTATTCTAGATAAATCAGGTTTTTTAATGGTTGATTTACGACCGGTGCCGAGACAATTTCGTATCCGTTCTACCATTCATCAAGAGGAAAATGAGCGTACTATATCTTTCTCTAAGGATGATATAGTGCGATTTGTAAACGATATTAATGATACTAATGAGATTCATCGTGAGCCTCCTTATGTAGTACCGGGATGCATGATTTTAGAAAATTTATGGAATTATTGGAACATTAGTAAATCTGCACAGCAGATGGCAATTTATTTTCATGCACCTGTTATAGCAGATGATATGGTAACTTTGGTGGAAAATTCTGAAGATGCTCATGTAGAAGGATATGTAGGAGATACACTGGCTTTTTCCGCTACTTTTTTTGGTGAAAATGAAGATTTATCATCTTTAAAACAAAGATCTATTAGTTAGAGGTAATTATGGAAGCAAGACGTTTAACAAAAATGGCTTTATTGACAGCCTTATTATGTATTTCAGCATATATTTCGTTTCCATTGCCATTTAGTCCGGCAATGGTAACCGCATTGACTTTGGTGGCGACATTAACAGGCTTATTATTGCAACCAAAGGATGCTTTTATAGTATTTGTCGTGTATGTTCTGCTAGGAGCCGTTGGTCTACCTGTATTCGTTGGGGGGACGGCTGGTCTTGGTAAATTATTGGGACCTACAGGGGGCTTTATCTTCTCTTGGCCAATAGCATATACTTTACTAAGTGTATTTAAAGGGTCTAAAAAGAGCTTTTTCTCTTATGCATGGCGCTCTCTTGTAATTACAATTCCTGTAGTATACCTATTTGGGGTGGCAGGCTTTATGATTGTTACTAAAACAGAACTTTGGGCGGCGTTGCCTGTAGTTATGTTCCCATTTATTCCTGGGGATATCATAAAATGTCTCGTTGCATCCTGGCTAGCAACTAAAATTAAAATTTAGCATGTAATAATGAAAAGAGGCATTCCTTGTGGTGCCTCTTTTGTGCATTTTGTTATAGGAGCTTATATGTCAGTATATATTCAAGGTGGGCTTAGAAGCCCTATAGGCGTGTTAAACGGCCAATATAAAAATACAAGACCTGAGATATTGGGTGCACAATTGATTAATGAGTTAATTAAAGGACATGAAATTAACTCTGTTGATGGTATTTTTTGTGGTAATGCAGTTGGTACAGGTGGAAATATTGGACGATTAATGGGGTTAATGTCTAATTTATCGGTATCGACGCCTGCTGTAACAATTGATATGCAATGCGCATCAGCATTGATGAGTATTGAAATGGCCTATACACATATTGCGTCAGGCGTGATGAATTCTGCTATTGCTGGTGGTATTGAAAGCTCTTCATTACAACCAGATCGAATCTATGCAACTGAAGATGATCGAGACGGTTTATATAAGGTAGCTCAATTTACTCCTCAAGATCGGTCTCCTTTAGCTATGCTAGAAGGGGCAGAAAGAACCATCCATAAGCACAATATAACTAAGGAAGAGTTATATCCATATATTATTGGAAGTCATCAAAGAGCTACTAAGGCTTTAGATAATTCATTTTTGCAATCTTATATAATGCCTTTTTCTATAGATGGAAAAAAGTGTGTAGACGAATGTATTAGGCCAAAGATGAATGAAAAACTTTTATCTAGGATGAAACCTTTATTAGGTAAGGACTCTATTACAAATGCTGGCAATGCTTGTTTAACTCATGATGGTGCTGCTTTTGTATACATATCCAATGAAAAAGGGCCGTTTAGAATTCATAGTATCATGCCTTGGGCTGGAAATCCTCAGTTTAGTCCAGAAGGTGCTCTTGAAAGTACTAAAGCTATTTTAAAACGGACAGATTTGACCATGGATGATATGGACGTGGTGGAATGGAATGAAGCCTTCGCCATCATTGATGCTCTCTTCGATAAGTCCTACCCTGATCATATGGGGAAATATAATATGCTTGGTGGTGCATTAGCCTATGGACATCCTTATGGCTGCTCTGGGGCTATTTTAGCCCTTCATTGCATGGCTGCTTTAGAATCCTGTAATGGTCGATACGGTTTATGTGCTATTGCTGGCGCAGGCGGTACAGGAACTGCTTTAATTATGGAACGAATGTAAAATGACAATTATTGAACGTTTACGACAATATAAAGAATTAGATCCTCACAAGATTGCTCTAATTGTAGATGATAAAAAGTATACATATGGTGATTTGTATGATGCTATTTTATCCATAGATATTAATGATACTAGTCGTATAGTAAATGTTGCTCAAACTAAAGAATCATCGAAACATATAGTTGCTTTAATTCAGAGTCAATCGTTTGTGGAACAATTGGTACAGTGGTTGGCGGGATTTTATACCGGTTATATTCCTATGGTATGCCATAACGAGATGGATACAGAATATGTTGAGGAATTGGCTCGTATTATAGCATATAAAGGGGTGGCACCTTTAGCTGACTTTGGCGTACTTACCTCTGGGACTACTGGGCGTCCAAAACCTTTGTGGCGTAGTGAAAGCTCATGGAGAGAGTTCTTTGATATCCAAAACGATATTTTTCATATAAACAAAGATACAAAAATATTCTTACATGGAAGCTTTAGTTTTACTGGTGTTAGTAATATGGTTATCGCTGTGCTATGGTCTGGAGGAACAGTTATTACAACGAGTTCGTTGCGCCCAAATCGATGGATACAGCTTATTGAAGAATATCAGGTGGACCATATATATGCATTACCAACAAAATTACGATTATTAGTACGTCATTGCAAAAGTAAAGTAGACTCTATTAACTATATCATCGGAGGATCACAAGTACTGGATCGACAGTTGATGGAACAGTTAGAACGAATATGTCCGAACATGGAGTTCATTCTTTATTATGGTGCATCTGAGCTTAACTATATAACATATTGTACAGGTAAAGAGTGGTTAGATAGAGAAGGTACTGTGGGAAGACCGTTTCCATCTGTCAAAATAGCAGAGCAGAACGGCGTTATTTATGTGACTACAAAGCATCATATTGAAGGCATTCCAGATACTTATACTGTAAATGATTGTGGCTATATAGATAGCGATGGATACCTTATGTTTAACGGACGACAAGGTGATGTCATCAATAAAGGGGGATATAAAATTTCTATTTCCGAAATGGAATTGTATTTACAATCCTTACAGGGCGTTTCTGAAGTGGCTGTTATTACGATTAATGATGATATACGTGGGGAAGACTTTGTTACTTATATGGTATTAGAGGATAATACTGAATTAAGTAAAATTATAGAAATTATTCATCACGAAAGACCTTCAGTTGAATGGCCAAAAGCAGTTCTAGAAATTCCTATGTTACCACTTACAGAATGCTCAAAAGTTGATAAACGAAAACTAAAAGAGTGGTATAATAAAGGGTAATCGTTTTTGCTATTATAAGGAGGCGTCATGCAGATTAACAAGGCGGCACTAGAGATTTTCGACTTTACGTCCTCTTTAGCCGTATACTCTGAACATGAATTAAAGGTTGGAGATCAAGCTATACAAGATTATATTGCCAATCATGTAGCTAAGGCGTTCAAAGATCCAGCTGCTAGAACAGGTACCTTGCATGATGCAAGTCCATTTGGTAAACAATTAGTTGATTATAAAAATGGAAATCTTAAGTTTATAGATTTATCTAAGAACTTAGGTGAAAGCTTGTTTACCTATATGAAACAAGCAACGGATTCTGTTGTTATTGATACGATTATCTGTGAAGCTATTACAGATGCATCTTATATCTGTATTCTTTTGTGCCAAGCTCATGATGCTTTTACACATCAACTATTTAGTGAAGATGATGGCAGCTTAGCCACAGAACTTGTTTCTCATAAGGCTGTGTTGCCGATGCCATCACAGAAATTACGAGCTTTTGCATCTATTAATCTACTTGATTTTAGTGTTCGTATTTTTGAACCGAAAGGTGAATTTGATGGTGAAGTATCCTATGTTTTAGCCGATAAGGTGTTACAATTAGGTACTAATCAATCCTCTCGAGATACGGTAAAAAAGGTAAAAGCCATTGTAGACAAGGTAGCTCAAGCATACGAATCGGACGGTGTTGTTGAATTGACGACGGCAAAGTCTATGATTGCTAAAAATGCTGAAGTATCTGATACAGTGGATCCTGTTCGTATTGTGGAAGAGGTATTTAAGGAGAATCCCGTTCAACAAGAGGCGGCTAAAAAGGAATTAGCTGATGCAGATATGATGAGGCCTCTACCTGTAAACCGTGAGTTTGCTACGAAGGTCGGTGAGCATCACAAAATTAAAACTGACACGGGAATCGAAATTTCATTTCCCGTAGAATATATGAAAAATCGTGAATTCATTGAAATTAAAACTAATGATGATGGAACGTTACGCATTGAATTGAAAAATATTAATAAAATTGTAAATAAATAAGAATAAGGCTATTTCTATTGATATATAGAAATTTATTATATATTGATAAGATTTATTTGTTACGCTAATATATAAGGTGGAATATAGTGAGTAAAGAGAAACATAAAAAAACAAACGCATTACGTATTTTAGACACCCATAAGGTTCCTTATAGTATTAGTGAATATGAGTGGTCTGAAGAGCGGGCAGCTGGTCTTCATGTAGTAGAGGCATTAGGGCTTGATGAAAAACAAGTTTTTAAAACATTAGTTGGTAAGGGCGACAAAACAGGATATGTAGTATTTTGCATTCCTGTTGTAGCTGAATTAGATATGAAACAAGCTGCTCGTGTCAGTCATAACAAGTCTGTAGAGCTTGTTCATGTCAAGGACCTGCTAGGTATTACGGGCTATCTACGAGGAGGATGTTCTCCAGTGGGAATGAAAAAATTATTTCCCACATATTTTGATGCTACTATGGAGCCTCAAGACTTTGTATATGTAAGTGCTGGTCTTCGAGGGATGCAAATGAAGGTAAATCCAAAAGATTTGGCATCTGTTGTTAATGCTGAATTTATAGCACTTACAATGGATCATTAAGAGGTACGTATGGCAAAGAAGTATTATGCAGTTCGTCAGGGTCGTGTACCAGGTGTATATACCACATGGGCTGACTGTGAGAAACAGGTAAAAGGCTTTGGTGGGGCTATCTACAAGTCTTTTCCTACGGAAGTAGAAGCTCGTGCCTTTGTAGAAGATTCAGGTTTATCCTTAAGTGATTTTATGAGCGCTCATAGGGGTGAATCAAAATCTTTGCAAGGGACAAAGAAGATAACTACAAAGGTTAGTTCTGGCATTCAAAATAAGGTATCCGCAGGTGAGGCAAAACCAGATTTTACTCACCGAAATCATGTAGTTGCTTATATTGATGGTAGTTATAATAAAGGGACTAATACCGTTGGCGCAGGTGGTGTTATCTTCTTGAATGGGACTAGAAAGACTTTTTCCATTCCCTCTACTGATGAACGATATACGGCTTTTTGGAATGTGTCTGGCGAGCTATTAGCTGCGATGTATGTTATGAAATATGCTGTTGATCATGGTATTCCTGAATGTTCCTTATATTATGATTATATGGGAATTG
Source organism: Veillonella sp. 20925_1_51 (assembly GCF_041431445.1). Lineage (NCBI taxonomy): Bacteria > Bacillati > Bacillota > Negativicutes > Veillonellales > Veillonellaceae > Veillonella > Veillonella sp. 20925_1_51. The sequence goes on from NZ_JAPVXT010000001.1 coordinate 62,983, forward strand.
AAATGTGGGCTACCAAAAGATGGAAACGCAATAATGCACTAACTCAACAATATGCTGCATTTTATGATTCTATAAAAAATCGTGTGCGCGTACACTTTCACAAGGTGGCAGCACATACGGGTGATACATATAATGAAATGGCCGATGCACTAGCTAAACAAGGTGCAGGTATTTAGAAATATAAGAAGGGAGGGTACTATGAATATATGTGTTACAGGTGGGGCTGGATTTATTGGCTCTCATCTCGTTGATCGATTAATTGAATTAGGGCACAATGTGCTTGTTATAGATAATCTATCTACAGGTATGCGTTCTTTTGTACATGAGTCCGCTCAATTTATTGAGATGGATGTACGAGATCCAAAGCTAGTATCTATTTTTGAAGAATTTAAGCCCTCTATTGTATTCCATGAGGCTGCTCAAACTATGGTGCAGTCCTCAATGGAGAATCCTGGATATGACTGTGATGTTAATTTACTAGGGCTAATAAATGTACTTGATGCATGTCGTAAGGTGAAAGTTGAACAATTCTTAATGCCATCTTCGGCTGCTGTTTATGGGGACTTAGCAGTATTACCATTGACTGAAGAACTTAGTGGTATGCCATCATCCTTCTATGGGTTAACCAAGCTTACCGCAGAAGGATATTTGCGTATTTATCGTGAAGCTTTTGGATTAAATACAGTATGCTTTAGATATGCCAATGTATATGGACCACGTCAAGGTGATGGAGGTGAAGGCGGCGTTATAAGTATTTTCAATCGTTTAATTGTTGAAGGTAAGCCTTTAACCGTATATGGTGATGGGGAACAAACAAGAGACTTTATTTACGTAGAAGATGTGGTAGAAGCTAATATTAAGGCTATGGGAAATAATAACTGTACAGGTATTTATAACGTTTCTACCAATACGGGAACATCTGTAAATGAGTTGATTACGCGATTCAGAGCTATTAGTGGTGCCGACTTTATGGTTCATTATGAGGCTGAACGTATAGGTGATATCAAACATTCACGGTTAAGCAATGCAAAGGCGGAACGCGATTTTGGATTTGTAGCATCCACAACATTAGATGATGGCTTACAAAAAACATTAGAATATTTTAAGGCTCATCATAAGTAAAAAATATAAGGTTTGGGGACATGAGTGATACACAATTTTGGGTTACTGTAGGCGTATGGAATCTAATTGTATTTAGTATGTATGGCTATGATAAGTTATGTGCTATAAAGGGGTATAATCGAATTTCAGAGTTTACATTATTATTTTTAGCATTTGCCTTTGGCGGCCTTGGTGCTCTATTAGGTATGGTTATTTGGCGTCATAAGACATTAAAGATTAAGTTTAAGCTAGCTATTCCTATCGCATTGTTATGGTCTGTTTATGCAGTGGGTTTTGGCTATGGTTTGTGGGTAAAATGATTGCATAAACTAATATTTTATTCATTGTTTTATGGTATAATGAGTAGAATATTGTACATAAAATGTCAGTAAAGGAGATATTTGATGTTGCGGTTACAATCGGGGTTCGAGTTAGATTACGCTAACATATATAATGAAAGTTGCATACAAGAACGAGACGTAAATAACTTTGAGCGTGCTATACAAAATGTTTGGCGTCATACAAATATTTTGCGTTCTACTGGCTTTGAAGAAGGACATGTTTCTAAGGATGGCTTGCCTGAACCGGTATTGTTTTACCAACTTCCTTATATTTCAGAAGATGGTATCAATACACCTGCAATGTTGAAACGACTTTATGAACTGCGGGACTATGCTCGCCATAATATTGACACAGTTGTATCTGTAGGCATTGGTGGCTCTTACTTGGGTAGTAAGGTTATTTTCGATGTCCAATGTGGTGCGTTTTGGAATAATCTTAGTACGGAAGAACGAAACGGATATCCACGCATGTATTTTGCAGGCTTTAATGTAGATGGTGACTATTTAGCTGGTCTTATTCGCACTTTAGAGTACCAAGCTCAGACAAAAGGATCAGACTATAAGGTGATGCTCGTTATTACATCTAAGTCAGGTTCTACCATCGAGCCAATGGCTAACTTCATGATTTTGGAAAAAGCTTTACAAGATCGTAATATAAATTATGAAGTGGTAGCTGTTACCGATATGTCTGATGATGAACATCCTACAGTTTTACGCTCTATGGCAATAGAGAATCATTGGAAGACCTATAGCATTCCTTATGGTGTAGGTGGTCGTTTCTCTGTATTTACTGAAGTAGGTTTTGTTACAGCTGCTCTCGTAGGATTTGATATTGAAGGTTTCTTGGCAGGTGCAGCTTCAATGGATGCGGCCTGTCAAGAAGAGGATATTTTTAAAAATCCTGCTTTATTAAGTGCTTTACTAAAATATATTGCGTCTGAACGGTACGGTCGTATTATTGAGGTGTTTATGCCTTATGGGGAAGCGCTTCACTCCTTATCTGATTGGTATGTACAACTATTATCCGAATCTTTAGGGAAGATGAGTAATACTTGCTTACCATATGGTCGTACGCCGGTTGCTGCAGTAGGGACTATGGATATGCATGCTCAAGTACAAGAGCATCAAGAGGGCCGTCTTAATAAGGTGGTTCAATTTATTAAGGTTAAGGATTGGAAACATAATCTTGTAGTGCCTAATACACATAGTAAATATGAACGATTACAAGCACTTGGAAATGTAGGTATTTGTGATATTTTGAATATTGCTTTAGATGCTAATAGAGAGGCCTTATCTAGCGATAATCGTTTTAATATGACGATAACTGTACCAACATTAAATTCATTCCATTTAGGGGAAATTATGTTTATGCATTGTTGGGCAGTTTATTTCGAGTCTATTTTTGCTGGTGTTGATGCCTTTGACCAACCAGGTGTTGAGGTCTATAAACGTCTCATCGGGCCTAAATTAGCTCGTGCAAAGGATACACATAATTCATAAGGGGGAACTATGAATATTTTAGTAACAGGTGGTGCTGGCTATATTGGGAGTCATACTGTACGTGCTCTAGAACAATCCGGTTACACACCGATTATTGTAGATAATTTATCTAGAGGGCATGTAGAATCTATTCCTGAAGGGGTTACATTCTACAATATGGATATTGCAGATCCTAAGTTAGTAGATATTATGAAAGAGCATCATATCATTGGGGTTATGCATTTCGCTGCCCATTCTCAAGTTGGAGAATCAATGGTAAATCCAGCTATTTATTATGAAAATAATGTAGTTGGCTCCTATCACCTTATTGAATCTGCTCGTACTGCGGGTGTAAAACATTTTGTGTTTTCTAGTACGGCTGCTGTATATGGCGAACCAGAGGTAGTGCCAATTCGTGAAGATGCTCAATTGCATCCTACAAATGTATATGGTCGTACTAAGCTAATGATTGAAGAAATGTTATCTGACTATAGTTCTATTTATGGTTCTACTTATGTTGCATTGCGCTACTTCAATGCGGCAGGTGCCGATCCATCTGGTACGATTGGGGAAGACCATCATCCAGAGACTCATTTGATTCCACTTGTGCTCGATGCGGCTCGTGGTAAAAGAGAGTACATTACTGTTTTTGGTACTGATTATAATACAGCTGATGGTACATGTGTGCGCGACTATATTCATGTTAATGATTTGGCAGCTGCTCACGTTTTGGCTATGGATTATCTACGTAAAGGCGGCGAGTCCCAAGTATTTAATCTTGGTAGCGGAAATGGCTTCTCCGTAAAAGAAATCATTGAAACTGCAAAAGAGGTTACAGGCATCGATATTCCTGTTCAATATGGTGATCGTCGTGCTGGGGACCCTGGTACATTGATTGCTTCTTCTGAAAAGATTAAAAACTTACTTGGTTGGGACCCTAAATTTAGTAATGTAGCTGATGTTATTAAGGATGCTTGGAAATGGCATACATCTCATCCAGAGGGTTTTAATAGTAAATAAAATGAGCACGAATCGACTTGATTTGTCAATATAATGAATGACTCTATTAGTCACCTAGGTGACTGGTAGAGTCATTTTTTTGTAGGAATTTAAAAGGACCTCCTAGAAATAGTCTGCAGGAGGTGAATTATGAACTTACAAGACTATATAGAACAGATCAAAGGCTGGATTGTTAGACAATGTTTTCTTATACGACACTATCGAATTGTAATTTTTATATTCTTTATACTGGCTTTAGCAATGATAGCAGCTGGTATTTTTTATCCTCACAAAGATGAACATATCGATATTAATTCAGCACAATCAGAGGATACTATTGATAATCAAAGGCAGGTAGATGCAAAAGAGCAGTCATCAAAGAGAGCTAATAAAAAAAGAAATGGTAACAATAACGGAAAATCTAGTAAAGCTGGTGTGGATAATAAGGCCGGACATGATGAGAAAGATGACTCTATTGTTAAAGGACGCTTACTATATGATGTGAGTAGTGTAGAACGGCCTCATCCTTGGCGAGAGGTCTTTAAGGATATTTCTAGTACCGATTTATTAAGTCAAAGTGATGAGATGAAAGATATGGATAACGATTTAGATACTATTAGTAATGATGAAACATCACTTAGTGATAGTAAAAAAATAAGTAATAAAAGAACTTCACGGCGGCATAGAAGTACTAAGAATAAAAATATAAAAACGGATAGAAAGAATAAAGATTGGAATAGCAATATGATCCATGATGATACTAATAACTATAGTAATGAAAGTGTTCACTCCAGAACAAGTATTAATTCTAACGCGTTGACTTTAGAACAACCAATTGAACTGGTGGGCATCATTGAAGGGAATCAAAATATAGCTATTTTACGAAAAGGCTCAGAGGAACAGATGGTTACGGTAGGGAGTAGTTGGCAAGGAATATCTGTATCTAATATTACTGTAAGTGGTGTAGAAATCATTGAAGGAGGTTCGTCGCGATGGCTAAAAATCGAGTGATCATAAAAATAGTTATATTAATAGTTGCACTAATATATTTTTTATTAGCACAAATGTTAGTTGTAACAGGAAATACTATAGAAGATAACTTAATAAAAAATGTAGGAAATAATGCAACAAATAATTCAGTAAAGAGCGTAGAACCTAATAAAGATAAAGAAACAATTACAATATCTGTACGCAATGCCTCTTTAAAGGATAGTGTGTTAGGTATTTGTCGCAGTTATGGTATATCAGTTATCGGAGTAGAGTCATTAAAGGGCAATATTACGGCAAGTGTAAAAGGAGAGTCTCCAGAAGAGATTATTAAAGAACTAGGGCGGTTATATCATTTTACTGTAACAAAACAACATGAGACTCTTCTTATTGAATCTGAGGATACTGCACTAGAGAATAGAGAGCTCTATGTAGTTTCTCCTGAACATCTGCCTGCAGAGTCTTTATCAAATATAATGGGAACAGTAGTAAAAAATGATAAAATGGCTGTGCTTTCAGAACAAAACGAAGTAATTATGCATTTGACAAGCGGAGAAAAGAGGCGTGTAGAAACCCTAATCAATGCAGTTGACAAGGAACCTAAACAAGTACAATTAGAAGCAACCATCATTGCTATGGAACAATCTTATGCAAAAGAGCAAGGATTTAGATGGTCATGGCTCAGCTTAACTGGACATGGAGAAGATAAGACTAATTCCTATGGGGCTGTTACCTTTGGTAAAACACCAGGTGGTGAAGCTTATAAATTTTTTGTAAAACCAGAACTAAGTCTTATGGAAAGTTCTGGAAAAGCTGTTCTAATAGCTAAACCATCCATTATGGCCCTCAATGGTGAGACAGCACATATATTAATAGGTGAACGTATACCTGTTATAGAAGAAGCAGAGGTGAATGGAGAACGAAAACGTTCTACACGTTATGAAGAAGTTGGTATCAAACTGAACTATACACCAATTATTACCGCTAATGGTGGCGTAGATGCAAAAATTCATGCTGAGGTGAGTACTCCAATTATGGTATCTGAAATGAAAGCCTATAAAATTAGTACGCGGCAAGCACATACAAGAGTGCGTTTACAACCAGGAGAGGTACTCGTTATAGGTGGTCTCATGGACAATCGCGATCAACACCAAATACAAAAGATTCCTATATTAGGAGATATTCCTTTATTGGGGAAATTATTTCGTCATAGTAGAAAAACAAAAGATTCCATAGAAATGTTAATATTAGTGCGCGCAAATGTGGTATAATAAAGGGTAAATGATTAGGAGGTTGTGAATGGAACGCATTCGAATGATAGGCCTTGGAAAATCATTTGGGGTGCGCCAAGTATTTTCCAATGTGTCCTTTGAGATAAAAGAAGGTGATCGCCTAGCTTTAGTAGGTCCTAATGGGGCTGGGAAATCGACCTTATTAAAATGCATATTAGGCTATGAAGATCTTGATGAAGGTAATGTAGTTAAGTCGCCTGTTGCAAGCATTGGCTACTTACAACAAGATGTAAATCTTGGTGATGATAGTTTAGCTACTGAGATTGAAAAGGCATGGACTGATGTACATGCATTGGAAGAACAACTTAAAGAACTTACCACACGCTTAGAAACAGAAGAGGCTAGTGAATCTGATTTACAACGATTAGATTATTTACAAAATCGCCTTGAATGGTTAGGCGGCTATGATTACGAGCAAAAGACTAAGCGCATCATTTATGGTCTTGGCTTTACTGATGAGGATTTAGATAAACCAGCAAGCGCTTTTTCTGGTGGTCAAAAGACTCGAATTAATTTAGCTAAAGCATTGGTACGGCGTCCAGACTTTTTATTCTTAGACGAACCAACTAACCATTTAGATATGGACATGTTAGAGTGGCTTGAAGGGTATTTGTCTGCCTATCATGGCGGGATTCTCATTGTCAGCCATGACCGTTATTTCTTAGACCGTATTGTCACTGGCGTTGTAGAATTGGATAACCATAAGGCTACAACGTATCGTGGTAATTACAGTCGTTATATTCAACAGCGAGATGAACGGTTGAAAGCAGATATGGTAGCCTATGAGAAACAACAGGAGTACATCAAAAAGACAGAGGCTTATATAGATAAATACCGCGCAGGTATTAAATCTAAAATGGCTCGTGGTCGTCAGTCTCAATTGAATCGTTTAGAACGACTTGATGCACCGGTAACTTCACATCATTTACAATTTTCTTTCCCCCCTGCTGCGATGAGTGCCGATAAGGTTCTTGTTCTAGATCATTTATCAGTAGGTTATGGTGAAAATCCTATCATTGATGATATATCACTCGTAGTACGACGTGGAGAATCAGTAGCCCTTATTGGACCTAACGGGGCTGGTAAATCGACACTCGTAAAAACTATAGTAGGTGAATTATTCCCTGAGAATGGTCACGTAGATATCGGTAACCGCGTACAAGTGGGATACTTCTCACAAGAACATGAGGAATTACATGATTCTTGGCAGGTAGTAGAAGAGGTTATGAACCATTTTAACTATACTGAAGAAAAAGCCCGCAATGTATTAGGCTCATTCCTTTTTAAAGGGGATGATGTATTTAAGCTTGTAGGAGACTTATCCGGTGGTGAGAGAGCTCGGTTAGCATTGTTAAAATTATTCCTTCAAGGAGATAATTTCCTTATCTTAGACGAACCGACAAATCATTTAGATATTCCAACGCGTGAAATTGTGGAAGAAGCATTACAACAATTTGAAGGTACTTGCTTTATTATTTCTCATGACAGATATTTTTTGGATCAAGTTTCTACAAAAACCATTGTTCTAGATGATGGGAAAATTACTGAATATCTCGGTAATTATTCGTATTACAAAGAAAAGTTAAAAGAACAGGAAGATTTGTTAGCCATAGCTAACGAGCAAAACTTAGAAAATAGTGTTAGTGATAATAAACATACTTCTATTAATGAATCTATACTTTCAGTAGAAGAATCTACAGAGGGATCGCAGAAGAAACCGAACGCCTATATGATAGAAAAGCAATTAGCTGAGGTGGAATCTGAAATTGCCCGATTAGAAGCAACTATGAAAATGTATGAAGTTCAATTAGCTAATCCTGTAGTACAGCAAGATTTAGATGAAATGTCCAAAATTTCCATACAAATTGAATCAACACAAAGTGAGTTAGATGCATTGTATGAGAAATGGGAACGACTATCTGAATAACTTATAATAGTATATATTATTATAGAGTTATTTTAATTGACAAAAAATTAAAAAATCTAATAATATAGATATAGATTTAAAGTTTTATGTTTCAAAGGAAAGGTGTAGCATGAATAAATCCATGTTAAAAAAAGCAGCCATTTTTGGTCTTGCTGGTGTAATGGCAGTTGCTGCTGGTTGTGGCAGTAATAAAGATGCAGGTAATGCAAATAGCAATGAAGCTAAAATTGCATTGTTAACAACAACAACTGGTGGTGCAGCGGCATATGGTGAATCCATTAAAGCTGGTGCAGAATTGGCAGTAAGCGAAATCAACGCTGATGCAAATGCTGTTAAAATCAACTTGTTAGTAGAAGATACTAAAGGTGATAAAAACGAAGCTATCAATGCAATGAATAAAGTAATTTCTAAAGATAAAGTTGTAGCTGTTATTGGCCCAATGTTATCTGGCGAAATGATGGCAGCAGGTCCTGTAGCAAACAAAAGCAAAATCGTAGCTCTTGGCACATCTACAACTGCTGAAGGTATTACAGATATCGGCGATTACATTTTCCGTAACGCTGTACCAGAATCCTTGGCAGTAGATACTGCAATTAAAGAAGCACATAAAACTTTAGGCTTCAAAACTGCAGCTATTATGTACTCCAACAACAATGACCAAATGGTATCTGTAAATAATACAGCTCGTAAAGCATTGGAAGCTGAAGGTGTACAAATTGTTGATACTGAAACATTTGCAGATAAAGATACTGACTTCTCTGCACAATTAACTAAGATTCAACAAGCAAAACCTGATGTTATCGTAGTTGCTTCTCTTTACCAAGAAGGCGCATTAATCATGAAAAAGATGCGTGAAATGGGTATGAATCAACCTGTAATTGGTTCTAATGGTTTCAACAGCCCTGAATTCATTAAAATTGCAGGCGCTGCAGCTGATGATGTTATCGTAGGTACACCTTGGTTCCCTAACAAAGACGATCAAAAGGTAAAAGACTTCCGTAAAGCTTACAAAGATAAATACGGTAAAGAACCAGACCAATTCGCAGCTCAAGCTTATGATGCTGTATACCTCTATGAAGCAGCTTTGAAAAAAGCAGGTTCTACTACAGATCGTGAAAAATTCCGCGATGCTTTGAAAAATATTGCTGACTTCGTTGGTGTAACTGGTCAATTCAAGTTCAACGAAAAACGTGACCCTTCCATGGAAGTTCAAGTTTTACAAATTAAAAACGGTCAATTTGACGCATTAAAAAAATAAAAAGTTGAGGTAATATAGTGTTTTTACAACAATTAGTTAACGGGTTAACCCTCGGTAGCTTATATGCTGTACTCGCTATTGGCTTAACACTTGTGTTTGGCGTTTTAAATATCATCAACATGGCACACGGAGGCATCTTTATGATAGGTGCCTTCGTTGGTCTTTTTATGGTAACTGTTTTTGACGTTAACATTTTTGTAGCCCTTATCGTAGCTATGGCTGTCGGTGCTATCCTCGGTTATCTTTTAGAATTTGTGGCGCTTCGTCCACTACGTAAGAAAAAGGTGTCTCACTTGGCACCACTTATTAGTACTATTGGTGTTTCTATTTTTCTTGAAAGTTTGGCATTATTGCTTTGGGGCCCTCAAACAAGATCTTTCCCACCAGATTATATTGGTGGTCTAATCGACTTTGGAGCTTTCAAAATTTCCATGGTACAAATTATCGGTTTAGGTGTTTCTGTTATTTTAATGCTAATTCTTAATATAGTTATTAAGAAAACTAAAATTGGTAAGGCTATTCGTGCCGTATCTATGAGCACAGAAACAGCGGCTCTCTTGGGCATTAATCCAACAATGATTATATCTGTTACTGTTATGATTGCATCTGCCTTGGGTGCAGCTGCAGGTGTATTGGTAGGCTTGTCCTTTAATGCTATTGAGCCTACTATGGGTGTTATTATTGGATTTAAAGGCCTTGCCGTACTTATCTTAGGTGGTCTTGGTAATATTACAGGCGCCATGGTTGGTGGTTTTATTTTAGGCGTAGCAGAAATCTTCTCTGTTGCATATGGAGCCTCTACATTCCGTGACGCAGTGGCCTTTGGCCTCATCATCCTATTATTATTCTGGCGCCCACAAGGCTTGTTTGGTTCTAAAGATAAAGGGGGTAGACCTTAATGGATTTATTAAACCCGTATTATCTACAGATCGTGATGTTCTTCATCATCAATGCCATCATGGGTATTTCTATTTACTTCACACTTGCAAGTGGTCAGCTTTCTTTAGGGGCTGCTGGTTTTATGAGTGTTGGTGCATACGTAGGGGCTATCCTTTCTTTGAAAGCTGATTTGCCTATCATTGTAGGCATCATTATTGGTGGCCTAGTTGCTAGCCTTGTAGCCGTTATTATTGGCTTACCAACAACACGTCTTCGCGGTTTATATCTTGCCATTGCTACTCTTGGTTTTGGCGAAGTTGTGCGTGTTATTTTCTTGAATTTGGACATTACTAATGGTGCGTTAGGCCTTTCTGGTATTCCATCTATTCCTCAAGAATTAACAAATTTAGCCTATGAACTTGATATCGATGGTTTAATGGGCATTGATGCTGTTGCATGGGGCAACTTAATGGCTATTATTATTCTATTGGCAATCTTAGTAGTGATTATTGCCTTCTGTATACGTATTAATAATAGTCGTGTGGGCCGTGCCTTTGCAGCGATTAAGGCGGATGATCATGCAGCAGAATTAATGGGGATTAACGTTGTATACTACAAGATGATGGCATTTATCATTGGTGCTTTCATCGCCGGTATTGGCGGTGGTTTGTATGCTCATATTACAAACTTTATTAATCCTACAGACTTTAGCTACCATAAGGTAGTACAAATCTTATTATTCCCAGTATTTGGTGGTTCTAATGTAGTATGGGGTTCCGTATTAGGCTCCTTCATTCTTACATTATTGCCAGAAGTATTACGCTTCTTATCCGACTATCGGGACATCATCTACGGTGCATTACTAGTCATCTTGATGGCAGTTCGTCCAGATGGTATTTTAACAGAATCTATGGTAGACAAAATTAGTCGTAAATTAGGCTTTAAGAAAGCACCATATATTCCTGAATCACAAGTATTAACAGAACGTTTTGAAGCGTATAAACGTAAACAAGAAGAAAAACAAGGATAGGAGGGAACTGAATGCTATTAGAATTGAATGACGTAAGTAAAAGCTTTGGTGGCGTTGCAGCTCTCACAGGTATATCCTTTGGTGTAAAACAAGGTGAAGTATTTGGTGTTATTGGGCCAAATGGTGCTGGTAAAACTACATTATTTAACTTGATTACTGGTGTATTCCCTGTAAGTTCTGGCGAAATCGTATTTGATGGTATGTCTGTTGTAGGCATCAAGCCGCATAGAACTGTTGAAATGGGGATTGCTCGTACGTTCCAAAATATTCGTCTTTTTGGTAATATGACAGCTCTTGAAACTGTATTAACTGGTATGCATTGTCGTACTGGGTCTGGTTTCTTGTCTAGCTTCTTGAAAACAAAACGTCAACGCATCGAAGAAGAGCGTTGTCGTGGCATTGCGTATGAATTTTTAAAACTCGTAGGTCTTGAAGAAGATGCTGAAGAGGTTGCTACATCTTTGCCTTATGGTAAACAACGTCGCCTTGAAATTGCTCGTGCCTTGGCTACACATCCTCAATTAATTTTGTTAGATGAACCAGCAGCAGGTATGAATGATAGTGAAACAGAAGCGTTACGCCAATTGATTGGTAAAATTCGCGACCTTGGTATTACTGTTGTAGTTATTGAACATGCCATGGAATTAATGATGAATATTTGTGATCGTTTGGTAGTGTTCAACTTTGGTAAAAAGATTGCTGAAGGTACACCTCAAGAAATTCAAAACAATGAGGCTGTAATTGAAGCTTACTTAGGGAAAGAGGAGGCGTAATATGTTAAAGCTAGAAAACATCGTGGCTGGTTATGGACATATTACAGCCTTAAAAGATATCAGTTTAGAAGTACCACAAGGTTCTATTGTATCCTTGATTGGTGCTAATGGTGCTGGTAAGTCTACAACTATGAAGACCATAATGGGCCTTGTAAAGCCAACATCTGGTAAAGTATTATTTGAAGGCCAAGATATTACTGGTCATAAAACACATCAAATTGTACATGGTGGTATTTCATTAGTTCCAGAAGGTCGCCAAATCCTTCAAGATATGAGCGTTTATGAAAACCTTGAAATGGGCGCTTATATCCGCAACGATAATGAGATTGAAGAAGATATTAAAAAAGTATTTAAACGCTTCCCAATCCTTGATGAACGTAGTTATCAATTAGGTGGTACTCTATCTGGTGGTCAACAGCAAATGTTGGCTATTGGTCGCGCCCTTATGGCACGTCCAAAATTGTTATTATTGGATGAACCATCTATGGGTCTTGCACCATTAGTAGTAAACGAAATCTTTGAAACTATCAAAGAGATTAGTGCTGAAGGAACTACGGTTCTCTTGGTAGAACAAAATGTACGACAAGCATTAAAAATAGCTGATTATGCGTATGTATTGGAAACAGGTAAGATGGTATTATCTGGTCCTGCTGACGAAGTACGTCATGATCCTCGCGTTATGGAAGCATATTTAGGCGGTCGTGTTGAATAATTAATACTTTGAGTCGATAGACTTATCTAAAATTTTTAATAAGGTGTATATACTAGAAAACTAGTATATACACCTTATTTTTTTATTTAATCAATAAAATTGATGAGTGTTTGATGATTTTATGAATCGACTATGAATTGAGTTTATATATTTTTTATTTATATATCTAAAATTAATGAAAAAAACGAGTGAAATATGAGTGAAATGCGTAAAAAAATACACATAATTAAATGGTAAAAACCTTATATTTACGCGATTTATTCTTAAAGGTTTAATGAAGTTAGCTCAGAACGGTCTGTGTTTATGGAAGAAAGTTTAAAATAATGATAAAATGACTTAACCGATTTTTTAGGATTAATAATTCTAAAAAAATAAAGTGTTGTATTGAGTGAGTTGCATGTAAATCAAAGAGGTAAAATATGAATAAAAAACAGTATATGATGATGGCCGCATTCTTATGTGCCACAACAACATCCATGGCTGCACCTGTTAATGTAACAGCTGAACAGTCTTACGATTCTAAAATATTACAAACTGAAGGACACGCACCACTAGAAACTAGTGCATCTGTAGTGAGCTCTGATAAGGTGTATCGTCTACGACAAGGTGATGAACTAACTATTCAAGTTGTACAACAAGCAGATCTAGGTACACGTAATGGTAACGATATTATGTACACTGTTCGTCCTGACGGATATGTATCATTCCCTATGGTGGGACCAGTAAAAGCAGATGGTTTAACCGTCGATGAGTTTACCGCCCAATTACAGCAAGGTTTATCTCGGTACATTATTAATCCGGATATTACTGTAAATGTTACAAAACTCGGAGGAGTTCGGGTATACGTATTCGGTGAGATTAATAAGCCTGGTGCTTATACATTGACTAAGTCTAGTACTGTTATTGATGCGATTGGTGCTGCTGGTAGCTTTAACTGGGATACAGCTAAAAAGAAAATTTACTTAATTCATCAAGACAATCCTGAAAAACCAATTCCTATTAATTTAAATCGCATGTTACAAACTGGAGATATGTCCGAAAACTATATTATGCGAGAAGGTGATGTTCTTTACTTGACTAAAAATAGTCGTATTAACTTTGCTCGTGATATTGCTCCAATTTTGACTGGTGCATACATGGTATCACGTATCGGTAAGGATTAAGGATAGGGTTTATCTCACATATAAGGGGGCGTTCTTTTGCGTTCATATTTATTACCAGCCATACTATTTATTGCCGATATTGCGACGATTGTTATTGTTGCTTTCATTAGTTTATTTATTAGATTTGATGGCTATATAGAACCTCGATATATTGATCAAATGGTAGACGCATTGCCAATATTGCTGATTTCGTATATGTTGATGTTCTTGCTTATGCATCTATATACGCGTATTTGGCGTTATGCAGGGATGCGAGAGGTATTGGCAGTATTTGTCGCTACGACAGTAGGTACAGCAATCTTTTACTCCTCTATGTTTGTATTTGGTAAATCATTACCAAGATCAATCTATTTTATTACTTGGTTCCTTACAACTGGTGCAGTAGGTATGGGACGTATGTTGCTACATTATGTGGCGCTTCATTATAGCAGTGGTGATGATGGTGAAAGTGGTCAAGTGAATACGTTGATCATTGGTGCTGGCGATGCAGGGGCAACTATTGCTCGTGAAATTGAACGGTATCATAAGCGCTCTCGTCGAATCATTGGCTTTGTAGATGATGATATGTTCAAACATAACCGCCTTATGAATGGCTTTAGAATTTTAGGTAATCGTGAAGATATTCCAATGCTTGTAGCAAGATATAAGGTTGAAGAAATTATCATTGCTATGCCATCGGTAAAGCGTGATGTTATTCGAGAAATCATGGAAATCTGCTCACCTCTAAAATGTAAAATCAACACATTACCTGGGATGTACCAATTATTAGATGATGAGGTTTTAGTATCTCATTTGCATCCTATTTCCATTGAAGATTTATTGGAACGTGATGAGATTCATCTCGACACATCAAAAGTAGAACCATATTTAAAAGATAAAGTCGTTCTTGTTACGGGAGCAGGTGGTTCTATTGGCTCTGAAATTTGTCGTCAAGTATTACGGGTTAGACCTAAAAAACTATTGTTACTAGGTCATGGTGAAAATAGTATTTATCTTATTCACCAAGAGTTGCGTTCAATTGTAACTGAAGGTACATTGGTTCCCATTATTGCTGATATTCGAGATAAAAATCAGTTAGACCAAATCTTTACCGATTATGAACCAGATGTAGTATTCCATGCAGCAGCTCATAAACATGTACCGCTTATGGAAATCCAACCGATTGCAGCGGTGTTAAATAATATTTATGGCACTCGTAATGTGGCAGATGTAGCAGGCGCACATGGTGTTGAGCGCTTCGTTATGATTTCCACAGATAAAGCGGTAAATCCAACAAGTGTTATGGGGGCTACGAAACGGGTGGCAGAAAAGGTTGTACTTGGTATGAATCACAAGTACGATACAAAGTTTATTACCGTTCGCTTTGGTAATGTTCTTGGTAGTCGCGGTTCTGTTATTCCATTATTCCGCACACAAATTGAAGCTGGTGGACCTGTAACAGTTACAGATCCTGAAATGACTCGTTACTTTATGACTATTCCAGAAGCAAGCCAACTTGTATTACAAGCTGGTGCAATGGGAAATGGTGGTGAAGTGTTCTTATTAGATATGGGTGAACCAGTAAAAATTGTTGATTTAGCGAAAAATATGATTCGTCTGTCTGGATTTGAGCCTGATAAAGATATTCGCATTGAGTTTACTGGTTTGCGTCCAGGTGAAAAGCTATATGAAGAATTATTAACTGCTGAAGAAGGTACTAATACAACTACACATAAGAAAATCTTTGAAGCTGCCTTAGAAGATGTAGATCAAGAATGGTTAAGTGGTGAAATCGATCGCTTTGAAACATGCAAATCTGATTTGGATGTAATCAATGTATTGCAAGATATTGTTCCTACATATAATCCAAATCATAATGTATAACAATTTATTTATAATTATTTATTTAGAACTGTAATCTACGTGAGAGGGAGATTACAGTTACTATTCCTAAGAGGGAGAGACCCTGTTGTTTGTAAACTTTCACAGAAAGGGGTATATGGGTGGAACAAATTATTGATTTAAAAGAGGTCGGTAGAGTCCTCGTTAAACGTCGCCGTAAGATTATAAATGTAACGGTAGCCTGTATGGTATTAGGGGGTGCGTATGGTTTTTTAGCACCATCTACATATCAATCTACATCTATGTTGCGCATTAAACAATCTCAAGGTTTGAGTAACTCTGTTTTATCAAGTGCTAATGGCTATTCTGATTCTATGGCACGTCAATTGATGAATACAGATGCAGAAATTTTAAAAAGTCGTAATGTTGTAGAACCTGTTATTTCTGCCATTGAAGATCCAGAGGGAACAGGTAAAGTACCAACATATGAAGAATTTGTTAAAACGCGTATTGAAACAAAACCATATAAAGAGACTGAATTGCTACAAGTTAGTGTGACTGGCAAAAGTCCAGAACAAGCACAAGAGGCTAATCAATTATTAATCGATACATTCTTAAAGCGCTTAGCAGACATTTCACATGTTGAGCAACGGACGACACGTGAGTTCTTGCAAAAACGCGTAGTAACTGCAAAAGAAGAATTGGAGCAAGCAGAAAAGAAATTGCAACAATTCCAAGTGGATAATAAGGTTTACTCCACCGCAGATCAAATGAAGGGATTAACGGATAAGATTACCCTTATCGATCGTGAGAAAGCTCAAAATCAACTTGATTTAGAAACAGCGCAAGTAGCGTTGGGCAGTATTAATGAGCAATTAGGTTCTGCTGGTAAAAGTATTGCTGACAGTGCTACCGTTCAGGCTTATAAAGGGCAACTAGCCGATTTAGAATCTCGTAAGGCCTCCTATGTTGGCAAATATACTGATGAGCATCCTGCGATGAAAGAACTTAACCAACAAATTGAAGAAGCAAAAAGCGGCTTAAATGCTGAGATTAATGCTATTGCAACCCAACAAGCACCATCTAGCAATTCTGCTCAACAAGGTTTGTTGGCCGATAAATTCAGAAATGAAGCGGCTTTAGCCGTAGCACAAGGCAAAGAGTCTACATTGGCTGAACTTGATAAAGAAAACGAAGAGGCTATGAAAAACTTACCAGAAAAAGAACGTGGTTATATTCAAGCCAAACGTGATGTAGATGTAGCACAAGATATTTACGAAATGCTATCTAAACGCTTAGAAGAAGCCAAGGTAGCAGAAGTAATGGTGCCAAATGAAGTGCAAATCGTAGATGCTCCTACATTGCCAGAAAAAGCTATTGCTCCTCGTAAAGTACTTATTTTATTAGGCTCTGCAATTTTAGGAATTATTCTTGGTTGCCTTTACACATTGGGTCAGTTCTTCTGTAATCGCAAGGTTCAATCCGTACAAGAAATCAATGAGATTCTTGGTATTGAAAACTTAGGTGTCATTCCAAATCATGAAGAAAAGGAATATGAAGAACCAAGTAATCGTGTTGTAGCATTGTGGCGTAAAGTGAGAGGTTAATATGATTAGACTAATTTCTAATGAGCGTGGTGATACACCACTTGTAGAAGCATATCGTACATTGCGCAGCAATTTACAATACGTATGTAATCAACATAAATGTAAGATCATTTGTATCACCGCTGCTACTAGTGGAGAAGGCACCTCTGAGGTAGCGGCTAATACGGCATTAGCTTTATCGAAGAATAATAACAAAGTTCTTTTGGTAGATGGTAATTTACGTAATCCAGTTCAGCACGTAGTATTCAACGTGCAAAATAAAGGCCTTACTAACGCAGTTATTATGGATGAAGATTTGACGATTCATCGCAATATTGTCCCTCATCTAGATGTACTTACTGCAGGCGAAATAGTTGAACATCCTTCTGAAGTCGTAGATTCTAGTAAATTATCTACAATTTGGGATTATATCCGCGACGAATATGATGTAGTTATCATTGATACACCACCAGTATTAGATGTTACGGATGCCATTGTATTAGCTGAAAAATCTGACGCTGTTATGCTTGTTGTTAAAACTGAAGTAGCAAGTCCTAACGATTTAATAGAAGCTAAGAAACGACTTACTCAAGTAGGAATTCCTTTATTAGGTTCTATCGTCATTGATGTGTAGTCAATAATTTAATATATACTCCATTAGATAAATCAAGCGTATCGATAAGGTACAGAAAGTAATGAGGTGATGTATATGAAAATTAATTTTTCCCCTCCTGATATTACAGAGTTAGAAATCAATGAAGTTGTTGAAGCCTTAAAGAGTGGTTGGATTACAACTGGACCGCGTACTAAAGAATTGGAAAAAAAGATTGCGGCACAATTAGGTACACCTAAAGCTGTTTGTTTAAACTCTGCTACCGCGGCGCTTGAGATGTCTCTTCGTGTATTAGGTATTGGACCTGGCGATGAAGTTATTACCAGTGCCTATTCCTATACTGCTAGTGCAAGTCCTGTTGTTCATGTAGGGGCTACACTAGTTATTGTAGATACCCAAAAAGATTCATTTGAAATGGATTATGATGCAGTGGCTCGTGCTATTACACCAAAAACAAAGGCAATCATTCCTGTAGATATTGCAGGGGTACCTTGTGATTATGACCGTTTACGCTCTATTGTAAACGAAAAGAAATCGCTATTTACACCTGCCAATGATATTCAAAAAGCATTGGGACATATTCCTATCGTAGCGGACTGTGCCCATTCCTTTGGTGCTTCATACAAAGGTATACCCACTGGTAATGTAGCTGATTTTAGTAGTTTTTCCTTCCACGCAGTAAAGAACTTTACGACTGCCGAAGGGGGCTGTGCTACATGGCGACATATAGATGGTATTGATGATGAAGTCATTTATAAGCAATTCCAATTATTATCTTTGCATGGACAAGATAAGGACGCCCTTGCTAAGACAAAGGCTGGTGCATGGGAATACGATATTAAGGGTACATATTATAAATGTAATATGACCGATATTATGGCGGCTATTGGTTTGGCTCAATTTGAAAGATACCCAAAACTGTTAGAACGACGTAAAGAAATCATCGCAGCTTATGATGCAGGTTTTAAAGATTTACCTGTTACATTGTTACATCATTATACTGATGAGCATCAAAGTAGTGGCCACTTATATTTAGTACGATTAGATGGTCAAGATGCTGAATACCGTAATAAGGTAATTGAAGCTATGGCTGAAGCTGGTATTGCAACCAATGTTCACTATAAGCCAATTCCTATGCATACGGCTTATAAGAACTTAGGATTTACCATTGATGATTATCCAAATGCTTATAATCAATTTAAAAATGAAATTACATTGCCTCTTCATACATTGCTAACGAATGAAGAAGTGCAATATATCATTGAAACATTTAAAAGGATTATTACCGAATGTTAGTAAAAAACTTTCATGATCTACCACAAGCGTTGCAGTGTGAAGAGGTGCGTCCATACTTTGAAATATTGAATCAAAGACGAACAAGCCTTCTTTGTAAAAGCATATTTGACCGTGTTATAGCCGCTGGTATGCTCATTGTTTTAAGTCCTGTATTTTTGGTGTTAGCCATCATGATTAGACGAGATAGCGAAGGGGAGGTCTTCTTCCGCCAAACTCGGGTGACGCAATATGGTCGTACCTTTGGTATCTATAAATTTCGTACCATGGTAAAAAATGCGGAATCATTAGGTGCTCAGGTGACATCACAAAATGATATGCGCGTTACAAAGGTAGGCAATATGCTTCGTAGCTGTCGTCTTGATGAATTGCCTCAGCTAATCAATATCCTATTAGGAGATATGAGCTTTGTTGGTACAAGACCAGAGGTGCCTCGTTATGTGGCGGCCTACACCAATGAAATGAAGGCGACTTTATTATTGCCAGCTGGTGTAACTAGTGTGGCAAGCATTGCCTATAAAGACGAAGATCAACTTTTACAAAATGCTAAAAATGTTGATGAAGTGTATATCAATGAGGTTTTACCAGGCAAAATGGCTTGGAATTTAAAGAGTATTAAAGAGTTTTCGTTTTTACAAGATATTAAAACGATGATTGATACCGTACTAGCTGTTTTACGTTAAGAGAGGTTCCTATGAGTACATCTATGACAAAGGAAATACAAGAAAAAGAGCTTAGTATGTTGCTGTACTTTAAAGAGTTTTGTGACAAACATAATTTGCGCTTTTATCTCTGTGGCGGTGGCCTCATTGGGGCTATACGTCATAATGGTTTTATCCCTTGGGATGACGACTTGGATTTATTTATGCCACGTCCAGATTACGAAAAGTTAGCTGAACTATGGCCTAAGTATGCAGATACAGAACGGTATACCTATTGTCGTACGGATCGGCATCATATCTATCATGATGCAGGTGCTTCTATTAGAGATAATCATACGACATTTATTAATCGACATAGTATGCATGAAGATATTTGTCATGGTTTAGCTCTTGAAATTATGCCTATTGATGGTTGTGCACCACGGAAAATTAGCCGCACCCTACAACTTATGTGGGCTATGACCTTTGCACTTTTTAATGCACAACGATTACCGGATAACAAAGGACCGATGTATCGTGCATTAGCAGGATGTATCTACAAGGTATTCTCTAGTCAGTCATTACGTTACCATATATGGCGCTTTGCAGAAAAGCAAATGACCAAATATGATTTCAATACGAGCAATGAGTGTACTGAGTTAATTGGTAGTTTAAAAGGCATGAAGTTGCGTCATCCTCGAGAAGACTTTGCTTCTGTTGTATATAAAGACTTTGAAGGTCATCAGATACCTGTTATGAAAGGGTATGAAAGATATTTACGTCTTATTTGGGGCGACTATATGCAATTACCACCAGTAGAACAGCGTGTAGCAAAACATGATGCTGTTTTTGCTGATTTACATACTCCTTACAAGGAGTATAGAGGCATACATTATGCCAAGAACGAAGCTCAACCTTAAGGAGGGCCTATGAAACGAATAGCAGTAATCTTTGCGGGTGGCGTAGGTGCTCGAATGAATAACAGCAAGACGCCAAAACAGTTTCTAGAATGGAACGGTAGACCTATTTTGATTCAAACTTTAGATGTGTTTGAACAAACCGACTCTATTGACGGCATTGTTTTAGCTTGCAAAGCAGAGTGGATTGATCATACTAAAAACCTCATCAAAGAGGCTGGTTTACAAAAAATTGTATCCATTGTTCCAGGTGGAGACAGTGCTTTAGACTCTCAATATAATGGATTGGCAGAGGCAAAACGATTATTTCCTAATGAAGAGGTTACCGTATTGATTCACGATGGTGTTAGACCACTTGTGGATAAGGCAACAATAGAGAGGAATATTGAATCTGTAGAAACAAAGGGTTCTGCTATTACAGTTACACCTGCTATTGAAACCGTTATGGTTACAGATAATGGTTCTATAAACCGAATTTTAAATCGTAGTGAATGCCTTATGGCAAAAGCACCTCAAAGCTTTAAACTAGATGATATTTTATCGGTTCATGATAGAGCTAAAGCAGAAGGTATCCATAATTTTATAGATTCTGCATCCATGATGATGCATTATGGATACACCTTGTATCCAGTATTAGGAGAAACAGAAAATATAAAGATTACTACACCATCTGATTATTATATGTTCACAGGTATTATTAAAAACCGCGAATTAGGAGGATTACAAGATGAGTAATTCCGTTATTAAACGCGAGTTAGCAGCTTTACTACAAGATAAAAGGCACTTTGATTTCCTCCGCCATCAACGTATTCTTGTGACAGGTGCGACGGGACTCATTGGCTCTATGTTTATAAAACTGCTTATACTTGCTAATGAAGCGTATGGTCTAGATATACAGGTAATAGGTCACGTACGTAGTCATAACAAAGCACAGGCTATTCTAGGTGATTATTTAGATAATGATTCTATTACACTTATCGATGGTTCTTTAGAATCTATTGATGTGCCTTGTGATTATATCTTACATGGTGCAGCACCAACACAATCAAAGTTCTTTATGGAGCATCCTGTAGAAACGATTCGTACTTCGATTCATGGGACGGAAGCTATGCTAGAACTAGGCCGTCATAAAACGGTAAAGAAACTTGTGTATCTATCGAGTATGGAACAGTATGGTGTTCCTTATGAATCGGGACAGGTGATGACTGAAGAGCGATTAGGATATTTAGATCATTTAAATGTGCGTAGCTCTTATTCTGAAAGTAAAAGATTATGTGAGTGTTATTGTAAATCTTATGCCGTAGAATTTGGCGTTCCAGCTGTTATAGCTCGATTGGCACAAACTTTTGGACCTGGTGTTCCTGTTTCAGATAATCGCGTATTTATGCAATTCACTAAGAGTGCTCTAAAAAATGAAAATATTGTACTTCATACAAAGGGTGATTCTATGTCTAATTATTGCTATATTACTGATGCATTAACGGGCATTTTAACCCTTATGAAGGACGGAGAAGCTGGTGAAGCATACAATGTATGTCATGATGAGGAAACTCGATCTATAGCAAGTATTGCGCATTTGGTAGCAACTCATGTAAGTCATGATAAGAGTGAAGTCATTTTTGATATTCCAGAAGATGTACAAGGCTTAGGCTATGCGCCGACAGTGCACATGTTCTTGAGTTCAAAAAAATTAAAGTCCTTAGGCTGGCAGCCTAAGGTAACAATGGCGCAGGCTTATGTAAGACTTGCAGAATATATCCAAGAGGAAGGACTATGAAAAAGGAAATAATCATTGTTACCATCTCCCTTGGCAATGATGGAGCTGAACGAATTTTAACAGAGTTAGCTCGTCAATGGGTGCATGATGGTCATCATATTACGGTCATCCAAACTAGTCCCAATCGTTATGGTAATGAATATGCCTTAGAAAATGGGATAGAGCAAATTGAAATTCATACCACAAGTTCTAATAAAGTGATTCGCTTTATGCAGGAAATAAAAGAGCTAATAAAGATTTTAAAGACTAGACCGAATGCAACATGTCTATCTTTCTTGTCTGCATCAAGCTTTATATTGGCTATTAGTTCCTGGTTTGTGAAGAATCGCATTGTCTTTTCGGAGCGAAATAATCCGCGCAAGGTGCCTATTGGTTGGCATCAACAAGCATTGCGTAATTTTGCCTTTAGATTTGCTGATGCTCTCGTATTCCAAACAGAAGACGCTCGCTCTTACTTCCCAAAATCTATACAAGAACGTGGTGTTATCATTCCTAATCCTATTAATGGTAAATTGCCACCACCAATAGAAGGGGAACGTGAGAAGACGATTGTTACGGCCTGTCGATTACATCCTCAAAAGAATTTACCTATGATGATTAATGCTTTTAGTATGCTAGCAGATGAGTTTCCAGAGTATAAACTTGTTATTTATGGACAAGGTGTTTTAGAGGATGAACTACGTGCTCAAATTAAAGCGCTCAATTTAGAGAATCGTATTTTATTACCTGGCTTTGCTAGTAATATTTTAGAGAAGGTTGCACCTTGTTCTATGTATGTTTCATCATCTGATTTTGAAGGTATTTCAAACTCTATGTTAGAAGCACTTGGCATGGGCTTGCCTGCTGTAGTTACAGACTGTCCAGTAGGTGGTGCTCGTATGGTAATAAATAGTGGAGAGAATGGTATCTTGGTACCTGTAGGAGATACAAAGGCTATGTATGAAGCTATGCGCAGTATTCTGAAAGACCCTGCATTAGCAGCAAAACTTTCACAGGAAGCTATCAAGGTGCGTGATAAATTTCCACTATGTAAAATTGCTAAACGTTGGTTAGATGTTTTATGAGTTGTAAGGAGGAGAACCATTGAAGTTAAATATAACGGCTATTGCTGACCGCATGATATGGTTCATAACTCTAATTTTTTTAGTGTTGTCGTTGACCATTTCCTTTGCCCTTGGCGATGCGAATTATGGTGCCTATGTATTATTTGTATGCCTATTTGGACTTATTATTTTTTATCTCATACGAGAGCAGGGAGTTATAAAATTTAGGTTTACTTGGATGCATGGTTATATGCTGCTCTTTATTGGAGCCTGTTATCTGAGTACTATTAATGCTATTGAGCCATCTGTAGCACTTAGTCGAAGTTTTGATATCGTTAAGATATTCTTTATGCTTATCATTTTATACATGTGTTATCAAGATAAAAAATCGGTGGACACATTATTAAAAATCGGTATGTGGACCGGTTATATAGTTTGTTTTTACACAGTATATTTCTATGGTTTAGATTACTTTATTACGGTCTTGTCATCTTCTGCACGTATTGCCAATGATGCATTAAATGCGAATACAGTCGGTCTATTAGGTGCCAATGCTATCGTTATGACATTGTATTACATGCTGTACGATCGACCTCGTTGGTGGAATATTATAGCCTTACCTACATTGGGTATTCTAGCAGCTACTGGTAGTCGTAAAGCTTTAGTATTTGTTGTTGTTGGTACAGTATTGCTATTTGTATTTAAAAGTTTACGCAGTGCTAATGTAGTGAATTCTATTGTGAAAATTATAGGGTCCTTATTGGCTCTTACGTTAGTTGGTATTGCAGTCTTACAATTGCCTATGTTTTCAGAGGTACTAGACCGTATGTCGAGTATGGTGGATGCCTTTTCTGGTACTGGTGGCGATTCATCAACTATTATCCGTATGGCTTTGGTTGATATTGGGTGGGATTTATTTTATCAATCCCCTATAACTGGGGTTGGCGTAAATAACCCTTCAGTATTTACCTATTTCGTATACGGTAAAGAGAATTACTACTTACATAATAACTATATTGAACTATTAGCAGGTACAGGGGTAATCGGCTTATTGGCATATTACTCAATGTATATATACATTGCCTATAACTTAATTCGTTATCGGAACTTTCATAGTAATGAATACGTAATGGTACTGATTTTGTTCCTTTCTCAAATCGTTATGGATATGGGCATGGTTTCTTATGAAAGTAAGAGTACATATTTTTATATGATGATGTTTTATTTAGAGGTGCAATTGCTCCGGAAAGGACGTAAAAATGAAGCTCAGCAAGTTGTGTAAAGTTGGCATGTCCTTTTTAACAAAACCTTACTATCGCACGCGAGTATTGATTAAATTGGGTTATTATGACTCTTTATCGGATGAAGAGTTTTTAAAGAAGGTATTTCCTAAATACATGGGATATCCTTTAGACTTAGAGAATCCAAAAACTTTCAGCGAAAAATTACAATGGCTAAAGGTTAATTATAGAGAGCCTATACAAACAGTAATGGTAGATAAGCATGAGGCTAAACATTTTATTGCTCACCGTGTAGGCGATCAATATATAATTCCCACACTGGCTGTTTGGGATTCCGTAGAGGATATCGACTTTGATGCATTGCCTAATCAATTTGTTTTGAAATGTACACATGATAGTGGGGGCATCGTTATTTGTAAAGATAAGTCATCCCTTGATCGAGAGGCAGCTAAAGCAAAGTTAAGAGCATCTCTAAAACGTGATTATTCTAAAATTGCCAGAGAATGGGCTTATCAGAATGTACCGCGTCGTATTATAGCAGAAAAATATATTTCAGAATTGGGCAATGATGATTTATTAGACTATAAGATGTATTCCTTCCATGGAGAGCCAAAGCTAACTGTAGTATGTTCAGATCGCTTTTCAAAGACTGGAACGCGTATGAACTTTTATGATATCAATTGGGAGCCTATGGGGATTCATTTTGGCCATTATCCTCCATTATCTACGGAGTTTCCGAAGCCAGCTACTTATGAGGAGATGAAACGTCTCACAGCTGAGCTAAGTAAGGATTGTCCGTTTTTACGTGTTGATTTCTATGAAATAAAGGGACGACTGTATATTGGAGAGTTAACGTTCTTCCCTGGTGCGGGATTAGAGCAGTTTTGTCCTATGACAAAAGATTATGAATTGGGAGAGTGGTTACATCTTGAAAATGTACATCGGGGCTGATTTTGTCCCTACGGATATAAACAGAGAATTATTTGAAACTAGTAATGTAGAAGCTTTAGTTGGTAAAGAATTGTTAGGCCTCTTTAATCAATCTAATTTAAATGTGTTTAATCTAGAGGTGCCCTTAACTGATGCATCTACTCCGATTGATAAATTTGGTAATAATTTAAAGTCGCCCACAAAAACAATTTACGGATATAAAGCTTTAGAGCCTATATTTTTAACACTGGCTAATAATCATTGCTTAGATCATGGAGTAGAAGGGTTAACAACTACATTAGAGCTATTAAAAAAGCATGGTATTAAAAATGCAGGTGCTGGTGCCAATGTAAAGGAAGCTAAAAAGCCATTTATCTTTGAAAAAGAAGGTATACGTATAGGATTTTACTTATGTGCAGAACATGAGTTTACCGTTGCTTCTTGTCATACAATGGGGGCTAATCCATTTGATGTATTAGAGAGCTTCGATGATGTAGAAGCTTTAAAGAAAACTTGTGATTATGTTATCGTCCTATATCATGGTGGGAAGGAGTTTTATCGCTATCCATCGCCAATGTTACAAAGATATTGCAGAAAATTTGTTGATAAAGGGGCAGATCTTGTAATTTGCCAACATAGTCATTGTATAGGTTCTCGTGAGGACTATGGTAAGGGGACTATTATTTATGGCCAAGGTAACTTTATCTTTAACTCCGAATCCTATATACATCATAAGGAGTTTGTAAAAGATTCCTTATTAATCAGTGTAGAGGCTACAAAGGATAGTTTTATTGTATCTGAAGTGCCAATTCGTGGTACCGAAAGGGGCACCCGTTTGGCTACTGAATCGGAAGCCATGGAAACATTGACGGAATATAAAAAGCGAAGTGAAAACATTAGAGATGCTCATTTTGTTGCTCAAGCATATAAGGATTTTGCTGATACTCATGTAAAGCGATATTTGCGTGAATTTTTAGGTAGATCTTTTATCATTCGTGCAATAAATGGATTATTTGGACGAAAATTAATACAACTTATTTTAGGAAAAACAAGTTATTTAGCAATTCAAAATTACTTGGAATGTGAAGCTCACCATGAATTATTCTTGCGGGGCATTAAGAATATCAATAAAAAATAATGGATACAAAAATAGTAGCTGCTGCTAAATGGTCTGTCATAACAGAGGTTTTAGCAAAGCTTATTACACCACTAACAAATATAATATTGGCCCATATGCTAGCACCTACGGCATTTGGGATATTGGCAACAATTATGATGGTTATATCCTTTGCAGAAATGCTAGCTGATGCGGGATTCCAAAAATTTCTTGTACAGCATGAGTTTCAAAGTGATAAAGAAAAACAGGAGGCTACAGATGTAGCTTTTATTGCTAACTTAGTTCTTTCTTTACTCTTGTGGGGGGCTATTATAGTCGGTCGTGATGAACTGGCCGTATTAGTTGGAAATGATGGCTTAGGCATACCGTTGGCCATAATGGGGGCCATGATTCCGCTCTCTGCTTTCAGTAGTGTACAAATGGCATTGTATAGACGGGACTTTAACTTTAAGTTTCTTCTTAACATTCGGCTCATCACAATTCTGACTCCTATATTGATATCCATACCTATGGCGCTCATGGGATATGACTATTGGTCTTTAATCGCTGGTATGTTAGGGGCTCAGTTATTTACGGCTTTGGCCTTATTGAAGAGTAGGAAAAATCAAATCCATCTCTTCTTTAGTTCTAGAGTCTTTATGAACATGTTTAGTTATAGTGCATGGTCATTGGCTGAAGCATTTTCTATTTGGCTTACTGCATGGGTGGATACCTTCATTATTAGTCGCTTTTTGGATGCCTATTATTTAGGGATCTATAAAATGCCTATGGCTATTGTTACAACTGTCATGGCTATGGCTACTTCATCTTTAGCGCCTGTATTATTTGCCGCTTTAAGTCGAGTTCAACAGGATGAACAGGCATTTTCCAATACATTCTTTACCTTCCAACGCTATATGGCTCTTTTTTTAGTACCTATAGGGATAGGCTTGTTTGTATTCCAAGACTTTGTTGTTGATCTCTTATTGGGACCACAATGGAAGTTAGCAGGTATTGTATTGGGATCTTGGGCCTTGAGTTCCGCTATTATGACAGTAACAGCGAATTTGATTTCTGAAGTATTCCGTGCAAAAGGAGTTCCTAATTTATCATTCTGGACTCAAATATTACATTTAGTTGTATTAATACCGGTCATTTATATTTGTATTCAGTATGACTTTAGTACATTTGTCTATGCTCGTTCAATAGTACGCATGGAAATGTTAATGGTTGCCATGATTTTCTTAGCATTATTTATACATATAAGTGCCCTTCGGGTGATTACTAATATAGGTGTATATCTAATTACTGCATCTATTGTTGGTGCTCTTGCATATAGTATTTTACATTTATATGATGCGGTATGGTGGACTATAGCTTGTATGATTTTATGCGTTGTATTGTATGTGGTTATCTTATATCTCATACCATCTGAGCGCACTATTATCACTTCTGGCGTTGATAAATTATTAAGTAAAGTAAGACGATCATAATTAACAGAACTATGAAAGGAGTACATATGCTTTCAAAAAATGTAGACTTAAACAACACGGTGATCCTAGTAACGGGAGCCGCTGGATTTGTAGGGGCTAATCTTGTTATGTCCCTGTTATCTGAAGCAGAAGGAACTCAAATTATCGGCATAGATTCTGTTAATGATTACTATGACGTGGCCTTAAAAGATTATCGATTGCAACAAATTGATGAGATGTGCAAAGATAATAAAAATGCGTGGGTATTTAAAAAAGGGAATATTGCAGATAAGGCCTTTATCGAAGAAATTTTCTCTACTTATAAACCACGTGTTGTTGTTAACTTAGCAGCACAGGCGGGTGTGCGTTATTCTATTACGAACCCCGATGCTTATATCGAGTCTAATATTATTGGTTTCTACAATATATTAGAGGCTTGTCGTCATTCTTATGATAATGGTGAAAGTGGAGTAGAGCATTTAGTATATGCATCATCCTCCTCCGTATACGGTGCGAACAAACAAATTCCATACTCTACAGAGCATAAAGTAGATAACCCAGTTTCTCTGTATGCAGCTACTAAAAAATCGAATGAATTATTGGCTTATTCGTATGCCAAGTTATATAACATACCTAGTACAGGGCTTCGTTTCTTCACTGTGTACGGTCCAGCGGGGCGTCCGGATATGGCGTACTTTGGCTTTACTAACACGTTGCGGAGCGGTGGCACTATAAAAATCTTTAACTATGGTAACTGTAAACGTGACTTTACCTATATCGATGATATAGTAGAGGGCGTATCTAAGGTGATGTGTGCGGCTCCAGAACGTCGCAACGGTGCCGATGGTTTACCAGTTCCTCCGTATGCTATTTATAATATTGGCAATAGTCATCCTGAAAATCTTCTAGATTTTGTGCGTATTCTTTCAGAGGAATTAGTTGCAGCTGGCGTATTACCAGAGGATTATAATTTTGAAGACCATAAAGAATTAGTGGCGATGCAACCAGGCGACGTACCTGTTACCTATGCAGACACAAGTGCTCTAGAAGAAGATTTTGGATTCAAGCCAAATACATCTTTACGTGAAGGGTTACGGAAATTTGCTATATGGTATAAAGAGTTTTATATGACGGAGGGCAAATAAATGAAGATTGCAATTGCTGGGACCGGCTATGTAGGCCTTTCAAATGGTGTTTTATTAGCACAACATAATGAAGTAGTAGCCCTCGATATTATTCCTGAAAAGGTAGAAATGTTAAATCGCAAAGAGTCACCTATTGTAGATGCAGAATTGCAAGAGTACTTGGCTACTAAAAAATTAAACTTTAAAGCTACCTTAGATCCTGTAGAGGCTTTTACAGGTGCTGATTATGTTATTATTTCGACCCCTACTAATTATGATCCTCAAAAGAATTTTTTTGACACATCTTCTGTAGAGCAAGTTATCAAAACAGTATTAGATATCAATCCAGATGCTGTTATGGTTATCAAGTCAACAGTACCAGTTGGGTATACAGCTCAAATGCGTAAAGAATTCGATACAGAGAACTTGATGTTCTCTCCAGAGTTCTTACGTGAAGGTAAAGCTTTATATGATAATTTACATCCTTCTCGTATAGTGGTAGGAGAAGACTCTAAAAGGGCTCGTTGTTTTGGTCAACTATTAGCTGATGGTGCCATCAAAGAAAATGTGCCTCAATTGTATACGGATTCTACGGAAGCAGAAGCTATTAAATTATTTGCTAATACTTATTTAGCATTGCGCGTTGCTTACTTTAATGAGTTGGATTCTTATGCCGAAGTTCGTGGTCTTAGTACAAGCCAGATTATTAATGGTGTTTGTTTAGATCCTCGTATAGGCGACTTCTATAATAATCCATCCTTTGGTTATGGCGGTTATTGCTTACCAAAAGATACTAAGCAATTATTAGCTAACTATAATGATGTTCCACAAAATTTGATTTCTGCTATTGTTGATGCTAATAGAACTCGCAAGGATCACATAGCAGATGTTATTATAGGAAAGAATCCAAAAATTGTTGGCATCTATCGCTTGACTATGAAAATGAACTCTGATAACTTTAGAGCATCTGCGATTCAAGGTGTAATGAAACGAATTAAAGCTAAGGGGATTGCAGTAGTTGTTTATGAACCGACTCTTGATGCAGAAGACTTCTTTAATTCCCCTGTGATTCGTAACTTTGAAGACTTTAAACGTGTTAGTGATGTCATAGTAGCTAATCGATGGGATAAGAGTTTAGAAGATGTGAAGGATAAAGTTTACACAAGAGACATTTTTGACCGCGATTAATGTGAGTATATGTATTGTGGCGTTTAGGAGAGTAGTATGAAACGTTGGATACTATATATCCTGTTAGGGCTAATAGTATTTTTTATATGGGATAATTCGATGCAGAATGGTGGATCATCAGATGGATTTAGTTTGCTTTTTGCAGAGACTTTTGTTCCTATAGCAAATGAATTAGGCTTTCATGGAAATATATGGATCTTGAATAGGATTGTTCGAAAATTAGCACATCTCACAGAGTTTACAATTCTTGGTAGTGTTTTATATGCAATTCTACGTCAATATATTACATATGGTACAGTAATAAAAACGATAGGTTTAGGAATGTTGATAGCTTGTCTTGATGAATTTATACAATTATTCTCACCAGGTCGTAGCTCTCAGTTCTCTGATATTTTGATAGACACAGTAGGTGTTGTTATTGGTATTCTAGTGGTAAAATTAGTCTATTATATCAGGTATAAGAGAAGGACATTTAAAAATTAAATTGTTAATAATATACAGATGAGTGAAAAATACCTCATAATCTTAGCGATTATGAGGTATTTTTAATGAAGATAAAATGAAAATTTAAAAAATATATTAAATGAACATATTATAATTTATCTATTTTTATATAAAAACCACTGTACAAGCGACTTTTCCCTTGGTATAATCATGAATAGAAAATGAAAAATAAATGAGATAAACATGAACTTTATAAAGGGAACGATTTCTGTAAGGGGTTATCGTAAGTAGAAGGGAAAGAATATGAATCGCGTGGTTGACTTACATGGTTGCATTTTGCCAGCTGTGTTAGGGCCTCAAGGGCCACAAACAATGGCAGAATCAGTAAAAATGATAAAATCCTTGGCTGAACAAGGAATTACAGATATTTTCAGTACACCTGATGTAATAGTATCTATGGATATGAATACTTGGGATGAAATGGAAACAACATTGAATGATGTAAAACTTGCAGTAGGTGAGCAACAAGTAGATGTTACTATTCACAGTGGTGCTCGCGTTTTACTTTGTGATGAAATGGTTGAATATATCGTTGCTCATCGCAATCAGTATTTGTTGGGTAATAGCCATTTTATGTTAGTAGCATTACCTGAAAATAGTAAGGTTCACCATATTAATGCATGGTTGCTAAGCTTACTAGATATGGGCATTGTTCCTATCATTAGTGAAGTAGAAACGCATCGCCAATTATTTACAAAACCAGAACAGTTATTGGAATGGGTAGATAAAGGGATTTTAATTCAATGTAACATGGCATCCTTTAATCATAGTAATGCTAATTATCATAGAGCAATCGAACTATATCGTAATGGATTAATTCACTTCTTTGGCACTGGTTATTGTAGTGAAAGTGATGTACAAGCGCATCAAGGGTATGTAGAAGCTATTTCTAAACTAGACAGTACATACAAAAAAGATTTGTTGCCAAATATTCATCTCAATGAGCGCGATCTTTTAGCTGATCGCACATTCTATCCTACTGTTCCTTCTAGTTGGGTAGGTCAAAAATCTAACTTCTTGACTCGTCTATTTGGGTTTACATTATAATTTTAAATAGGTTCTTTTATTCATGCTATATTAGCATGGCTGAAAGAACCTATTTTTACTTTATATAGTATTTGTTCTTGAAAACAACCACCATATATAGTATACTGAGTTAGCGGTAAAAATAGAGAGTTTACTAATAATTCTTTACATTTTTACATATAAATTTATAAAAGTATGGTATACCATACTTTTTTCTTTGTCATAACATATATTTCAGCGGTAACAAAATGGGGAGGTTGCCAATATGTTGCAGGTCATTAAACGGGATGGTACAAAGGTACCTTTCGACAAAAACAAAATTGCTTTGGCTATAGAAAAAGCCGAGCATAGTAGTACAGGGTTGTACGAAGAGGGGTTGGCACAGCGTATTGCTGATGAAATTGAAGAATATGCTACAAAGCTCCAAAAGGACATGACAATTTATGCTATTGAAGATCAAGTGTATTATAAGTTGATTGAGTATCATAATCCTGCAACGGCACGTGCCTATGAAGGTTACAAAGCTGTGCAAGCTTTTAAACGTCGTCAAAATACTACAGATGATGATGTAATTGGTTTATTAGACCGCAGTAATGTCAGCGTTCTCGATGAAAACTCTAATAAGGATGCTGCTATTGTATCTACACAACGTGATTTAATTGCCGGTGAAGTATCTAAGGATATTGCGCGTCGTAAATTAATTCCTACAGATATTTTAGAAGCCCATGATAGTGGTGCTATTCACTTCCATGACATGGATTACATTATCCAGCCTATGTTTAACTGTTGCTTGATCAATTTGGAAGATATGCTAACAAATGGTACGGTTATTAATGGTAAGAAAATTGATACACCTAAATCCTTCCAAGTTGCATGTACAGTAACAACGCAAATTATTGCCCAAGTTGCATCTGGTCAATACGGCGGTCAAAGTATCAATGGTATCGATCGCATCTTGGCGCCATTCGTACGTAAATCTTACGAAAAAATCCTCAACAATGTTATTGAAGAACAAGTTGAGATTTACGGGATGGAACCAAATATGGAAAAGGCTCGTGAAATCGCATGGAAACGTACGCGTAAAGAGGTTAAGGATGGTATTCAAACTATCCAGTATCAAATCAATACATTGATGACTACAAATGGTCAGTCTCCATTTGTTACGTTGTTCATGTATTTTAAACCTGATTATGAATATGCTAAGGAAGCTGCTCTTATTACAGAAGAGATTTTGCGTCAACGAATTAAAGGTGTAAAAAATGAAGCTGATGTATATATTACACCGGCATTCCCTAAATTGATTTATGTTCTTGATGAACATAATGTAACACCAGATAGCCCATACTATTACTTAACTGAATTGGCTGCACAATGTACAGCTAAACGGATGTACCCAGATTATATTTCCGCTAAAAAAATGAAGGAAAACTATGAAGGAAATGTATTTAGTCCAATGGGTTGCCGTTCTTTCTTATCTCCTTGGAAGGATGAAAAAGGAAACTATAAATTTGATGGACGCTTTAACATGGGCGTTGTAAGCTTAAACTTGCCACAAATTGGTATTTTGGCTCGTGGTAGTGAAGAAAAATATTTTGAAATTTTAGATAAACGTCTTGAATTAGCAGAAAAAGCATTGTTATTACGCTACAATCTTTTGAAAGATGTAGTGAGTGATGTGTCTCCAATTCACTGGCAACATGGTGCCATTGCACGCCTTAAAAAAGGAGAAAAAATCGGTCGTTTCCTTACTGGTGGTTATGCAACGATTTCTCTTGGCTATATCGGTATTTATGAAGCAACTCGATTGATTACAGGTGAATCCAATACAGGTGAAAAAGGCCGTGTATTTGCAATGAAAATTATGGATCGTTTAAACGATGCTATTAACCTATGGCATGATAAACATAATCTTGGTTTTGGTTTATATGGTACGCCTGCTGAAAGCTTAACAAATCGATTCTCTTCATTAGACCGTGCTCGTTTTGGTGTAATTGAAGATATTACTGATAAAGGCTATTACACTAATAGTTACCACGTAAATGTACGGGAAGAAATCAATGTATTTGATAAGTTTAATTTTGAATCTGAATTCCAAAAGAAATCAACTGGTGGTTGTATTTCCTATGCAGAAATTCCAAATATGACTAATAATATTCCAGCCGTTTTGACTATGATTCAATATATTTATGACCATATTTCTTATGCTGAATTTAATACCAAGTCTGACTACTGTCATGAATGTGGTTTTGATGGTGAAATTAAGGTCAATGAAAATAATGAGTGGGAATGTCCTCGTTGCCATAACACAAACCGTGATAAATTAACTGTTATTCGTCGTACTTGTGGTTATTTGGGTGAGAACTTCTGGAATGAAGGCCGTACGAAAGAAATCAAAGATCGTGTAATGCATATCTAATAATAGATAGCATCACTGTTTATTATTATAATTCTATACATGGTAAAAGCTGTGCCTAGGGCACAGCTTTTACTATACATGTGAAAAATTGAAATATATCTATATAGTGTTGATCAAAGTTGATATGCACTACTATGGAGGTAATTATGAGATATGGGCAAATAAGACAATATGATATTGCCAATGGAGAAGGAATTCGTACATCTATCTTTGTGACTGGATGCACACATTGTTGTTACAACTGTTTTAATGAAGAATACCAAGATTTTAATGCCGGTAAAGTATGGACACAAGCTGAAACAGATCTAGTTGTCTCTTATGTTAAGAATCCTAACTGTTCAGGTTTAACTTTATTGGGTGGAGAGCCTTTCCAAAATGTACAAGGTTTATTACCTGTAGTAAGAGCTGTACGAGGGGCTGCACCGGAAAAGAAAATTTGGGCCTATTCAGGGTATGAAATAGATGATATTTTAGAGGATGAGTTGAGAAGTGCTTTAATACAGGAAATTGATATCCTCGTAGATGGTCGATTTGTAGATGAACTTAAAGATCCAGCATTACGATTTAGAGGTTCATCTAATCAACGTATTATAGATGTTAAGAAAACATTAGAAACTGGTGAAATTGTATTAGCAATGGAGTAAGTATGGCATTTGATAAACGTTTAATAGGTCTCATAATTGTTGTTGGCTTTATAGCGGGATTAGTAGGGGCTTCTTATACACATTTAATGCATAGTATTCAGCATTTTGTATATAATTATTCTTCTGCAGATCATATGAGCTTTGGTGCTGCTGTAGAACGAGTATCCCCAGTAGAACGATTGATACCACTTATTATTTGTGGTCTCATAGGTGGTGTGGGCTGGTTTCTTATTCACCGATATGGTAAAGGTGTTGTAGATATTAAAACTGCGGTTTCCGGTAAGATGGAGATGAATCCCATCACTACTGTTTTACATGCAACCTTACAAATTATTACGGTAGCTATAGGTTCACCTTTAGGGCGAGAAGTAGCCCCTCGTGAAGCAAGTGCGGGGATTACAACTTTTTTAGTTAAGCACTTTGACATAAAACAAGAAGATCGCCAATTATTGATTGCTTGTGCTGCAGGCGCGGGCTTAGCAGCAGTTTATAATTCACCATTATCGGCGGCAATTTTTACGTTAGAAACCTTGCTCCTTACTTGGAATATACGCGTAATGAGTGCTGCACTTATATGCTGTGGATTAGCAACTTTTGTAACTCGACAAGCTGGTGTAGGGGATGTCATTCAATATACAATGGCTCAACCTAGCTTGGGCAGTCACTATGTAGAATTCTCTATCGCCTTGGGCGCTATTGTTGCTTTAGGTGTAGTTTTATTTAATATTACTCAAGGTAAGTTACCTTCTATTCATCGTAGCAGTCCTGTTATGATCCCAATATCTATCGTTGCGTTTACAATTATTGGTGCCTTAGCTATGTATTTCCCTGAAATTTTAGGGAATGGTAAGGCTGGGAACGAATTAACATTTGCTAATGATATTACATGGACTTATGCATTAGGATTATTTGGTTCTAAGTGGGTAGCGGTATTGCTCGCATTAGCAGCTGGAGCTTATGGTGGGCGTATTACTCCATCTATGATGTTGGGAAGTACGTTAGCCATAGTATTTGGTACTTTTTGGTCTATTGCTGTAGCTCCTATATCATTAGGAATGGCTGCCTTTATCGGTGCTGTAGCATTTTTAGGACTAGCACAGAAGATGCCTATAACATCTTGCGTATTTATGCTTGAGTTGACTAGATTTTCCGTAGAGATGTTCTTCCCTATAGCCTTGACCATGGGCACAGCACTTATGGTGGAACAAATTGTTCAGGCCAAATTAAAAACGAGTAAA
This sequence comes from Veillonella sp. 20925_1_51, assembly GCF_041431445.1. Taxonomy (NCBI): domain Bacteria; kingdom Bacillati; phylum Bacillota; class Negativicutes; order Veillonellales; family Veillonellaceae; genus Veillonella; species Veillonella sp. 20925_1_51. The sequence continues at coordinate 99,494 of NZ_JAPVXT010000001.1, forward strand.
TAGTTATCGAACTAGAATGTTTATCAATGTATCATTTTGGATAGTCTACTAACTTATAAGGCTATATTTAGTTATTTTGAAAGCTAAGTTCTGTTTGCCATAAAAAATAAAAACGGATAGTTGTTTATTAACTATCCGCTTTTGTTTTTTGTGTAACTTTTATATATGCATTTATACGATTTTAGCGTTTTTATCGTATTCTTCGCCACCTGCATCAGGAAGCATACCGTACTCAATTGTCCACAAGTGTTTATATTTTAAAGCTTGATTGTGAATGCGTTCGATTTGTGTTTCGTCTGTGCGAACAACACGGGCTGGAATACCAACTACTAAGGAGTTTGGAGGGATTACAGTATTTTCTTTTACTACTGCACCAGCCGCGATAATAGAGCCAGAGCCAACATGACAACCGCTCAACACAATAGCTCCCATACCAACTAAAACATTATCTTCGATTGTGCTTGCATGAACAATTGCACCGTGGCCGATTGTTACATAATCACCTAAGATACATGCTTTATCGTCGTCCACATGCAAAACAGAGTTATCTTGTACATTAGAATAACGACCTACTACAATTTTGTTTACGTCACCACGAAGTGCACAGTTTTGCCAAATAGATGCATATTCTTTAAGCTCTACATCACCAGCAAGTTCAGCACCGGGCATGACGCAACTTTTAGGATCTAATTTTGGATATTTTCCATGAAATGGTAACATATAGTACTCCTGATTCATTAAACAATTTCAATAAGGCGTTGAGCCTTACGAATAGACATAATTGCTTCGTTCATTACTGTTTGAACAATTGTATGAGCTGGTTCGATAGCTACAAGACGATTCAAGGCTTGACCAACTTGTACGGCTCCGTTTACTACATCGCCATCAATAGCGGCGCGTTTATTAGTACCTTGAGACATTTTTGTACGCTCTTCAGGTGTAGTAACACCATCAGTTTCTGCAGCTAGGTAACGAGTCGTGAATTCGTTTTTTAAGCTACGGACACCACCGTGACCAGAGCGAAGACCAGTTACAACAGAATCGGTATCTGTTGCTTTGATAATTGCTTCTTTCATATTTTGATGTGCTTGGCATTCTTCTGCTAATAAGAAGCGAGAACCCATTTGTACACCTTGTGCACCCATTAATAAAGCTGCGGCAAGACCACGACCATCAACGATAGAGCCTGCTACAACAACTGGAATACTGATTTCTGGCAAAATATTTTCCATTAAAGACATTGTTGTTTGGCTACCAATATGACCACCAGCTTCCATACCTTCTACAATCATAGCATCAGCACCAGCTTCTTCAATACGTTTAGCCAATTTAAGGGAAGGTACTACAGGGATAACCTTGATACCAGCCTCTTGGAGCGGTTTGATATATGGTACAGGGTTACCAGCACCGAGAGTTACAAATGCAGGTTTTTCTTCGATAATCACATTTACTAACTCATCTTTATTAGGAGCCATTAACATAAGGTTAACACCGAAAGGTTTATCTGTTAATTCTTTACATGCACGAATTTCATTACGAGTCCATTCAGCATCGCGGCCACCAAGGGCGATAACACCTGTTGCACCAGCATTAGCAACGGCAGCAACTAATTTGTGTTCAGATACCCAAGCCATAGCACCTTGGATAATAGGGTATTCAATTTGTAAAAGTTCCGTTAAAGCTGTTCTCATAAATCCTCCTATGATAACAAAATAAATGATGATTTCTCTAATCAATAGTTCATAGTAAGATAGTAAAATTCTTATTATACGTATATCGCATAGAGAAGTAATGTTCATAAGTACATACTTATATAATAAGTTATTAGTTTATTTGTTTTTGAATATAATATTACTATATTCTCTTATATATAATAGTATAATATATAAATTATGTACACCTTGGGTAAATATTTTCGTTAATACGACAAAAACTGTTGATATAATAAAGTCTATTATTTATATTGATAGAGGGATAGTGATGAAGAAAATTTTTGGGGAATTGAATATAAAAACATCTAAATGATAATAGATTTCAAATTAATACGTAACACAAATCCGCATATTATATATGCTTTTTAAATATTAGGAAAAATGAGAAATTAAGAAAATGAGTATTGAAAAGTTTCGATATCTTTGATATACTACATTACAGATAGAGTATCTGAATTATAAAAGATAAACATTAAACAATAATTTTCAAGTGAAGGAGGAAATACACATGGAAAAATACGTATGCGTAGTATGTGGTTGGGTTTATGATGAAGCTGTTGAAGGCGTAAAATTCGAAGATCAACCAGCTGATTATGTTTGCCCAATTTGCGGTGTTGGTAAAGACCAATTCGAAAAAATGTAATTGACTTACCAAAAAGACTATCTTGAGTCCGCTTAAGATAGTCTTTTTTATTTGACAAAGCACTATGTCATGTTTATAATATTATGAGTCGAGGTAAGATTATGAAACTGCAAGTAGAGCAAGCAAAAGAACATATAGGAAAGAAATTTCCTTATAGCTATACGATACCATCCTCTGAGCTTGGTGACGTAACTGCTTTTCCTTGGAGCCGTCATGATATAACCATTAATGGTGAGTTTTGGTTTGATGGTCAAAATTACATCGTTCAAGGTTCGATAGAGTCTAAAGGCGCTTACGAATGTTCTCGTTGTTTAACTACAACAGAGCAAGATCGTAAGGATTCCTTTGAGGAAATCTTTAGTGACTCTAGAGAGTCTACTGAAGATGTGATTCCTTTCGATGGAGAGGAAATTGACTTAACTGAACTAATTAGGGATACATTAATCATCAATGAGCCCTCTCAAGTGTTATGTCAGGATGATTGCAAAGGATTGTGCGTTCATTGCGGAGCAAATTTAAATGTTTCACCTTGTTCTTGTGAATCCTTTGTGGTGGATCCTCGATTTGCAGAGTTACGTGCTTTGCTTGATGAGAAAGATGATAGATTGTCCTAATGATTGTACTAAGGAGGTGCAGATAATGGCAGTACCTAAGCGTAGATTGTCTAAATGCCGTCGCGATCGCCGTCGTGCTAATTGGAAATTGGAAGCTCCTGGTTATGTAGCATGCCCACAATGCCACGAACCTATGATGCCTCATCGTGTTTGCCCTACATGTGGTCACTATAAAGGTGAGCAAGTAGTAGCTAATGCTTAATATGTGAGCTAAAAAGACGCCTACTGTAGTAGGCGTCTTTTTTGTATACTGTTAGTAATATATAACTTAATATACTTGATATGCATTAGTCAGTGCCATTATTTTATAGTAATATAAAGCTGTAGAATAGTGGCATTTTTTTATACTTTTATAAACAAAAAGATACTTAAATATAAAATAATAACTATATTTGGTATATATGTAGAAAATCTGTTACTATATGTATGAAAAGCCTTGCCAACAAGGGAATTATTGTATATACTTAGGATGTAATATTAATACTAGGTCATAAAAGGTGGTCCCATGAGTCGGTTAAAGAAGCAAGAGCGCCAGAAGCAGTTACAAGAAAAACTGAATATTACGCCATTTCTTACTGATGAAGAATTGGCTACGCATTTTAATGTAAGTGTGCCAACGATTCGTCTAGATCGTCTAGAGTTGGGCATTCCTGAATTGCGTGAACGCATACGCGTCATGGCTACAGGTCAATCACAAGAAGCGGTAGAACATGTACCGTACGAAGTGGTTGGTGAACTGATCGATGTTACGGAAGGACAACAAGCCTTATCAATGCTACGTACTACTTCTGACATGGAAGATCGATTTGGATATGTAGAGCCACAGTATTTATATGCTCAAGCAAATTCCCTCGCAAAGGTAGTCATGGGGACTACTGTTTGTTCTGCGGAGGTTGGAAATATAAAATATAAAAACCCAGTTGGAGCTGGTACTAATTTGGTGGCAAAAGCAGAAATTGTGCGTCGCCGTGGTAATAAGTTCTTTATTTGGGTCATTATACGAGATAAAATAAAAGAAGTATTTCGCGCAAAATTTATTATGGAATCCGTAGAGAATAGGGTGTAGATTATGAAAATTGCAATAGACGCCATGGGTGGCGACTTTGCTCCATTGGAGACTGTACTAGGATCTATTGAAGCCGTACGAGCAAATGAACACATTGAAGTGGTGCTCGTCGGCGATGAGCAGCAAATTTTTAATATATTAGAAGCTAGGAATGAAGCTAAGAATCCACGCATTTCTGTACATCATGCCAGTCAAGTTATCGGTATGGATGAGCATCCAGGACAAGCATTGCGTAAGAAAAAGGACGCATCCATTGTGGTAGCAACATCTTTAGTTCGTGATAATGTTTGCGATGCCGTGATTGCTCCTGGTAGCACAGGTGCTGCTGTAGCAGCTGCATTGTTTGGCCTCGGTCGTATTAAGGGGGTTGATCGCCCAGTTATTGCAACCCCGATGCCAACAGTTAGTGGTATTACTGTTATGTTAGATTCTGGTGCTAACTCAAATTGTAAACCAAAACATCTTGTACAAGGTGCATTGATGGGTTCTGAATATGCAAAACTTTTATTAGGTAAAGAAGAACCTACAGTAGGGTTATTAAATATTGGCGAAGAAGCCACTAAGGGGAACGATGTCGTTCTAGCCACATATCCAATTTTGGAACGTATGAAAACTATTAATTTCAGTGGTAATATTGAAGGCCGTGATATTCCCAAAGGGGTCGTAGATGTTGTTGTTTGCGATGGTTTTGTCGGTAATGTGGTACTTAAATTCGCAGAAGGCTTGGTAACAGGTCTTACACAATTAGTGAAGGATAGCATTATGGCAGGTAGTATTTTTGCCAAAATTGGTGCTATGCTTGTAAAGCCAGCTTTAAAAAAGATGGCAAAACGCTTAGATCACACAGAAAATGGTGGTGCTCCACTCTTAGGGGTTAACGGGGTGTTTATGATTGCTCATGGTAGCTCCAAAGCTAAAGAGATTAAAACTGCTATTGAAATTGCTAGTGATTTAGTAGAACGTAAAATTATTCAACACATAAGAGAAACAATGGATATTGAAGGAGCCTTGAAGTATGACTATGATGAGTAAACCGGTTGGAATCATTGGTACTGGGAGCTTCCTTCCTGACAATGTAGTAACAAACTTTGATCTAGAAAAAATGGTTGATACCAATGACCAATGGATTAGAGAACGTACTGGTATTGAGGAACGACGCATTGCACCGGAAGGTATGAATACATCCTATATGGCGACTGAGGCAGCAAAAAAAGCTATGCAAATGGCTAAGGTTAGTGCCGAAGATATAGACGTGATTATTTTTGCTACCTTAACACCGGATATGATTATTCCTTCAGCCGCTTGTGTATTACAAGCGAATTTAGGCGCTAAGAATGCAGCGGCCTATGATTTACAAGCTGCATGCTCTGGCTTTGTATATGGATTGATTACTGCAGCTAGCTATATTAGCTCCGGTTTATACAAAAAGGTGCTCGTTGTGGGCGCTGAAATTCTCTCCCGTCGAGTAAATTGGAAGGATCGTAGTACAAGTATCCTCTTTGGTGATGGCGCTGGTGCCGCAGTAGTATCTGAAGTCCCTGAAGGTTATGGGATTAAAGGTGTTGATATGGGTGCCGACGGTACTGGTGGTCCATCTCTTTGTATTCCTGCAGGTGGTACAGCCGTAGTTGCCAATGACCAACGCATTGAAGAAGGTTTAACATTCATTCATATGGATGGTTCTGAAGTATATAAATTTGCTGTTAAAACGATGGGGCGTACTGTTTTAAAATCTTTAGAACGAGCTGGAATGGAACTTAATGAGTTGGATTTCTTCATTCCACATCAAGCAAATATTCGTATTATTGATTCGGCTGCAAAACGCTTACATATGCCGATGGAAAAAGTATTTGTTAATTTACATAAGTATGGTAATACATCTGCCGCGTCTGTAGCGATAGCTTTGGACGAAGCTAATCGTGAAGGGCGTTTCAAACGCGGCGATAATGTTGCGTTTGCAGGATTTGGTGCAGGCCTTACATGGGCTAGCCTTGTCTTGAAATGGTATTAAGGAGGACACATCAAGATGATTAAGACTGACATTTGTGATTTATTGCAGATTGAGTACCCAATCTTACAAGGTGGTATGGCTTGGCTCGGTACTGCAGAATTAGCGGCAGCTGTTTCCGAAGCGGGTGGCCTTGGTATCATTGGGGCTGGTCATATGCCTCCTGATATTTTCCGTAATGAAATTCACAAATTAAAAGAGCGCACAAACAAACCATTTGGTTGTAATATTATGCTCATGTCTCCATTTGTTAAAGAAGTTATGGAAGTAGTTGTGGAAGAACGCGTTCCTGTAATTACAACAGGTGCTGGTAATCCTGGCGTGTACATTCCAGCTTTAAAAGAAATCGGTACAAAGGTAATCCCTGTAGTTGCTTCCGTATTACTTGCAAAACGCTTGTTACGTGGTGGTATTGATGCAATTATCGCAGAAGGTACAGAATCTGGTGGTCACGTAGGCGATATTACTACTATGGCATTGATTCCACAAGTAGTAGATGCTGTAGATGTCCCAGTTATCGCTGCTGGTGGTATTGCGGATGGCCGTGGTATGGCTGCGGCATTTGCATTAGGCGCTCAAGCAGTACAAATGGGTACGCGATTCGTATTATCCGAAGAATGTATTGCTCATGAAAACTATAAAACTGCAGTATTGAAAGCAAAAGATCGTGCTACTGTTATGACTGGTTTAACAACAGGTCATCCTGTACGTATCATTGATAATGCATTAGCTCATAAATATAAATCCCTTGAATTTAGCGGTGGTTCCAAAGAAGAGTTAGAAAATTTAGGTGCAGGTACACTTCGTAAAGCTGCTATTGAAGGTGATGTAAAAGAAGGTTCTGTAATGATCGGTCAAATCTCTGGTATGTTAACAGATGTTAAACCATGTGCAACTATTATCAAAGATATTATGACTGAAACTGAAACTGTAATTAAAAACCTTCAAGGTCTTGGTAAATAAGGAGGCCCTTATGAAAACGGCATTTGTTTTTCCTGGTCAAGGTTCCCAAAAAGTAGGCATGTTACAAGATTTGTACAATGCATATCCTATTGTGAAACAACGTTTTGAAGAAGCTGATGAAGCACTTGGTTACTCTATTTCCAAATTGTGCTTTGAAGGTCCTGATACTGAACTTGTTAAAACAGCTAATACACAACCAGCTATTTTAACTGCATCTGTAGCTTGCTATGAAGTTCTTAAAGAACAAGGCTTTACACCTGATATCGTAGGTGGTCATAGTCTTGGTGAATACAGTGCTCTTGTAGCGGCAGGTGTATTGAATTTTAAAGATGCTGTGTATGTTGTTCATAAACGCGGTGAATATATGCAAGAAGCTGTGCCATTGGGCAAAGGTGCTATGGCAGCAATTCTAGCTTTACCTCGTGAACAAGTTGTAGAAATTTGTAAAGAGGTTAACGATTCTGTTGGTTCTGTGCAAGCAGTTAACTTCAACTGCCCAGGTCAAATTGTTATTGCTGGTGAAACAGCAGCGGTAGAAACTGCAGCAGAAAAGATGAAAGAAGCCGGTGCAAAACGTGCTGTTATGCTTCCTGTAAGTGCTCCATTCCACAGCCGTTTGATGGAACCTGCAGCTCTTCGTTTAAAAGAAGAGTTGGATAAAATCCAAGTGAGCGATGCTCAAATCCCTGTAGTAGCAAATGTGACAGGTAAAATTTTGACTAATGCAAACGATATTAAAGAATCCTTAGTTACACAAGCTGCAAACCCTGTATTGTGGGAAGACTGCGTAGCTGAAATGGTTAACTTTGGTGTAACTCGATTCGTTGAAGTAGGTCCTGGTAAAGTACTTACTGGCTTTACTAAAAAGATTAATAAAGATATGGAATTAGCCAATGTTGAAGACATTGCATCCTTAGAGAAAACGCTTGAATTTTTGAAAGGGGTTCGATAAAATGCATTTAGAGGGTAAAGTAGCCATTGTAACTGGCGCATCCCGTGGCATTGGTCGCGCTGTAGCCATCAATTTAGCACAATCTGGTGCTGATGTGGTGGTTAACTATAGCGGTAGCGAAGGTGCAGCTCAAGAAACTGTTGAAGCTGTACAAGCTTTAGGCCGTAAAGCCATTAAAATTAAAGCTAATGTAGCTAATGCTGATGAAGTTGCAGCCATGGTGGAAGAAGCTCATAAAGAGTTTGGCCACATTGATATTCTCGTAAATAATGCGGGGATTACGCGTGATGGTTTATTAATGCGTATGAAAGACGAAGATTTTGATGCTGTTATAGATATCAACCTAAAAGGTGTATATTTAGTAACTAAAGCAGTATCTAAAATCATGATGAAACAACGTTCTGGTCATATTATCAATATGACATCTGTTGTAGGCGTTATGGGTAATGCGGGTCAAACTAACTACGCAGCATCTAAAGCTGGTGTAATTGGTTTTACTAAATCCTGTGCTAAAGAATTAGCAAGTCGTGGCATTACTGTTAATGCTATTGCACCAGGATTTATCAATACTGATATGACTGATGTATTACCAGAAAAAGTTAAAGAAGCTATGGTTGCAGAAATCCCATTGGGCCGTATGGCTGATGCTAAAGAAGTTGCGACAGTAGCAACATTCCTTGCTAGCGATTTTGCTAACTATATTACAGGCCAAGTCATCAATGTAGATGGTGGTATGGTGATGTAGTTTCAAAATTAGACTATATATAAATACACTTTGAAAGGAGGTGAACCACCAATGAACACTTTCGATAAAGTAAAAGCAATCGTTGTGGAACAATTAGGCGTTGATGAAGCTGAAGTTACCATTGATTCTACATTCATCGACGACTTAGGCGCTGACTCCTTAGATATCGTTGAATTGATCATGGCATTCGAAGAAGAATTCAATGTTGAAATCCCTGACGATGTTGCAGAAAAAATCAAAACCGTTAAGGATACAGTAGAATATATTGATTCTGCTAAATAAGCTGTAAAGCTGACAATTCAGCCGTACGGGAGGCCGAGTGGCCTCCCAACCGGTTTTATTTACAGGAGGATTTGATAGTGAAGCTCCCTGAACTTCGCATTGGGAATCTAGTGGCCAAAGTACCTATTATTCAAGGTGGTATGGCGATTAGATTGTCTACAGCTCGCTTGGCGGCAGCCGTTGCAAATGAAGGTGGTATCGGCCTTATTGCAGCATCCGGTTTGCCGTTTGATGAATTACGATACGAAATACAATTAGCTAGAAAATTATCACCTACGGGTATTATTGGTATAAATGCGATGGTAGCCGCAACACAATTTGCTGGCTTAGTTAAAACTGCCATCGAAGAGGGCATTGATCTTGTAGTAGCAGGTGCTGGTTTTTCAAGAGATATGTTCGCAATGGGCAAAGAGTCTGGTACGCCAATCGTACCAATTGTTTCGTCCGCAAAATTAGCTCGCATTTCTGAAGGTTTAGGTGCAGCAGCAGTAATCGTAGAAGGTTGCGAAGCTGGTGGCCACTTGGGGACGGATCGTTCCGCTCGAGAAATCGTTCCAGAGGTGGTAGCTGCTGTTAAAAACATTCCAGTTATTGGTGCTGGTGGTGTTCTTGATGGTCGTGACATCGTAGAAATGTTGAAATTAGGTGCTAGTGGCGTTCAAATGGGTAGCCGTTTTGCTGCTTCTGATGAATGTAATGCATCTGACGAATTGAAAAAAATGTATGTACGGGCTACTAATCCTGAGGATATTGTATTGATTCAAAGTCCTGTAGGTTTGCCTGGACAAGCAATTAAAAATAAATTTGCTGAATCTGTATTAGACGGTACTGTAGCACCTCCAACGGTGTGTGATAACTGTTTGAAACATTGTTCCCATAAATTCTGTATCATCCGTGCTCTTTCTCGTGCACAACAAGGTGATGTAGAAACAGGTTTGGTGTTCTCTGGCAATAATATGAGAAAAGTCGACAAGATTATGCCAGTTAAAGATATTTTTGCTCAACTAAAACAGCAAGTAGCAGAGATTGATTAATTTAAAAGGGCTGTATAGCTATAAGAGGTGGAATAATTGGAAAAACGTGTAGTAATTACTGGCTTAGGGGCAGTGACTCCTGTAGGTATCGGTAAAGAGAACTTTTACAATGCGTTATTGGCAGGTCAATCTGGTATTGGGCCAATTACACGCTTTGATGCATCTGAATATGCAACGCGTATTGCTGGTGAAGTAAAAGATTTTGATGTTACAAACTATGGCGTAGACAAGAAAGAAGCGCGTCGCATGGACCGTTCTGTAGAATTGGCTATCGGTGCTGCTGTTCTTGCTTGTGAAGATGCTGATCTTGATTTAGATAAACAAGATTTAGATCGTTGTGGTACTGTAGTTGGTACTGGTATTGGCGGTATCGACTCTATCCATGAAGTATATGAAACATTATTCGAAAAAGGTCCTGGTCGTGTAAGTCCATTTGCAGTTCCTATGATGATTGCAAATATGACATCTGCACGTGTATCCATCCGTCTTGGCCTTAAAGGTCCTGTTATTACAGACGTAACAGCTTGTACTTCTGGTACAAATGCTATTGGCGATGCTTTCCGTATCATCCAACGTGGTGATGCTGATATCATGTTTGCTGGTGGTACTGAAGCAGCTGTATCTCCTGCAGCTGTAGCTGGTTTCGCAGCTATGAAAGCTATGTCTACACGCAATGACGAACCAACAAAAGCATCTCGTCCATTTGACCGCGATCGCGATGGTTTCGTAATGGGTGAAGGTTCTGGTATCGTTGTTCTTGAAGAATTAGAACATGCAAAAGCTCGTGGTGCTCATATCTACGCTGAAGTTGTAGGTTATGGTACTAATGGTGATGCTTACCACATTACTGCACCAGCTCCAGGTGGTGTACAAGCTCGTAAATGTATGGAATTAGCAATTAAAGATGCAGGTATCGATCCTAAAGACGTTAACTACATCAATGCTCATGGTACATCTACTGGCCTTAATGACAAAAATGAAACATTGGCTATTAAAGAATTGTTCGGCGATCATGCTAAAGACATCGCTGTTAACTCTACAAAATCCATGACAGGTCACTTGTTAGGTGCTGCTGGTGCTATCGAAACTATCGTTATGGCGATGGCTATCGAAACTGGCAAAGTTCATCCTACAATCAACTGTGACAACCCTGATGAAGGTTTGGATCTTGACTATGTTCGCGAAGGTGCACGTGACCTTCAAGTTAAATGTGCTCTTTCCAACTCTTTCGGTTTTGGTGGTCATAACGGTACACTTTGCGTACGCCGTTATGAAGGCTAATGGTAGCTGTTGAAGCGCATAAGAGTAAGATGACACAAGCTCGTGAAGAATCTCTTCATGGGCTTGTTGCTCGTTTAGACATACCTGTGTCAGATATATCCATTTTAGATTGTGCTTTTACACATACATCTTATGCGAATGAACATAAATCAAAGCATATTAATCACAATCAGCGATTAGAGTTTTTAGGCGATGCTGTTTTGGATCTTATTATTGGGGAATACCTATTTAAGACTTATCCAGACATGGCCGAAGGTGATTTGACAAAAATTAAGGCCGCTACAGTGTGTGAAGATTCTTTAGCATCTGTAAGTCGTTCTTTACAATTGGGGCAATATTTATTGCTCGGTCATGGTGAACGTGCTTCTGGTGGTAATAATCGTAATTCTATTTTAGCGGATACCTTTGAGTCTCTCATTGGTGCTATCTATATTTCTACAGATTACCAAACGGCGATGAACTTCGTTTTAAAACATCTCATTACGTATATCAAGCAAGCTTTAGAAGGTAAACGCGGCAAGGATTATAAAACCTTGTTACAAGAATATGTGCAACGGGATGGTGATAAACATATCGTCTATCGTTTGCTCAGTGAAAGTGGTCCCGACCATGCTAAGACCTTCCATATGGTGGTCGAAATCAATGGTGTTATTTACGAGGCAGGCTCTGGTAAAAGTAAAAAAATTGCAGAACAACATGCGGCTCAATTAACGTTAGAAAAGTTAATGGCCAAATAGAAAAGCGCCTAATGGCGCTTTTTTCTGTATAATAGTATATAGAATAGTAAATATATTTATCTTATAATCGTTGTATCGAAAGCCTTATATCTTAATATATTAATTACATATCATAAGGAATAAATACATTGATATTAATATATTAATATAAAAGGTTTTGGCTGAGTTTATTTTATATAAGAAAGGAGAGTGACTATGAAACCATTTGGTATGATACCTTTTTTTATACCTCATGTGGGGTGTCCTTATGTATGTACATTTTGTAACCAGTCCCGTATTACAGGACAATCTGGTATTAGTCACCTAACACCAGATTATATAAAAAAAACGATTACAGATTATGTGGGTAAAAAACGAAATGATAAGTTTTGGGAGGTCGCCTTTTATGGTGGATCGTTTACAGCTATCCATACAGATTTACAACATCAATTATTAGCTCCTGCTTCTGAGATGCTTAAGCGAGGTATAATTGACGGTATACGTTGTTCTACACGGCCTGATGCTGTAGGTGACAAAGCAATTACCTTATTACAGTCTTACGGGGTAAAAACAGTAGAGCTTGGCGTACAGTCTATGAATGATGGTATTTTAGTCGATGCTAAGCGCGGTCATACAGCACAAGAGGTAGTAGATGCTGTTGCAAGATTAAAGCAACATGGAATGACTGTAGGTGTTCAGCTTTTACCAGGATTAAAAGGTGAAACTTGGGAAACCATTCTAGAAACCGCTATTGCTGTAGTTAAACTAGAACCAGATTTTGTACGAATCTATCCTGTTCTTGTTATAGAAAATACGGAATTAGCAGATCAATATAGATCTGGTGAATATGAGCCATTAAGTACTGAGCAAGCTATTAAATATTGTGCATTCTTAAAGGAATGGTTTGAACAGCATAATATTGAAGTTATACGTACAGGATTACAAAGCACGGAAGAGCTCGATTCAGGCAATAGTTTGGTAGCAGGTCCCTATGAACCTGCTATGGGTGAGCTCGTTGTAAATGAACAATATAAACAACGTATTGAAAGATGTATTGATGAACATCTTTCTTCAGAAAATGTATTAGGAAAGCAAAATGATTACAATTTTTCTCATTTTGATTGTTACCATATCCATAAGGTAGGATGTAGATTTTATTCGGATAGTGGTGATATTTTGATGAAACATAGGATTGTAATTTCTTATCCTAGAAGCAGTACATCAAAGGTGCGAGGTCTCAAAAATCGCAATATTTTATATTTTCAAGAAATGTATCCTCAATTTAGCATAGATTGGTGTGAAGATAATACGAGAAATACTGTTCGTTGCTGTATTGATGGCCTACAATATATGTTATAATAAAAGATATGATTATTCGGGGTTGTTAGTAGAAAGGAGGCAGTCATGCAATTACTTCGGTTAGAATTAAAGGGCTTTAAATCGTTTGCAGATAAAACGGTTGTAAAATTCTCACCAGGAATGACTGCCGTTATTGGACCTAACGGAAGTGGTAAAAGTAATATTACGGATGCTATGAAATGGGTTTTAGGGGAATCCAATGTCCGTAACTTACGTGGTCAAAAAGCAGAGGACATTATTTTCTCTGGTACGGAAAAACGTAAACCAATGAGTGCAGCTGAGGTTACACTTGTATTTGACAATAGTGACCATCAATTAGATGTAGATATGGCTGAGGTTGCTATTACACGCCGTATTTATCGTACTGGTGAAAGTGAGTTCCTTATCAATAAACGCTCTTGTCGTTTAAAGGATATTCATCTTTTATTAGCTGATACAGGTCTAGGTAGAGACTCCATGGCGATCATCGGTCAGAACCGCATTGATGCTATTTTAAACTCTAAGCCTGAAGAACGGCGTCTTATCTTTGAAGACGTAGCTGGTATTTCACGATTCAAGATCAATAAAGAAGATGCGTTGCGTCGTATTGCTAGTACAGACCGAAATATGGAACGCGTACGCGACGTTATGGCTACTATTGAAGAACAACTTGGACCTTTGTCTGAAAAGGCGGAAAAGACTAAAAAGTATATGACCTTAAGTCGTACAAAGCGCGACTATGATGGGGCATTAGGCTTTCACAATTATAAGACATCTGATCGTTTATTAACGCGTTTCGAAAATGATAATATTGCATTTAAGGATGAAGAGATTGAGCTTCAAACTGAATTGTCTAAATTGGAAGTGCGCCGTCATACCTTGCAATCCGCATCAACAAAAGAGCAAGAACAACTCAAGTTGTGGGAAGCTCAGTATACGGAAAAGCAACGTGATGAAGAACGTTTAGCAGGTCATTTACGTCTGTTAGACGAGCAGTTGAAGACAGCTCGTCGTGAATTAGATGAAACATCTATGCGTATTAGCGAATTGGAAGCTACGCAAAAGGGCGAAGAACAACAATTACGCATTTTAAATCAATTGATTCAAGATGAAAGTGCTCAACTAGTAGAGAAAGAATCCAAACTAGAAGAGTTAGAGGCGAATTATAAAAAAGCTGTTAAAGATGTTAGCACCGAGCAAGCGAAGTTCCAGTCCTTGCAGTCTAATCGAGAATCCTTTGAGCAACATCAATTAGAACTTGTGAGTGCTATTGAAACGGCAAAAGCTAGTAGTCGTAGCTTAGAAGCTCGTAAGGAAGAGTCTACAAAACAATGTGAGGTTTTAAAGGCTGAAATAGGTCACGTAGATAGTGAATTACAAGCAGCTCGCGGTGAATTTGACACATTAGGCCAACAGTTTAATGCTATTTCTGCCCAACGACAAGCCCTCGTTGATGGCGGTAAAGAAGCAGCCATACAAGCTCGTGAAGAACGCAAAGAATTACAAAAATTACGTACCCAAGAGCAACGTGTTAAAGGTCGTATCGAACTATTAGCCCAATGGGAAGAACAACATGAAGGCTATTTAGAAGGTACTAAGAATATCCTAAACGGTAAAGGATCTTGGCGCAAACAAATTACAGGTGCTGTGGGTGATCTCTTTACGGTAGAAGATAAATATACTACGGCTATCGAAACGGCATTAGGTGGTAGTGTTAACCACGTTGTGACCACTACTGCTCGCGCTGCTGCTGAGGGTGTCAATTATTTGAAATCTATCCAAGGTGGCCGCGTAACCTTCTTGCCGATGGATTCTGTAAAAGGAAAACCCTATGAGACACCAGCTTTACATGAAAGCTGTGTAATCGGCACTGCTGTTGATTGTATTTCCTTTGATAATACATACGCTCATATTTTCCAATACTTATTGGGGCGCACCTTGGTAGTATCCTCCATGGATGATGCTATTGGTCTGCAAAAAAAATATAATCAACAATTGCGTATTGTTACGCTTACAGGGGAACAATTCCAACCTGGCGGCTCTTTAACTGGTGGTGCTACAAAGCGTAAGCGTGCCTCTGTATTGAGCCGTAAGGAAGAGGCAGCTAGCCTTGAACAAGAGCTATTGCAAATTGAAGAACAAATTCGTTCCTTAACAGCTAGCTTGGAAAACCTTGAAAAACGGGTTGAGGAAGCTGAAAAAGAACGAGCTGCCCTTGATGAAAGCTACCAACATACGAACTTACTCTATGTGGCTAGTGAAACAAAGGTACAAAATATTCAAAATCAAATGGATCGTAAGAAACGTGTCCTTTCTGAAGAAGAGCAACGTTTATTACAAATCGATATTGATTTAGCCAGTACAACGGCTAACTTGAAAGACCAAGAAACAGCATTGGCTTCTTTGCAAGAAGACCACGGTGTAGATGGCAATCAAGGGGCCTTAATGGAGCGTTTAACTGTATTACAAAAGGTACAGCAAGAGGCTTATGAAGCTTTCACAGAGGCACGCCTCACCTGTGATACGTTGCGACAAACCATTAAGGAACGTGAAGCTCAGCGAGAACAACGTAATCAATCCATTGCTAACATTGTAGAGCGCTTAACACCGTTACGTAATTTGCTGATTAGCACTACAGAGCGCTGTGAAGTGGAGCTACCAAAGGCTAAAGAATTGGCAGACCGAGAATTGGCTTCTGCTACAGCAGAGGTAGAACGATTGTGCGCACTTCGCGATGAGGCTTATGATAAAACATCTACAGGACGTGAAGAGATGGAATCTATCCTCGGTGAGCAAGATCGATTGAACCAACGATATAAAGTCGTTCAAGGTCGACTCGTCGATATGGAAGGTAAGATTACACGTCATCGCATGGATTGTGAGCGCTTTGTAGAAGAACTACAAGAGTTAGGCTTTACCTTAGAAGATGCGCAGGCTCTTCGCATTGAAGGTTCTGTAAACGATTGGAAGGATGAGCAGGCCCGCTTGATGGCGGAAATTGCAGAATTAGGCCCAGTCAATCCGAACGCTGTTGAAGAATATGAAGAAACTAAAGAGCGTTATGATTTCTTATCCACACAGTTAGCAGATTTAGATACAGCGAAAGAGCAATTGCAAGCGGTTATTGCTGAAATGGACAAGGCTATGAGTACACAGCTATACGATGTATTAGATGTAGTAGGTCGTAGATTCCAAGAGGTATTTAGCCAACTATTTGGCGGTGGTACGGCTCAAATTGTATTGACTGATCCAGATAATATCTTAACTGGTGGTATTGATTTCTACATTCAGCCTCCAGGGAAGAAACGTCAACAATTGACCTTGTTATCCGGTGGTGAGCGTGCCCTTACGGTTATTGCTTTATTGTTCTCGTTCCTAGATTATCGTCCTGCGCCGTTCTGCGTGCTTGACGAAGTTGACGCAGCTCTTGATGAAGCTAATGTAGAACGATTTAGTTCTTACTTAAATCGGGTAAATAAAGAAACACAATTTATCGTAGTATCGCACCGTAAAAAGACGATGGAAGCTGCCGAAGTATTACAAGGGGTGACCATGGTTGAACGAGGCGTATCGCGATTATTAACAGTAGCATTTGAAGATGTGAAGGAGGATCTAGCATAATGGCATTTGGATTCTTTGATAGAATTAAAGACGGCTTGGAGAAAACTCGTAAGTCCTTTGTAAAAAATGTTGAAAGTATCGTTATCGGTTATGCACAAATTGATGATGATTTCTTAGATGATTTAGAAGCAGTTATGCTCACTAGTGACCTTGGTCCTAAAACGACAGAATATTTGATGAAAGAAATTCGTCGTGGTGTAACAGAAGGTGTTATTAACAATACTGGTGATGTAATGCCATTCATGGAAGACCGCATTACAGAAATGTTGGTTGACCAAGAAGATGAAATTACACTTCACCACCCAGAGGTTATCCTTGTAGTTGGGGTAAATGGTGTCGGTAAAACTACGACTATTGCTAAGTTGGCTAACTATTACACTAAAGAAGGCAAAAAGGTAATTATTGCTGCAGGTGATACATTCCGTGCCGCTGCGGCTGATCAATTGTCTATCTGGGCAGATCGCGTAGGTGTACCTATCGTTAAACATAAAGAAGGGGCTGACCCTGCAGCCGTAGTATATGATGCAATGGAAGCAGCTAAAGCTCGTAATGCAGACCTCGTTATTGTAGATACTGCAGGTCGTTTACACACTAAAGTTAATCTTATGGAAGAACTTAAAAAGATGGGCCGCGTAGCGAATAACCACGTAGAAGGGGCACCACATCAAACATTGCTCGTGTTAGACGGTACTACAGGTCAAAATGCAGTAAGCCAAGCTAAATTATTTGGTCAAGCAGTACCAGTAAATGGTATTGTTGTGACTAAGCTTGATGGCACAGCAAAGGGTGGCGTAGTTATCTCTATTAAAGAGGAATTAGGCGTACCTGTTCGCTGGATCGGCGTTGGCGAAGGCATGGATGACTTGCGTCCATTTAATGCGAAAGAATTTGCTAATGCACTATTTAATAAAGGAATGATTCAAGGTGACAAATAAATATAACCGGGAATTCTTACTTGAATATGTAGAATCTGAAAATAAAAAAAATGAATGTAATGTTAGCCTAGAAAATATGGAAAAGATTGTTGGATTAATCGAGTATTTCGGCATTGAATTATATCGCCCTATTACAAGATTGCTACTTTCAAACTGGGAAGAGATTACAGAACGTATTAATAACTATACTGAATCAGATTGGATGATGGCTGATGAAATCCAAAAGACTACGCCTACATTAGATCGTTTCTCCATTGCTATGCTCATTGAAGTATTAGAAGGTGAGGATACGTTGAACCAAGCAGAAAATGCAGGTCGCCGTCTATCGGAGGAAGAGCTCAAAGCTATCCGTAAACATCAGGATGAACAGTAATGAAACATAATACATATAATTACGAAGGGGGCCAACCATTTAAAGTGGAGGCGCCCTTTACGCCTACAGGAGACCAACCAACTGCGATTCAGTCTTTAACGGAAGGTATTGAACGCGGTGAATGGGCCCAAGTTTTGCTCGGTGCCACTGGTACAGGTAAAACCTTCACAATGGCTAAGGTTATAGAGGCCGTTCAAAAGCCGACTCTGATTATTGCCCATAATAAAACTTTAGCTGCGCAGCTATGTAGTGAGTTTAAAAGTTTCTTCCCTAATAATGCGGTAGAATACTTTGTGTCTTACTATGATTTCTATCAACCAGAAGCGTACATTCCTTCTAGCGATACATACATCGAGAAGGATGCGTCTATTAATGATGAAATCGATAAACTACGACATAGCGCTACGATGAGCCTCTTTGAGCGCCGTGATGTGATTATTGTTGCCTCTGTTAGCTGTATTTACGGCTTAGGTGACCCTGAGGACTACTCTGAACTCGTGTTGTCTTTGCGCTTAGGTCAGACGAAATCTCGCGATGAAATTCTATCTAAACTCGTAGATATTCAATATACGAGAAATGATATGAACTTTATCCGTGGTACCTTCCGTGTACAAGGGGATACTATCGAGATTTTTCCAGCCGCCTATAGTGAAAGAGCCATTCGAGTGGAACTCTTCGGCGACGAAATCGATCGCCTTGTAGAGGTAGATGCTTTAACAGGTGAAGTCATTGCAGAGCGTAAGCACGTTGCAGTCTATCCAGCATCTCACTATGTAACAACGAAAGATAAGATGCGTATTGCTGTAGAGCGTATTGAAGCTGAATTAGACGAACAATTAGCTAAGTTGAAAGCTGCTGACCGTCTATTAGAGGCTCAACGTCTTGAACAGCGTACCCGTTACGATATAGAAATGATGCAAGAAATGGGCTATTGCTCAGGCATCGAAAACTATTCCCGCCACATGTCTGAACGTAAGGCTGGAGAGGCACCATACACATTGATAGACTATTTCCCAGATGACTTCCTCATCATGGTGGACGAGTCTCATGTAACCATTCCTCAAATACGTGCCATGTACAATGGTGACCGTGCACGTAAAGAATCACTCATCGAATATGGCTTCCGTCTGCCGTCTGCGCTTGATAATAGACCGCTTCAATTCGATGAGTTCGTGGAGCGTATCAATCAAATTGTTTATGTATCGGCAACGCCTGGTCCATACGAAATGGAAGTACAAACGAATGTGGCAGAGCAAATTATTCGTCCTACCGGTCTACTTGATCCATCCATTGAGATTCGTCCTATTAAGGGACAAATGGACGACTTGCTTGGTGAAATTCATAAGCGTGCTGCCAAGAATGAGCGTGTCCTCGTTACGACCTTAACAAAGAAAATGGCAGAGGATTTAACAGAGTTCTTGAAGGAAATGGGCGTCCGCGTTCGATACCTCCATTCGGATATCGTTACTATCGAGCGTGCCGAAATTATTCGTGACTTACGAGCTGGTGTATTCGATGTACTAGTTGGTATCAACTTGCTTCGTGAAGGTCTTGATATGCCAGAGGTTTCTTTAGTGGCTATCTTAGATGCGGATAAAGAAGGTTTCTTACGCTCCGATACAGCCATGATTCAAACTATTGGTCGTGCTGCTCGTAATGTGAATGGTCACGTTATCATGTACGCTGATCGTGTAACAGGTTCTATGCAGCGCGCCATCGATGAAACAGATCGTCGTCGTGCCGTGCAAGAGGCTTATAATATTGAACATAATATTACGCCTAAGTCAGTCTCTAAAGATGTAAAAGAGCTTATTGAGTTGACGAAAATTGAAGAAGATATGGTTACCGATGGAAAGGACTTTTCACCAAAGAAAGGGAAAAAGAAATCTTCTACAACGGGTATGGACCATGGACACGAATCATATGCACAAGATATATCTAGTCCTAAGGTGGCAGATATAACGCCGGAAGAGTTATTCAATAAAATTGAAGATCTTGATCGTCAAATGAAGGCCGCTGCAAAGCAGCTTGAATTTGAAAAGGCTGCAAAACTTCGTGATCAATTAGGGGAACTACGTCAGCAATGGTCTGATATGCATAGCGCAGGTGAAAGCAAGTTAAAAAAACCTGCATCAACTAAAGGTAGAAAGCGGACTAGCTCAAAGAGTAAATAGATTGTAATAAAACACATAGATTATATAGACTATATGTGCGATAATATACATATATTATTTCATGTTAGTAAACAGAGAGATGATGCCGATTGGTATCATCTCTTTAAATAGGGAACATAATGAAAGATCAATTGATTGTAAAAGGTGCGCGTCAGCATAACCTTAAAAATATAGATATATCCTTACCACGGGACCAGTTTATCGTGTTGACAGGCCTCAGTGGCTCTGGTAAATCGTCTTTAGCATTCGATACAATTTACGCAGAAGGGCAACGACGCTATGTAGAGTCTTTATCTGCTTATGCACGTCAATTCTTGGGACAAATGGATAAACCCGATGTAGACTATATTGAAGGTTTATCTCCAGCAATTTCTATCGACCAAAAGACTACAAGCCGTAACCCTCGTTCTACAGTTGGTACTGTAACGGAGATTTACGATTACTTGCGTCTATTATTTGCTCGCGTAGGTCATGCTCATTGTCCTGAATGTGGTAAGCCTATTACACAGCAAACAATACAACAAATGACAGACGATGTAATGAACTTCCCAGAAGGTACTAAGATTTTAGTATTAGCCCCTATGATTCAAGGGAAAAAAGGAGAGCATAAATCCGTCTTTGATCAACTTCGAAAAGAAGGTTTTGTTCGTGCCCGTGTAGATGGCGCTGTACGTACATTAGATGAAGATATTGTATTAGAAAAAAATAAAAAACACTCTATCGATATCGTAGTAGACCGTCTCGTTGTAAAAGAAGGTATTGAATCTCGCTTAGCAGACTCTATGGAGACCGCATCAAAATGGGCAGAAGGCATTGTAGTTATCCAAGAGGTAGATGGACCTGAACACATGTATAGCCAACACTTTGCATGTCCAGATTGCCATATTTCCTTACCGAAAATTGAGCCACGTATGTTCTCCTTTAACAGTCCATTTGGTGCCTGCCCAGCTTGTTTGGGAATTGGCTCTACCATGGAAGTAGACGAAGAACGCGTTATTCCAGATGGATCTATTACCTTTGCCGATGGTTGTGTACAAGCGTTGAGCTCTAACCCTAATGCATGGTTTATGCGCCAAGTAGAAGGTCTATTAAAAGCTAATGGATACTCTTTAGATTCTACCTATGATGAATTGCCAAAAGCATTACAGAAAAAAGTAATGTATGGCACTACAGATAAGGTTGCTTTCACGTACGAAAATATGCGCGGTGAAGTGAAGGAATTCTTTACTGAGTACGAAGGTATTTTACCGATGGTAAAACGCCGTCATAGTGAAGCCTCTACAGATTCTATGCGTGAAGAGTTTGAAAAATTTATGTCCATTAAGCCTTGTACTACATGCCATGGAGCTCGTCTTAAACCTGAAGTATTAGCTATAACCGTAGGGGATAAGAACATCAATGAAGTGACCCAATTGACCATTAAAGAAGCACTCGATTTCTTTAGTAAGTTACAGTTAACAGAGCGGGAACAAGTGATTGGGGCTCAAATTTTGAAGGAAATCAATGCTCGTCTTGGGTTCCTCAATAATGTAGGCCTTGATTATCTTACTATGAACCGTAGTGCAGGTACTTTGTCTGGTGGTGAAGCGCAACGTATTCGTCTAGCTACACAAATCGGCTCTGGTTTGGTAGGTGTATTGTACATCTTAGACGAACCGTCCATAGGGCTACATCAACGAGATAATGATCGACTCATCGATACGCTGAAAGGCTTGCGTGATTTAGGTAATACCTTGCTCGTTGTAGAACATGACGAAGATACGATGCGTGCGGCTGACTATCTCGTGGACATTGGGCCCGGTGCAGGTGAGCATGGCGGTCAAATCATTGCCGCTGGTACGGTAGACGAAGTGATGAAGGTAGAAAACTCCATTACTGGTCAATATTTGAGTGGTCGTAAATTTATCGCTCTTCCGGAAGAACGCCGTAAACCAGGTAAGAACTGCATTGAAATTCGCGGTGCTAAGGAAAACAATTTACAAAATGTAAATGTAAAGTTCCCTATTGGCTTATTCAATGTTGTTACTGGTGTCAGCGGTTCTGGTAAGTCTACCTTGATTAATGAAATTCTCTACAAAGGTTTAGCTAATCAATTATATCGCTCTAATCACAAAGTAGGGGCTCATAAAGAAATCCGTGGTCTTGAACATATCGATAAAATCATCAATATTGACCAAAGTCCTATCGGTCGTACGCCGCGCTCTAATCCAGCTACCTATACAGGTGTATTCGATGCTATACGCGAGCTCTATAGTCAAACACCGGAAGCAAAGATGCGCGGTTACAAACAAGGGCGCTTTAGCTTTAACGTAAAAGGTGGCCGCTGTGAAGCTTGTCGTGGTGATGGTATCATCAAAATTGAAATGCACTTCTTGCCAGATGTGTACGTACCTTGTGAGGTTTGTAAGGGAGCCCGTTATAACCGTGAAACCTTAGAGGTTAAATACAAAGGCAAATCTATTGCAGATGTACTAGATATGACGGTAGATGATGCGGTTGAGTTCTTCAGCGCTATTCCGAAGATCAATCGTAAAATGGTTACCTTGCAAGAGGTAGGTTTAGGCTATATTCGTTTAGGTCAAGCCGCAACAACCTTATCTGGTGGTGAAGCACAACGGGTTAAATTAGCTACTGAATTAGCTCGTCGCAGCACAGGTAAAACATTGTACATCCTAGATGAACCGACTACAGGTCTTCACGCCGAAGATATTCGCAAGTTATTACACGTATTGCAACAACTCGTTGATGGTGGGGACACAGTTGTTGTTATCGAGCATAATTTAGATGTCATTAAGATGGCAGACCACATCATAGACCTTGGTCCTGAAGGTGGTAATCGTGGTGGTACTATCGTAGCTACAGGAACACCTGAGGAAATCGTGAAGGTGAAAGAAAGCTATACAGGCAAATTCTTAGGTCCTGTATTAGAACAGACTAAGAAATTTATGAAAGCAGCTCAAAAGAAAAAATAGTAGTGAGTACAAAGCTTAAAAATCTACGAGGAAAGGAGGACATATGCCATCTGAAGAATTACTAGAGAAGGTCAGTCATTTGCCGACCACACCAGGTGTGTATTTATGGCGCGATCAATATAACCGTATCATCTATGTAGGTAAAGCCATTAATTTGCGCAACCGCGTACGTTCCTATGTGCGTAATGATGCGAACCGAGCGCCGAAGGTTGCGGCCATGATGAAGCGAGCCGTCGATGTGGAGATTATCCAAACAAAGACGGAGATGGAAGCGCTTATTTTAGAGAATACGCTTATTAAGGAGCACGAGCCTAAATACAATATTAGGCTTCGTGATGATAAAACGTATCCGTATGTAAAAATTTCAGTACAAGAGGACTACCCACGTGTATATATGACGCGCCGACTAGAACGGGATGGAGCCAAGTACTTTGGCCCTTTCACAGATGTAACATCTGTACATGTAGTATTGAAATTAATACGCCAGTACTATCCACTCAGGACATGTAAGTCTATGAAGGTGGAGCGACCATGTTTGCAATATCATATGCACTACTGTGAAGCACCGTGCTTTAACAAGATTTCCGTATCGGATTATGGAAAGTATATCGATGAAATCATAGAGCTCTTTGAAGGTAAGCCTATTCCTTTGCTGAAGGAAATTAAAGAGAAGATGGAGCTTGCTGCAGAAGACTTACGCTTTGAAGATGCAGCACGTTATCGAGATCAGCTAACTAGTATAGAGAAAATCCAAGAAAAGCAGCGCATGGTTACACAGCGTGGCGACTTAGATGTGTTAGGTATTGCAGTGGATACCTCGATGGCTTGTGTACAGTTATTATTCATCCGCGGTGGCCGATTATTAGGCCGTGAGAACTACTTTGTACAACATGATGGCGATAGTCAAGAAACTATCATGACGGATTTTATCAAGCAATACTATGGAGATACAAACTTCATTCCAAAGGAATTATTATTACCTATGGATAGCACCGATAGAGACTTGTTAAAGGAATGGTTTACACAGCTTAAAGGCCAGAATGTAGACGTATCTGTGCCACAGCGTGGTTATAAGATGGACATGATTAAGATGGCTCATGAGAATGCAGAAACCTTCCTAGAAGAGCGTCGTCGTCAGTGGCAACACCAAATTGATAAGACCGGTGGGGCTGTTAAAAAACTAGCTGAAGTCCTAGACTTGCCACGATTACCAGAGCGTATGGAATGTTTCGATATTTCCCATACACAAGGGGCCGAAACGGTGGCGTCTATGGTTGTCTTTGAAGGCGGTA
Organism: Veillonella sp. 20925_1_51; assembly: GCF_041431445.1. Taxonomy (NCBI): domain Bacteria; kingdom Bacillati; phylum Bacillota; class Negativicutes; order Veillonellales; family Veillonellaceae; genus Veillonella; species Veillonella sp. 20925_1_51. Next base: position 124,215 of record NZ_JAPVXT010000001.1, read on the forward strand.
AGCCTGCGAAGAAGGAGTATCGTCGTTTTAAATTGAAAACTACGCAAGGTAAACCTGATGACTTTAAGTCTATGGCTGAAATTATGGAACGACGCTATGGTAATGAAACAGATTGGCCTATGCCAGACCTCATTATTATCGATGGTGGTAAAGGTCAGCTTAATGCAGCATTGCCGTTGATTCGCAGTGTAGGTGTTACAGATGTGCCTGTTATCTCTTTAGCTAAGCGTATTGAAGAGGTCTTTGTAGAAGGACAATCTGAAAGTATTATCTTAAGCCACCGTTCACCGGAGCTTCAATTACTTCAACAAATACGCGATGAAGCCCATCGCTTTGCTATTACGTACCATCGTAAGCTTCGTGGAAAACGTAATTTAGAATCTATTCTAGATCACATTGAAGGTATTGGTCCTAAGCGCCGAAAGGCATTATGGGCTCATTTCAATAGTTTAGAAGCCATGAAAGAGGCATCTATTGATGAGCTTTCAAAGGTGGAATCTATGAACTATAAAACGGCAGAAACACTATATAATTTCTTCCGCATGTCTAAGGTAGAAAAACAAGATATGTTGAAATAAAAAAGAGCATCTTATTTGAGATGCTCTTTTACTGTATAAGTATGTTATTTATTTTGGTTGACGCTGGATGTACCAAGTACGCCAAGTGAACAATACACCTGCTACTAGTACGCTAGCGAGTAATCCAATCCATACGCCAAATGGTCCATAATTAGGATTTTTAGCGAGAATATAGGCCGTAGGGAAGCATACGCCCCAATAGGAAACGAGGGAAATGTAAAGAACTACTTTTACATCCTTATAAGCCCTCAATATACCTTGCAATGGGGTACCTATGGCATCGATAGCAGAGAAGAATACACCGTATCCAAGGAAGCTGTAGATAAGCTTGTATACTTCATCATCATTTGTAAAGAGATCTGCAATAGCATCCATATTAGTAAACGTAAATGTACAAATCATGATAGCCAATACAATGGCTAAGATGCGAGAAATATAAGAGTACTGGATAGCCTCTTGTTTACGACCTGCCCCAAGTTCATATGCAACTGCAATGGTAGAGGCCATAGCGATACTAAGAGGTAAACAGTAGAATACATTGGTAAAGGAAATAACAGATTGATGAGCAGCTACGACGGCGGATCCAAAGTGAACCATCAAGAGGCCAGCAATACTAAAGATACTAGCTTCTAAGAAGATGGAAAAGCCAATAGGAATACCTATATGTAGCTGTTCGCGAATGTAGTGAAAACTTGGTTTACTGAAGTCTTTAAAGATACGATATCCCTTTAACTTCGGATGTAATAGTAATACTAAGCTGAAGAGAATAAAGTTAGTCCAGCAAGCACCTGCTATACCATAGCCAGCACCGACACCACCGATTTCAGGAAATCCGAAATGGCCAAAGATGAGCGAATAGTTCAAGAATACGTTCACAATAAAGCTTGTAAATACGATGGCCATAGAATAATGTGTTAATCCATGACTGTCGACTGTATTGCGTAATGTATTAACCCAAAGTAGAGGGAATAGACCTATAGCAAATGCTTTCAGGTAACTAATACATACCTCAGCTGCTGCCGGTTCCAGATTTAATGCTGTCAGAAGAGGACGTAGACCTAAGAGACCAATTATTAAAATGATACATGCTAGGCCTGTACCGATATAAAGACCTTGATAAAAGATTGTTGAAATATCATCGGTTTTCTTAGCTCCCAATAGCTGAGAAATAATTGGAGTAATACCTAACAACGTTCCTTGTGCAAAGATATAGAAGAGGAGCCATAAATTATACCCTGTAGCAACCCCAGCTAAATCTATTGTACTATATTGTCCCGTTAAAAAGATGGCTATAAATGTACCACCTATAAGGGAAAATTGCGTTATGCACATAGGAGTAAATAGCTTAATGAACAACCATAACTTTTGTAATATAGAATATGTTTGATACATATTTACCTCCCTTATTAATGATATATTATACGATATCATAAAGTAGCCTAATTTAATAGATAAATTCCTTGAGAATTGGGAATTAAATATATATTATTGATTAGTCTATTATGAATCTATAATTAATGATTTTTTATATCCTAGAACTTCCATTTGTAGTGTTATGATTCTCATATTAATATGAATGGAGTATGCTAAAAATGAATATATATTTTACAAATTGAATTTTACACTACTGAACTATATCGATTATAATATATATACTATAGTTATATTCTAAGGAGGATACATTGGACATCTTATCTGTACAAGGTTTATTAGCGATGCTTCAGATCATCGTTATCGATATCTTACTTGCTGGCGACAATGCCATTGTAATTGGTATGGCAGCTCGTAACTTGCCAGCACATTTACAGAAGAAAGCCATCTTCTGGGGCACAGCCGGTGCCATTATTTTACGCCTTGTTATGGCATTCCTATTTGTAGAGGCATTGAACAATATTCCTGCACTTCGTTTAGTAGGTGGTATCCTCCTCTTATGGATTGGATACAAGCTCGTTGCTGATGATGAAAGCGAGCATAATATCGAAGCTAAGGATAATTTACGCGCAGCCATTACAACTATTGTTATTGCTGACGGTATCATGGGTATCGATAATGTTATCGGTGTAGTTGGTGCTGCAGGTGGTCATATGACAATGGTAGCTATTGGTATGCTCATAACTGTACCAATCATCATTTATGGCAGTACTTTATTTGTGAAAGTCATCGAACGTTTCCCAATTATCCTATACGTTGGCGGCGGTATCCTTGGCTGGGTAGGTGCTGGTATGGCAGTAGAGGATACATTGATTGCTCATAGTGTTGAACCATATGCACTATTTATCAAAATTGTTGCAGTAATCCTCGTAGTAGGGGCATCTTTGGTAGCTAAAAAACTCAAGAAATAATAGAATATATCTCTTCTCCTAATCATAGGAGGAGAGATTTTTTTATGTAAACTAATAGCTCTCTTTTAGGTGAGAAAATAGAAAAATTATGGTATAGTTAAGGGATAGTTATTGAATTAGTAGACTGAATTGAGGTACGTACAGAATGGAATTTTTAGAAGTTGCCACGTGGGTAACCATTGGTAAAATAATTTTGATTGATATTTTATTAGCTGGCGATAATGCTGTAGTAATTGGTATGGCAGCAGGTAAGCTAGCTCCAGAACTACAAAAGAAAGCCGTTATCTGGGGTACAGTAGGTGCCATTGTAATGCGTCTCCTATTTGCTACTCTTTTAGTAGAAGCGCTTACTTTAATTCCTCTTATTCACTTAGGTGGTGGCCTTGTACTTGTATGGATTGCCATTCAATTATTAAAAGGTGGCGATGAAGATGCACATATCGAAGCTAAGAATTCATTAATGGGTGCCATTTGGACGATTATTGTAGCTGACGCTATGATGAGTATTGATAATGTCATCGGTGTAGTAGGGGCCGCTAGAGGTCATTTAGAGCTTGTTATTGCAGGTATGTTAATTACTGTTCCAATTATCGTATTTTGCTCTACATTATTTGCTCGAATTATTAATAAATTCCCTGCTATTCTTTGGGCTGGTGGTGCACTCCTTGGCTGGGTTGCAGGCGAAATGATTGTGGAAGATCCACTTCTTATGCCATATATTCAAGGTGAAGAATTACTCGTTAAATTCGGCACTGTATTCTTCGTTCTTATTGTGACAGGTATGATTAAAATTTGGAAGAAAAGAGACGCGTAATGAACGGTACTAATCGTACATCTCGTAAAAAACAATCTAAACAACATAGAAGAAGTAATCGCTCTAATTCACAGCAAGCTATAAACGGCCAATTATCTAAAAAACAACAGGCTATTTTAAATGCGCCTGTTAAGTTTGGTGATGAAGTATTGGTAACTATTCATGGCATTGGTAGCAGCGGTGAAGGGGTAGGTCGTGTAGATGACTTTACTGTCTTTGTGCCTTTTGCCTTACCTGGAGAAACTGTGAAAGTAGCTATTGATATGGTTAAAAAAACCTATGCTACAGGGCGCCTCTTAGAAATTGTTACGATGGCTCCCAATCGTATCGATGCAAGTTGTGATCTTTATGGATTCTGTGGAGGCTGCCAACTACAACACATTACCTATGAAGGTCAGCTTTCATTAAAAACACAAAAGGTGAAGGACGTTATCGAACGCATTGGTCATCAAAATCCAGACCTTGTAAAACCTGCATTAGGACCTAAAGAACCTTGGGCATATCGCAATAAAATGCAAATGCCTGTAGGCGGTACTAAAGGCGATATTCAAATGGGATTCTATGCGATGGGATCTCATGATATCGTGCAAGGTACAAACTGTCCTATTCAAGATGAAGGGAATAATATCATCGCTCAAGTGTGTTACCAAATCGCTAAAAAGTTTGATATTGAACCGTATGATGAACATACAGGAAAGGGTGTACTGCGCCATATTATTGGACGCATTGGACAATCTGGATGGATGATTATCCTTGTAACTGCTACAGATTACTTACCACACCAAGAAAAGTGGGTAGAAAAATTAACAGAACAAATTCCTCAAGTAGAAACTATCGTTCATAATGTAAATGGTAAGCGAACTAATGTTATCTTAGGACCTAAAAATAATATCCTCTATGGGGATGGGACGATTACAGACCATATTAAGGACTTACAGTTTACCTTGTCTCCACATTCATTCTTCCAAGTGAATCCAGAACAAACTACAGTACTTTACGACCAAGCTCTTGAGTATGCGGACCTTAAAGGTGATGAAACCGTAATTGATGCGTACTGTGGTACAGGTACTATTTCACTATTTTTAGCCCATAAGGCTAAACATGTCATCGGAATTGAAATCGTAGAACCAGCCATTATCAATGCACGTGAAAACGCCCAACGCAATGGCTATGATAATACAGAATTCATCGTCGCTGATGCAGCCGTAGAAATGCCAAAACTCTACAAGACTGGCGTACGACCAGACGTCATCGTATTCGATCCAATCCGTGCAGGCTGTAAAGAAGAAGTACTAACCTCTGCAGCTGGCATGGAACCAAAACGCATTGTCTATGTATCTTGTAACCCAGCCACCATGGCTCGAGACATTGAAATCCTTACACACTACGGTTATGAACTACAAGAAGTACAACCTGTGGACATGTTCCCTATGACCGCTCATGTTGAGGCAGTGGCTTTGCTTACTAGGAACGAAGTGACACAGTAAGTTTACATTTTATATAGGATTTAGCGGTTATAGTTTTTAGGGGGAGAGCTATGGAACTACTTTTAAATAATATTTTGAACTTAACGGATAAACAGATAAATAATTCTAAAATCGAGTTCAATATGAATATTGGTAAAGGTGGAAAACCTTTTATTGATAGATGGTTAAAGTGTAGTGAAGTTGAGCGTATATCTGGTACCTGTAAATGCTGTTCTTTTTGGAGTTGGTATAGTAGTAAGCAGCGAAATTTTTCTGTAGGGCAATGGGCATTTAGTTTTTTAAGAATTGGTGAAGATGAATGGCTATTAATATCCGCAGGTGAGATTATAAATACACCTAAAAATGATTGGGCTACATATAAGGTTTTAGATCAGTATAAACCATTTTTTGGTAGACTAGTTATTAGGTGTAAAAAAGGTAATAAATTTTCTAGATATGTATTTAATTTAGGTAAATATATTGAAACTGCTGTTGTGAAAGAAATCTTGCCTTGTGTTTATAGTGGTGAAATCTTTGAAGGCTATGATAAGGTTCACTTACCTTATCATAGATTAGCAGATATTTTTGCTGGTAAAATTCTTCCTACCTATTATGAAGCACTAAAAAAAGTAATAGGCGTTTATTGTTTGACTGATACTTTTACAGGAAAATTATATATAGGGTCTGCTACGGGGGAAAATGGTGTTGCACAAAGGTGGGGAAACTATTTAGCCTCAAAACATGGAGGAAATAAAAAACTAATTGATCTTTATAATAAAGAAGGTAAAGAATACTTTGAAACTAATTTTACATTTACTATATTAGAGTATTTTGGACAATCATATGATCCAATAAAGGTTATAGAACGAGAACAATACTGGAAACATTGTTTAGATACAATTAAGAATGGTTATAATGATAATTAAATACAGCTAACCGCTTAGAATATACAAAAGACGTTTATTATATTTTTCTGGTTAAAATATAGTTTTAAGAATAAATCTACTGCAGTCAAAGGGGAATTTCCCATGACCATTAATTTCGATATTCATGATATATTGTATCAATTGAGTATGAATCGACCAATATTTCATTCAGAAGCAGATTTTCAGTTTAGCTTGGCATGGATGATTAAAGAACAATATCCAAATTGTGATATTAGATTAGAGTTTGTACCTGAATTTAATCCTAATTTACATCTTGATATTCTTGTTATATTAGATGGTAAATGGATTCCTATTGAGCTTAAATATACGACAAGAAAATGTATTAAATCTATAAATGATGAAGTGTATGTGTTAAAGGAGCAAGGTGCTAAGGACCAAGGTTGTTATAACTACTTAAAAGATATAATGCGTATAGAGGAGTTTAGGGATAAGAGTAATAACTTTATTGAAGGTTATACAATTAAGATAACTAGTGAGATATCTTATCTAAAGCCTCCGACAAAAGTAAATTGTACATACGCCGAATTCTCTATTGAGGAAGGTTCGATTAAAACTGGATGTATGAATTGGTCCTCTAATACGGGAAAAGGGTCTATGCGTGGAATGGAAGCACCTATAGTATTAACTGGGATATATCCTATAAATTGGAAAGAATATTCTAAAGTTGATGATACTAATAGTGGTACTTTTATGTATCTTGTAAATAGGATAAGTAAATAAAATTAGGAGATATATTATGTTTAAACCTATTCGTAAAAAGATAAATGAAATAGATCGTGCTGCTACAGAAGCTTTATTACAATCTAATCGTCGAGGTATTTTAGCCTTGAACGGCGATAATGGTTACCCTTATGCTATTCCTATTAATTATTTTTATAATTGCGATAAGAAGAAAATTTATTTTCATGGAGCCAAAGCTGGTCATAAAGTAGATGCATTAAAAGCTTCAGATAAGGTATGTTTTACAGTATATGGGGATGAGCATATTGATGAATCTGAACCATGGGCCCCATATGTACAAAGTGTAGTCGTATTTGGAAGATGCCGTTTATTAGAGGCAGGTCCAGAATCTATAGCTCGATTAAAAGAATTTGCTATGAAATATTATCCTGATGAGACTTTAGCTGATGAACAAATTGCTCGTAATGGTCGAGCAACACAAATGTTTGAAATTACCATTGAACATATGAGTGGTAAACAAGTACAAGAGAAATAATAGGTTAGCCCTTCGCTTATGCGAGGGGCTTTTACTATACACTCATACTTATAAATGTAATATAATGTAATTAGTGATAATCATTTTAAAAATATAGTTCATGGGAGAGAGATATGATACAGTTAAAAGATTTAGGTACATTTGAATCAGTGCCTCATATCGTAACAGATATTGTAACAGGAAATATTAGCGCGTTAGAAAATGCATTAGCCAATGGTTGGGATATTAATATACCTATAGAAATTGGTGAGTATAGTGAGCATACACCTTTAGAATTAGTTCTTGTTATGTGTTGCTTGCCAAGTATTCAATGGTTAGTGGAGAATGGCGCTGATCTTAATGATGAAGAAAATCCAAGTTTTTTATTAGCTGTACGGTATTGTAATAAAGAGATTATCGACTATGTTGTGACTCATGGTGCTAATGTTCACGCCTTGAACCGTGTGAAAGTAGATGCCTTTCAAGCTGCCTTATATGGCAAGAAATATAATCACTTACAGATTATTCATGACTTAGGCCATACGGTACAGAAGTATGGCGGTAAAGCTTTCAGAAATGCCATTACAGATAGAAATTATGAGGTTCTAGATTTCTTTATTCAATATGGTGTAGATATTAACTACAATAAGCCTGATTCTGTATATCCCTTTAAGCCAACGCCATTGTGCGTAGCAGCACGGTATGTAGATTTAAAGATGTGTAAATACTTGGTAGAACATGGCGCTGACGTGACCATCACGGAAAAGGATGGTATGCGCCCCTATAGTATTGCTATTGAAAAAGGGGATATGAAAATGGCAGAGTATTTTAAATCATTAGAGCCTACTGAGTTCCATGATATACAAAATAAAATGGATCAATTAAAGCCATTTAAACTACCAAAGGCGTTAGTATCGTTTCTAGAGGGAGATACTCTCTATTTTGAATTGCCAGACTCCGATTTTATATCTATAGAGTTCTTCCCACTTATTGATACGATTCCATTTAAATTAGGTCGTCGTAAGCTATTGCGTTTATCTAAAGAACTAGGTGAGTATAATGATTGGCAAATTGTATGGGACCCTAAGTCTAAAAAGATTTCTTGTTATGATATAGAACATCAAGAACTGCGAGAGCTTTGTAAATTTGATGAGTTTATGTCCGATATGGCAGGTCAATTAGAAACCTTGTTTTAGGGTATATCGTAAAGGAGAGACAATACATATGACAGATACATTTGAGAAAACATATACGGATTGGTCCATTGATGTAGGCACCTATAAATATGAAGGTATTACACTGAATGAAGTTGAACAAAATCTATATGCTATTGAGGATCAAGAGCAAGACTTTGTAGTTATTTCTCCATCAAAGGCAATCTCCATAGATAATAAACTGTATAACTTTGTACAGGTTTGTAGTGATCAAGATACCGATTTATTACATATAGAGCTTAGTGTAACTAATGATGGCGATCGAGGTGCCATCATATATGGTAAGAATGAGCTGGGCCATCAAGAGGTATTACAGATAATAGAAGATTTTATTGCACATCGTAAGGTTCCATCATTAGATAGTTGGGAAATCGTGTTAGATTTAAGACCTAAGATGGAAAGCTATGTAAAGGATACTGAAAATGACTAATTAAAGATTTGCATTATTTTGCCATAGATGGCTGATATATTTTTAATGTTTTTCCCATTATAACGTATATGTGGAGCTTATTATGCTATATACACCGAATAACCTTTTGTATAAGTATATTCGCTATCGATTTAGACGGATTCAGATAGAATGTAATATGGTATACGATGTAACACCAGAGGAAGAAGATGAGATTTGCCGTGATCTGTTAAAAAAGAGAGTGAAGATATTGGTTCCAGTTGGCATATTATATGCATTGATCTTTGCCGTAAGTTTCGTTTGGCTATTAGGAACAAGTGAAGAATTAAACCCGCTAATGCAATGGGAGATAAAAGTCTTTGACTATGTCACACCCATTTTAAATAATATCGATTTTAAGTGGTATGCATATTCACTTGACCTATTGCGAGTAGCAGTTATTTTAGCGCTTATAGCGATTATAAATGCATCTCCTTATATCCTTGTTTCCTATATGGTTGATACCATTTTGATACGGCGTGAGGTGAAAGCTTTAATAAAAAAATATTCTATTGATGACATAAAATGTGGTTAGATTATATCTATTTGGCTAGGAGAGAGTATTATGAGTAATCTAAAAGATTTTAATTGGACTGGATTTTGGAAAGACACCGATTATGCATTTGAGTCCTATATAGGTAGAGATGTTACCGATGAGGTTATTAAGAATGCTGAAGCTGAACTAGGCTATATATTGCCTACAGCATATATAGAGCTACTTAAAAACCATAATGGTGGTGTAGTAAATAAGAATTGTTTTATTAACGATGATGACGATTGTGTATATATAACAGGAATATATGGCATCGATAGAGATAAAAAATACTCTCTTTTAGGTGAGATGGGTAATGAATTTTGGATTTCAAAAGTAAAATATCCCCCAATCGGTATCGTTGTAGCCGATACAATTTCCGGCGGTCACGACATGATTTTCCTCGATTATCGTGAGTGCGGTCCAACCGGTGAACCTAAGGTCGTACGTGTTGACCAAGAAGGTGATTACTCAATCACTCTGTTAGCAGATAACTTTGGTGACTTTATTAAGAACTTATATTTCAGTATAGAAGACATTACGGATGAAGAGTTTCAAGAATTAAGTGATGTGGAAAAGGTTAAGCTCCTTAATGAACAAGAGGGTATCGATTTCAAGCGTGCGATGGAGTTATTAACTAACATAGGCATTGATAATTTGTCGCCTATATTGTTAAGCGCCTTAGGACGTATGTATAACAATAATGGCCGCGCAGCAGAGGCTATTGATTTATTTGAACGTATCGATGAGGCACATCGCGATTGGTCTTGGTATTATCGTTGTGGCTATGCTCATGGGATGCTAGGGTATGGTAAAAGCTATGAATCTGAACATGTACAGAAGGCATTACAATTAATAGAAACAGGCATAAAAATGACGAAAGAAGCCCATTTAGATAAACAGCTTGTCTGGTGCTGTGAAGTGGTAAAATATCACCTATTTAAAATTAAGCCAAAAGAGTACAAGGTGGATTATCCTTTGGTATATGAAACTATTAAGAATGTCTTTGATAAGAAAAATAGCAAAGATACTATAGAAGATAAAGTTACTACGGAAGGTAAAGTTACTGGAGATATTAATGAATGCGAAGAAGATAAGTATCCTACATATGATGAAGTCCATTGGGTATTTAATAAACATACGTATAGTAGAGATGAGTTTTCAAAAGAATATAATAAAATTGTAGAAAAATATGTAGATGAGGATCAAACTGATAACGATGATAGATTAGATGAACCGGAAATTTTAGTAACCTATGAAGCTTGGATTGAAAGTACAGACCAACTTTTTGATAATGAACGTGTAACCGATGAAGAACTATTTGAAGAGGATAAAGAAGATGGTATGTGGCAAGTAGAAATCATGGCTCATCTCGTAGCGGATAATGGTACATATTTTACAAGAGAAGAGTTGCTCTTTAAATTGCATAATCTAATGGCTAATAAAGAACTAGGTGATCACGTATTCTTTGAAGGTCTTGAATACGAAGGCCATGAATGTGAAGGTTACGGGCTTATAGATAACGAAGATGGTATACCTGTATTCTATATATGCTGTGGTAGCTAACTAATAGAGATATAATAGATTAGCCCTTCGCTTATGCGAGGGGCTTTTACTATATACTTAGAAAGTATATACTTCTGTGCTTTGGGCTACGTTATTTTATATAGTCTTCGTGTAAAATATTGAGAAAGTATTTTAGTAATTTTGAAATCAAAGCATTGTGATGAGAGAGAGGATGCCTATGAGTGAAAATGAACTCGTATATAATGAGAGATATTGTGATTATAGACTTCTTTATGAAGGTTTAGAATTCTGTTGGGATGAGAAACCATCAGGTGATTATTTAGATACTGTAAAAGTTCTTGCCAAAAATTACCATAAAAATATTGATAAGATTGCTGCTTTTATGCTTGAAGACATTCGAGAAATGTATGATGAATCTATTACTATAGATGATGTGAAAGAACGGATCGGTATCCCTCAAATTGATCCAGAGCTAGGTACTGTAACCTATTGTGAACAAACCTTTGATTATACGCATATATTTTGCTTTGAATTTTGGGACGATGAGTTTGAAGATTTAAATTACTTTGCTATTGATGGCTGATATATTGCCATAAAAATGGCAAAACAGCTACTTTAGATACATAGTTAGTTTTGTGTTGTGAAGTAGTAGAGTACCCATTAACCTCTATTAGTTCAAAGGATGACAAGGAGGATTATCCTATGATTTTTGATGCCATAAAAAAACTGTTTAACAAGGATGAGAATAATGAGCAGATTGAATATCTCGGTACTGATAAAGATGGTAATAAAATATATGAAGGTTACTATCATGAGTTTAAGGGAATTCCTTGGGTTTTTAATAAAACTACTTATACTAGAGAAGAGTTCGATAAGGCGTTTTATGAATGCTTAGAAGAGCATAATGTTAATCCTGATACATTACCGCCATTAGTAGAGCCTGAAATTCTTGTAAGCTATGAAGCTTGGATTGAAAGTAAAAGTCAGCTTCACTCTAATGAATACTTGTACGAAGACGATGAATTAGAAGAATACGATAAAGAAGATGGTATGTGGCAAGTTGAAATCTATGCTCGCCTAAAAGCAGATAATGGACAGTACTTTACTACAGAAGAGCTTCTTTTCAAGCTACATAACTTAATGGCCAATAAAGAGCTCGGTGATCATGTATTCTTTGAAAACCTAGCCTATGATGATCACGAATTCGATGCTGACGATGCCGACGATGTTTCTGATGATGATGAAGGTACTCCTGTATTTATCGTATGGCTTGGTAGCTAGTAAGTAGCTGTTTTTGTTATAAACTATTATTTTAAAATCAGTCAGTTATTGTTTTGTGCTTATTATTTTGTGTTGTTTGTTATTATTATGATAAGATGAGTTCATATACATATTAATGATATGAGGGGAAGTGTATTGTATGTCTATGAGTGTTGAGCAATTTTTATCTTTGTCTGATGCTGAACAGTTACAAACTATTAAAGATCTTAATGATATCGGTCAAGAGGAAATCATTATCGATGTATTGACAGAGGTTGGCATCGATAACTTATCTGTACCTTTATTAGGCGAGCTTGGTAGAGCCTATAACAATAATGATAAACCAGAAGAAGCTATTAAAGTATTTAAGACCATCGATACAGAACATAGAGATGCAGTGTGGCATTATCGCTGTGCGTACTCCCATGGCTCTATTGCTTCTACTAATCATGAGGCTTATACATCAGAGAACATGCAACAGATGTTAGCTTTAGTAGATAATGGTGTACGATTAGCGACTAAAGAAAATCGAAATGATATAAAGGAATACTGCTTTGAAGTCATGGATATGTGCCGTTTACAAATGGACTTTGAAAAATGTGAAGTTGACTATCCTGATTTATGCTTAAACTATAGCAAGTATATAGCAGAGAAAAAGAAGAAAAGAGAAGGTGTACCTCGTCAACGAACGATTACTGTAGAAGAAATTTTAGCTACAGATGATATGTGGACTATAAATGAGCCTGCCTATTGGACTATCAATATTTATGGTTCGTATGATAACTATTTAGAATCTGCAAAAGGGTTCACCGTAGAGCAAAGATATCTTAACGCTATATACTGGTATTTCGCTGAGGTTAATAATGGTGGGCATCATCAGTTCTTCTATAACTCTACAGGCATTGTATGGGAAGATGCTCTTGCAGGGTTACGCCTCTTCAAGATGGATATACTAGCAGATAATTTACAATCCGTAATCGATTACTTTGGCGGTTCTGTTCCATTTAATAGAGAAGAACGATGGACCATTTTAAAAGAATGGGACGATGAGGTATTTGATTTTCTAGATGGAAAAGACGATGTAGTCTATGAATATGAAGGAATCTTTGAAGATGTATTTGTACATGAACATCCTGAATTATTTGTATTTGATGGAACCTATACAGTCTCAGAATAAGATTGGTGTATAATTAACACATATATAGTTGCTTTCACTATGATGTTTACTTTCACCAAATTATATTAGAGGTATTACATGTTAGATAAACAAGGCGTATATGATTGCCTACGTGACCATCATATCGATTTTGAAATTACGGATCACGCACCGTTATTTAGTATGGATGATAAGCCCAATGTAGAGTTGCCATATCCTGAGTGGGATGCAAAGAATTTATTCATTCGAGACCATAAACGGGAACATTATTATTTGATTACCGTTCGTGGTTCTAAGCGTGTGGATCTGAAACAGTTCCGTAAGGATCATAAGCTTAAAAAGATTTCCTTTGGTTCTGAAGAAGAGCTGTGGGATATTTTGAAGATTAAACCAGGTCATGTGTCTCCATTCTGTTTGCTCCACGATGAAGAGCGTAAGGTACATTACTACATTGATGCGGATTATAAAGATAATCTAATCGGTATACATCCAAATCAAAATGATGCTACCGTATGGCTACAGGGAAAAGACTTAGTTAAACTTATTGAAGAACATGGTACAATAGTAGAATATATTACATTGTAATCTTGAAGTACTTAGGAGTATTTAAGAACGTCTATGAATAGAACATTATTAAAACGTATGATAATTACATCTGCTATTGCTGTATTAGGTGTTAGTACATCCTTTGCGGCTCTTGTTATGGAACGTGATGAAGGTTTAGACACAGCACCTAGTGTAGGCATGTATCGCTATCAAGTTCCTACAGAGTTACAGGGCACATATAACAGTGCAGGTGTTGCCAATCTAACAGCATCTATGGAGAAAGAACCTAATACATTATCTATGAATGTAGCGCATGTAAAAGGTAATCCATCTGAGTCTTATGTAGTAGAAGTTTATAAAGATTTAGCTGCTATTGAAACACATCGCAAATCCGATCATTATCAAGCCTTTGTTAATGAAGTAGGTTCTAAATTAACAAATCGCAAAATGTACGACGTACAGTCTGTACTATTGTTTGAGAAAAAAGATGCTTTATCTATTGTCAATGATGGTAAAGCAGTAGTGACATTAACAGAGTTTACTGTTAATAGCAATGATATCGACACAGTACAACGTCAATACCAACTCGATATTGAACGGGTCGTACGCGATGATGCGGGTTATAAGGCTGGTTATGTGCTTCGTGAAAGAAATGTAAAAAATCATTGGTATGTTATCCAAATTTATAGTGATCAAGAGGCCTTAACAAAACATTTAAATAGTCCTGGTTATCGATTCATGATGAGCCAAATCCAAGGTAGTCTACAAAATGTTACCACAAAGGTTTTAGATGGGGATGTCCTCGTCAACCATGGGGGTCAAGCATTTGTAAGACCTTAAAACTGAATATAATATAGTATAATATAATCACAGTAAAGTTACTGCTAGCATATACATATGTGCTAGCAGTTTTTTGTTATATATTAGGTGAACGTATAGTCTATAAAAAAAGGAGTTACATATGATACAGCAAGAACGGTTACGCTATTTGGTTGAAGGCTTAGTAGCAGAATACAATGAGAGACATAACGAACATATAGAGATCCCTATGAATGAAGAAGAGCAATTTACTCTCTTTAGATCTTTATGTAATATTCGTCCTGCTGGTGGCATGTCTCTTGAATGGATGAAGATAGAGTCTGAATATTTAAATATATTGGCCAATGAAAAGGGAATCGTAACGATTAGTGATATGGAAGAGCGAGAGCCTCAGATTTATTTGTGGCAAGGAGATATTACTCAATTATCTGTAGATGCTATTGTAAATGCAGCCAATAATAAATTACTTGGATGTTTTGCTCCAAATCATAAGTGTATCGATAATGAAATCCATACCTTTGCTGGTATAGAGCTTCGCATGGAATGTGCTAGAATGACTGAGTATATGGAAATGCCTGAAAAAACGGGTGTGGCTCGTATGACCTATGGGTATAATTTGCCCGCAAAGCATGTACTTCATACGGTAGGTCCTATTATTTATGAAAGTGTAACAGATAAGGAAAGAATTGAATTAGCTTCTTGCTATCAATCCTGTTTAAAGTTAGCTAATGCTTATAACTTACGCTCCATTGCATTCTGCTGTATTTCTACTGGTGAATTTAGATTCCCTAATGAAGAAGCAGCACAGATTGCCATAGATACGGTACGAACATATTTAAAAGAAACAAATAGTAAAATACAAGTGGTATTTAATGTATTTAAGGATATAGATTATGATATCTACAACAAATTATTATCATAATATAGATACTTTATATGTACCCATTAATAGAGAATAGGAACCTAAACCTTTTGAAATTCATAAAAATACTGTATCATTTAATATGACTTACAAAAAGTTATGAATGATTGGTTAGTTTAAGAAGGAGATAATGTACTATGAATTATAAATACACCTATGAAAGCCCATTAGGAACTATGATTATGCTTGGTACATTATCATACTTAACAGATTTATTTTTTATCGATGAAGATTATGCACCAAGTTATGATGATGCGGAGTATATAGAGCAACTAACAGGTCCATTTGAAGTAACTATTATGTGGCTAGACCAATACTTTAATGGTAAAAAGCCTTTTATTACACCACCGATTCAGTTAGAGGGGACAGAGTTCCGTAAGTCTGTATGGTCTATATTACAAACCATACCTTATGGTAAAACTACAACATATGGAGATATAGGTAAAGAGATTGCAAAACAGCAAGGAAAAGATAGGATGTCTGCCCAAGCAGTAGGAGGTGCCGTAGGACATAATCCTATATCTATTATCATTCCATGTCATCGTGTGATTGGTAGTAATGGAAAATTAACTGGCTATGCTGGCGGTATTGAACGCAAGAAATACATGCTTGATCTTGAAGCAAAACATAAATAGTACATATTAGATTGTAAAATCATATTTAAATAGACTTATAGAAAAAGAAGAAAGAGATTACTCATGATGGATAGACACATCATAGGTAATCTCTTTTAGTATATATAGGTGGGACTATTTAAATTGATTTACTAAGGTACCAATGCCACTAATCGATATAGATACGGTATCTCCTGATTTTAACCAACCATATCGTTTTTCATTTTTACCAAGTACAACACCACTAGGTGTACCGGTAAAGATAATGTCACCTTCCTGTAGTGTAATAAACTGGGATACAAATTCGATAATCGCGTCCGGTTTAAACATCATTTGTTGTAATTTGGCTTGTTGACGTATTTCACCATTTACTGTTGTAGTAATAGTGGCATTGTCAAAATCAAAATCATCTGGAGAGACAATAGTAGGACCGATAGGGGCAAAGTTATCTAGTGATTTGCCGAGAATCCATTGAGAGCCTCTAAATTGTAAGGCTCGAGCTGAAACATCATTTCCAATGGTATAGCCTAATATATGGTCTCTGGCCTGTTCACGAGATATATTTTTACCCGCCTTACCAATGACGATAACCAGTTCTCCTTCGTAATCATAATGAAGGTTTTCATCTTGAATGGGAACTATATCTTGATGTGATGCCAATGCATTAGATGTTTTCATAAAGATTTCTGTAAAATCATGTGTAGCAAGACTAGTTTCCTCTATATGGTCTGCATAGTTTAAACCGATACAGATAATGTTTTTGGGATTAGTAATTAGGGTACGGTTAGTAGATTCTTTCATGAGAGATACCTCCTTAAGAGATACCTCCTTAAGAGATGAGATACATATATGGTAAGTTAATTATAATATAAATCAGTATGTAAAAAATATTTTTGACGAAATAATAATATAGAGGAATTTTTGTCACATCCTGTTTATTATACTTAAACAAAGTAATAAAAGGAGGAGTCCCTATGTATATGCAAAGAAATGTGACAGATAAATTTATAGGTACCGTAGTATCTTGTGACATTATAAGTACGGGTAGCTGGTATGGTGATTTACCAGAATCCGTTCCAAAGGAAGTGAAATTAAATCGTAAAGATTACTATATCGAAGAGATACAACATATTTCTATTAAGGAAGCCATTAGTGTTACCTATGGCATTAAATGGGAGCATATCTCGAAACCTGTAGAGGGTAAAATAGAATCCTTAACTACTAAGGAGTACTCAATTGACGAATCTAAAAAACAATATCTATTAGAGCTTATGGGGCGTAGATTTTCCGATGATATTGACATATATGATGAGGATGAGTGTGCTGTCCAAGTGCAGCTCATCAACACTGAGGATCAGGAATTTATATATGAATTTCCTTTTGATAATACTCTGAGGGCCATGTCTATACTATTCAGACAAATTCTAGGAATGTCTACATTACTTTTATTTGATGGAAATCGAGAAAAAGATAGAATTCAAGAGATTCATATTGAAGTGCAAAAAAATATGTACCAAGAATATGGTGACGTAAATACATTGAATTTTAATTGGAATGAGCCGTCTATTTCCATTGATTGTAATAGTAAGCAATTTGGTCACTCTAGCCATAGTCATAGTGAGTATGTAGATAATCAAATGATTCATCAATTGAAGCAAGATATTGACTTTCACATTGGCGAAACGCTATATAGTCTAGATTCTTTTAGTCTTAGTGAAAGTCATGACCTTGATAGAGACCCTACTCGTGGTGGTATAGTAACAGTACGTATTAAATGGGCGCATAAAGAAGATACATTGTTTATAGGGAATGTAACTGATCAGTATGTGCCCACTTGGTATAAAAATCTAATTAATTTTATACATGCTCATACAAGAGATAAATCTTTACAAGAGTTTTTACAATCAAATCATACATCTGATAGAAGGATTTATACGTATTGTTCTGTATATATTTTTAAGATAAACCAGGAATTTTATTATCGTACTGATAGAAATGATATATATGAAGGGGATATTGTAAAAGTTCCGTTTGGATCCGATGATGCGGTTCGTACTGGTCGTGTAGAATCTATTTCATATCATACGCGTTACGATGTACCTTATGATTTGAAACGAACTAAATTTATTATAGATAAAGACATAGAGATTATTTATGATACCAATCGTTATAGATATGATGATCCATATGATTTATAACGCATCAAAATAAGTGTATTCTATATTTTGTACTTAAGTATACTTAACTTATTACATGTCTAATTTCTGTTCTCTATAGAATATGTTGAAATAACTTGCTCATAGTGTTAAGATTATAAGTATATTAATAAGCATGGAGGTTATTGTTATGAGCAAGAATATCGATTGGGATAATCTCGGTTTTGGTTATGTAGAAACCGACTACCGTTATTTAACTACATATAAAGATGGTAAATGGGACGAAGGCGGATTAATTACTGATGCTAACGTTGTTCTTAATGAATGTGCTGGTGTATTCCAATACGCTCAAACTGTCTTTGAAGGTTTGAAAGCATACTACACTAAAGATGGTCACATCGTATGCTTCCGTCCAGATTTGAATGCAGTTCGTTTGAATCAATCTTGTGAACGCCTTGTAATGCCTACATTACCTGAAGGTCGTTTCCTTGAAGCTGTAAAAGAAGTTGTAAAAGCAAACAAAGACTTTGTTCCTCCTTATGGTCATGGTGCAAGTCTTTATATTCGTCCATACATGATGGGTACAAACTCCGTTATCGGTGTAAAACCTGCGGATGAATATCAATTCCGTGTATTTACTACACCAGTAGGCCCTTACTTCAAAGGTGGCGCTAAACCAATCAAAATTCGTATCACTGATTTTGATCGTGCAGCTCCTCATGGTACTGGTCACATCAAAGCTGGTCTAAACTATGCTATGAGCTTGTACGCTATTACTGATGCACATGAAAAAGGTTATGCAGAAAACATGTACCTTGATGCGGCTACTCGTACACATGTAGAAGAAACTGGTGGTGCAAACTTTATCTTCATCACTAAAGATGGTAAATTAGTTACACCTAAATCCGATAGTATTTTGCCATCCATTACACGTCGTTCTTTAATGTATGTAGCAGAACACTACCTTGGTATGACTGTAGAAAATCGCCCTGTTCATAAAGATGAATTAAAAGACTTTGCTGAAATGGGTCTATGCGGTACAGCAGCTGTTATTTCTCCAGTAGGTCAAATCGATACTCCAGAAGGCACTATTAATGTACCAGCTGGTATGGATGATATGGGGCCTATCACTAAAAAATTATATGACACATTACTTGGCATTCAACATGGTGAAATCGAAGCTCCTGAAGGCTGGGTAGTTAAAATTTGCTAATCTTTTAATAGATTAAGCTAGTAGATTATATAATTTAACACGTAAATAGAAATGGCATCTATCGTTGGATAGATGCCATTTTTGTATTATTTTGTTATGTGAAATTCGCACTTAGGCTATTGTACAATTAGTTATAGACTATTAGTAAAACTAGTTATTAGTTAGATTTTGCACGACTTGTAACTTTAGCCATGAATTTTTCGTTATTAATAACAAATCGTTCATGAGTTCCTCGACCAATGATACCAACGCCGTCAGATGCTTCAATATCAAAGGTTATTTTACGTCCTTCTACAGCACTAACTGTAGCTTTAGCAGTTACTGTTGCACCAAGTGGAGTAGGGGCCTCATGAGTAATGGATAGAGCGATACCTACAGTACCTTCGCCATCTTCTAAATATGGCTGTACTGCTGCTTGAGCTGCTTCTTCCATTAAAGCACACATAGCTGGTGTGGCAAAGACTTCTAAAGAACCGGATTTCATTGTTTTAGCAATATTAGATTCTGTAACTGTTACAGTCGCCGTAGCTGTTTGACCTGCTGATACCATAATATACCTTCTTTCATTAAGAATATTCTCGTTTTAATAGTATTATACATCTTTCGATAATTTTTATGCTAATGCTATTATACATATTTTATAGATACTACCAGTTAAAAGTAATTATTTTTAACTGGTAGTAATTAGATAAATAGAATGTTTAAGTTCTTACATATAACAGTTCTATAGAATCCGTGATATAATAGAACTAGTTTTTTATAAAACGAGGTATATATGAGTACAAAAAAATTAAAGCCTTCTGGTGAAGGTTGGGTACAGTTAATAGCAGGCATTGGTTTTGTCATTCTATTAATTGCCATCAATATAGTAGATCCTACATTCTATCCTACTATGTGGCATTTAGCGACGAGTGGATCTATGGATGAGATAGCAGAGTATATTCAAGGCTTTGGTCCTATGGCCATGGTCGTTAGTATGCTTCTTGATATTTTTGTTAATGCTGTTGGTTTTCTACCATCTATCTTTATATCTACCGCAAACGGTCTCGTATTTGGTATGTGGCCAGGCATAATAATTTCCTGGCTTGCAGAAACGATAGGCGTAGTTATTAGCTTTTACATTATGCGGTACTTCTTGCGTGATACAGCAGATAAGCTTATTGCTAAGAGTACGGTATTGATGAAAGTAGATGATTTTTCCGGTAAAAATGGTTTTGTGGTCATGTTATTTGCTAGATCCTTACCATATTTTCCATCTGGTGTTATTACAGCACTTGGTGCCATTAGTAAAATTAAACCGAGAGACTATATCTTAGCGAATTTAATCGGTAAATTCCCATCTACAGCTCTTGAAGTAGCTATCGGTACAGATATCGTAAATTTCCAAGAGAATATGGGGCGATTAGGAATCATCGTAGTTGTTGCAGGTATTGTATACTTCATTCTTTGGAAAGTATATAAGAACTACATCAATAAGAAAAATGCTGAACAAGAGCACGATCCTAATGCTTAACAATCTCTAATTAATTAAATGTTATTCAATTTAGTATATATGAAAGAGGCGATAGTATGAGTTTTTCTCTTCCTGAACGGGTGACCTTAAAAGGTCCTAATTTTATTCGTGAAGTATTTGAACGTGGTGTAGGGGTAGAAGGTTTTATTAGCTTTGGTATTGGCAATCCTGCACCAGAAGCCATTCCTGTTGAGGTTATTGAAAAGGCTTTTGATGAAGTGGTTCACTCTAATCCCATGAGTCTTTTACAATATGGACCAATGCAAGGGGATGCACGTTTAGCAGAATTGACATTAGAGCGTCTTGTAAAAACACATAAGATGAATCCAGAAGGACAAGGTCTTATAATCTCCAATGGTGCTGGTCAGCTATTAGGCCTTGTACCAATTACCGTATTGGAACCTGGCGATGAAGTATACATGGATGAATTTACTTTTACTAGTGCTATCAATTCTGTACGCAATATGGGTGGTAAAGCATTAGGTATTCAGACTGATGAGTATGGCATGATTCCTAGTGAATTAGAAAAAGCTGCTCAATCTGGTAAAGGTAAATATATTTATCTCATTCCTAACTTCCAAAACCCAACAGGTATTACAATGCCATTGGAACGCCGTAAAGAAATTTACGCTATTGCCTCTAAATATGATTTGTTTATATATGAAGATGATCCATACGGTGAGATTCGCTTTGCTGGTGAGTACATTCCAACATTTAAATCCTTTGATACCGAAAATCGTGTTCTCTATGCTGGTTCTTATTCGAAGACATTATCTGCAGGTTTACGTGTAGGTTTCCTATTTGGCCCAGAGAAGGTAATCGAAGCTATCCAAGCTTTAAAGAATAATACAGCTGGTCAAATGCCATTAGTTACACAAAAGGTGGTAGCTAAAGTTCTTGATACAATCGATTATGATGCACATTTAGAAAATGTACGTAAAGTATATAAGACTAAATGTGATGCTTTGCTTGATGCATTTAATAAGTATGCAAGTTCTAAGGTTAAGTTAACTCAGCCTACAGGTGGTATGTTCGCATGGATGACGATGCCTGAGGATGTAGATTGTGACGAATTCTTCGAAACGTGTATGAATCGCAATGTAGGGATCATTAAGTGTGGTGCTTTTGCTGCTGATGGTGCAGGGGAAGGACATGCATTCCGCTTAAGCTATACAGTACCAACAGTAGAAGAAATCACAAAGGGCATGGAAATTCTCGGTGCCTTAACTAAAGAGTTCTGTGGCGAGTAATATATTGATAAAGTTTGATATGACATGATACAATGTAACAGTAGATACATTGTATTTACCATATAAACAAAAGGTTTTACATATAGATGTGAGGTAGTTCCTCAAAGAAAGTAGGTGTTTACTATGGGTTGCGGTAGCAGCAGTGATTGTGGCGGATGCCCATCTCAATCCTCTGGTTGCGGTGGCGGCGCTCCTCAACAACCTCAAGATTTTACAGCTCCATTACACGAGCTTAGTTCTGTTAAACATGTAATCGGCGTAGTATCTGGTAAAGGTGGCGTAGGTAAATCCTCCGTTACAAGCTTGATGGCCATTACTATGGCGCGTAAAGGTTACAAAGTAGGTATCCTCGATGCGGATATTACCGGTCCTTCCATTCCTAAAATATTCGGCATCAAGGAAAAAGCATATGCTGACGAAATTGGTATGTATCCGGTAAAATCCAAAGGTGGTATTGACGTTATGTCTGTTAATCTCCTTTTGGAAAACGATACAGATCCTGTTTTATGGCGTGGTCCTATTTTAGGCAATGTTGTAAAACAATTCTATAGTGATGTTATTTGGAAAGACATCGATTATTTATTCGTTGATATGCCACCAGGAACAGGTGACGTAGCGATTACAGTTTACCAATCCTTGAAATTGGATGGTATCATCATTGTTACATCTCCTCAAGACTTGGTATCCATGATTGTTGAAAAAGCAGTTAAAATGGCTGATTTAATGCAAGTGCCTATTATTGGTGTAGTGGAAAACTACTCTTACTTCCATTGCCCAGATAACGGTAAGGATTACCAAATCTTTGGTGAAAGCCACATTGAAGAAATCCTTCAAAAATACGGTCTATTATTGTTGAATCGTTTGCCAATTGATCCAACTATTGCAAATCTTTGCGATAAAGGTGACATTGAAGCTATTGAGAAAACAAATTTAGAGAACGTATCTCTACCTGAATAGGATTTATATGATAATGAAAGCTGTGCATACCTAGTGATGCACAGCTTTTTTTCACATATTTTTATCTTGTAATATATTATATTTATGATAAGAGGATATAAATATATTTTAGTTTTTCCTATGTAGGAGGTATGTGTATGAAAAAACTGTTAAACTGGATTATTCCAGCAGCCTTTGGTTTGGGCTTGTGGTTTGTTCCAACTCCAGAGGGGTTAACTCCTCAATCATGGCATTTATTCGCCATCTTTGTGGCTACTATCGTAGGCTTTATTACTCAGCCATTACCAATTGGTGGCGTATCTATCGTTGTTATTACTGTGGCGGCTTTGACTGGTACTTTGAAAATCGGCGAAGCTATCTCTGGTTTTGCTAACTCTGCTATTTGGTTAATCGTAGGTGCGTTCTTATTCTCTCGTGGCTTTATTAAAACTGGTTTGGGGAAACGTATTGCGTATAATTTGATTGCTGCTTTTGGTAGTAGCTCCTTACGTTTGGCTTATGCATTAGCATTATCTGATTTAATTTTGGCTCCAGCAACTCCATCTAATACAGCTCGTGTAGGTGGTGTTATCATGCCAATTACTACAAGCTTGGCAAAAGCGTTCGGTTCTGAACCTCAAGATGGTCCTCGTAAAATTGGTTCCTTCTTGATGCAATCTATTTATCAAGTTAATACAATTACATCTGCTATGTTCCAAACATCCATGGCTGGTAACACATTGGTTGCAGCATTGGCGCTTCAATCTTTTGGTATTGGTATCACATGGGGTGATTGGGCTATGGCTGCCATCGTGCCAGGTATTATTGCATTGATCATTATGCCGTACTTTATTTACAAAGTATATCCACCTGAAATTACAGATGCTCGCGAAGCACAACAAATGATTAAAGAAGAGTTAAAAGGCCTTGGTAAAATGTCCTTCCAAGAATGGGTTATGCTAGGCGTATTTGTTTTGGCTTTAGTTTTATGGGCTACTTCTCAATTTACTAAAATTGATGCTACAACTGTTGCATTCTTAGGTATTTCTATTTTGCTTGCTACAAGTGTTCTTGTATGGGACGATGTTAAAAGTGAAAAAGGTGCTTGGGATACATTAGTTTGGATGGGTACATTAATGGGCTTTGCCGGTTTCTTGTCCAAATTGGGCTTCATCAAATGGGCAACAGTACTTGTAGGCGGTTATATTCCAGAAGGATCTTGGATTATTGCCTTCGTTATAGCTGTACTTATTAATACATATTCCCACTATGTATTCGCATCTTTAACTGCACATATTTCTGCAATGTTCGTAGCATTCTCTGCAATTGCTATCTCTGCAGGTGCACCACCAATGTTGACATTGTTGATGATTGCATTCACATCTAACTTGTGTATGTCTTTGACTCACTATGCAGCAGGTCCATCTCCTGTAATCTTCAATACTGGTTATGTTCCTCAAAATACATGGTGGAAACTAGGTTTCTTCGCATCCGTAATCAACTTAATTATCTTTATGGGCCTTGGTTCCGTATGGATGAAAGCAATCGGTATGTGGTAAGACTAGATATCCAGAATTTTATATACTTGTAATACATTAAAAACTATATATGTCATAGTTTGATTATAGTGTGGTTACAAAATATACGAAAAGCCGTCCCCTTTGGGGCGGCTTTTTTGTGATAAAATAAGAGCAGTTAATATATTATTAATGTATATGTTGTAAAATTATACGCAAATGAACTATTCATTGTTTATATACGAATAG
The DNA here is from genome assembly GCF_041431445.1 of Veillonella sp. 20925_1_51. Taxonomy (NCBI): domain Bacteria; kingdom Bacillati; phylum Bacillota; class Negativicutes; order Veillonellales; family Veillonellaceae; genus Veillonella; species Veillonella sp. 20925_1_51. The sequence continues at coordinate 149,429 of NZ_JAPVXT010000001.1, forward strand.
CATCATTATTTTACATAGGAGGAATCTATGAAATTTGATAATGAACAGTTATTGAAATATATTGGTGCATGTACATCTCCGTATCATACAGTAGATACAAGTTTACAAATGTTATTGGATTCAGGTTTCACAGAACTTAATTTAGATGATGAGTGGCAATTAGACTCTGGTTCTTATGTAGTTAATGTGTTTGGTACTACTTTGTTTGCCTTTCATATAGGAAAGAAACCAGAACACACATTACGTATTGCCTCCGCACATACGGATTTTCCTGCAATTCGGGTTAAACCAAATCCTATTACATCAGTAAAAGGTTATACCAAGTTAAATGTGGAAATGTACGGTGGCCTCATTGAAAATACATGGCTTGATCGTCCTTTAGGGGCTGCGGGTACTGTGGTATTAAAAGGTGATAATGCTTTTGATGTAGACTCTGTATTGGTTGATACAAAACGTCCTATCGCAATCGTTCCAAACTTAGCTATACATATGAATCGTTCCGTTAATGATGGTGTTAAATTAAATCGTCAAAAGGAAATGCTTCCTATATTAATGATGGATCGTAAGGAAAAGGATAATTCTAGTAAATCTTTAAATGATCTCAACAATCCAAGCCTATTCCCAGAGTCTAATATTCAATACGATGAGTGGACTACGTTCTTGGCTGATGAAGTCAACTGTGATCCATCTGAAATCTTATCTTATGAAATGACATTATACCCAACAGAACAAGGCTGTGTATTAGGGACTGAAGGCGATTTTATTAGTGCGCCTCGTTTAGATAATTTAACATCTTGCTTTGGTGTACTTTCAGGGATTATTCAGGCTCGTAAGGCTAATGCTGATGGTGTACGTTGTGCTATTCTCTTTGATAATGAAGAGGTAGGGAGTCGTACTAAACAGGGCGGAGCAGGTATGCTTTTACCAAACCTTATTAAACGAGTATATGATGCATTAGGATATTCTAATCAAGAGATGGATAGTTTCATTTCAAAAGGATTCATGATTTCCTCTGATGTAGCACATGGTTTGCATCCAAATTATCCTGAAAAAAATGATATCACTAATATTCCTACACTTAATAAAGGGGTGGCTCTAAAAATAGCATGTAGCCAATCCTATGCCGGTGATGCCAAAGCTATTGCCATTGTTAAAGGTTTGTGTGATGAAGCTGAGGCCAACTACCAAATTTATGTAAATCGTTCTGATATACCTGGTGGATCTACAGTTGGGTCTATTTCATCTGCTATGTTACCGATGAGAACAATGGATGTGGGCTTACCATTATTAGCGATGCATTCTGCACGGGAATTAATGGGTGCAAATGATCAAGAACAACTCAATCGATTAATGAATCATTTCTTAGGTGATTAATAACGTAGGATATAGAATTAGTTCGATGTGCATCGATAAAAGACATATGAGTTTTTGTCATGTACAGCAAATAATGTATTTTATGATTTCGTAATTAATATAATCCTTTAATTATGTGGAAAATATTGTATAATAGTTATATGTAATTATGAATATAATGCTCATCACAAAAAATGATGAGCTATCCAAATATATTATTTTGACTATAAGTATAGGAAATATTCATATATTAATAAAATTGAAAGCTGATAGTTCACATTAGTGGAAGCTAGTAGGAGGCAATACATGAGAAAAATTAAATCCGTATTGGTTGCCAACCGTGGTGAGATCGCAATCCGCGTGTTCCGTGCATGTAATGAAATGGGTATTAAAACTGTAGCCATTTACTCTAAAGAGGATACATTATCCTTGCACCGCAACCAAGCTGACGAAGCCTATCTCGTAGGGGAAGGTAAAAAACCAGTTGAAGCATATCTTGATATTGAAGATATTATCCGTATTGCAAAAGAACATGATATTGATGCTATCCATCCAGGTTATGGTTTCTTGTCTGAAAACGAAGAGTTCGCTCGTCGTTGCGGTGAAGAAGGTATCATCTTTATCGGACCTCATGTAGAACATTTAAATATGTTCGGTGATAAGGTTAATGCTCGTGCACAAGCTAAATTGGCAGATATCCCAATGATTCCAGGTTCTGATGGGGCATTGCGTGATTTTGAACAATTAGAAGAATTTGCAAATACTCATGGTTTCCCATTGATGATCAAAGCCGTAAATGGCGGTGGCGGCCGTGGTATGCGTGAGGTTCATCGTAAAGAAGATCTTCGTGATGCATATGATCGCGCAAAATCTGAAGCGAAAGCTGCCTTTGGCGATGATGATGTATATGTAGAAAAACTTATTGTTGAACCTAAACATATTGAAGTACAAATCTTAGGTGATGAACATGGTAATGTAGTTCATTTACATGAACGTGATTGCTCTGTACAACGTCGTCACCAAAAGGTTGTTGAAATGGCTCCAGCTTTTGCATTGCCATTGGAAACTCGTAAAGCCGTATGTGATGCAGCTGTAAAAATCATGAAGAATGTTGGCTACGTTAATGCGGGTACTGTAGAATTCTTGGTAACTGCTGATGGCTCCTTCTATTTCATCGAAGTTAACCCTCGTATCCAAGTAGAACATACTGTAACAGAAATGATTACAGATATTGATATCGTTCATTCTCAAATCCGTATTGCTGAAGGTTATGACTTACATAGCCCAGAAGTAGGTATTCCAGCACAAGATGAAGTTCCTTGTAAAGGTACTGCAATCCAATGTCGTATCACTACAGAAGACCCTAAAAATAACTTCATGCCTGATACAGGTAAAATCTTGGCATATCGTAGCTCCGGTGGTTTTGGTATCCGCTTAGACTCTGGTAATGCTTTCACTGGTGCCGTAGTAACACCTTACTATGATTCCTTGCTTGTAAAAGCGACTGCATTCGGTCCTAACAACGAAGAAACTATTCGTAAAATGCTTCGTTGTTTAAAAGAATTCCGTATTCGTGGCGTTAAAACTAATATTCACTTCTTGATTAACGTTCTTGAAAATCCTGAATTCCAAAGCGGTAACTACACTGTTAACTTCATTGAAGACCATCCAGAATTGTTTGAATTAAAACCAGACCGCGATCGTGGTACTAAATTATTACGTTACATTGCTGACGTAACAATCAATGGCTACTCTGGTGCAGGTCCTCAAGTGGTACCTGATTTTGAACCAATTCAAATGCCATCTGATTTAGATGTATCTCCAGCAGCTGGTACAAAACAAAAATTTGATGAATTAGGACCAGAAGGCTTCAGTAAATGGTTATCTGATCAAAAACAAGTATTCTTTACAGATACAACATGGCGTGATGCTCACCAATCCTTATTTGCTACACGTTTACGTACCATTGATATGGCACGCGTAGCTGGTCGTGCTGCAAAAGGTGTTCCTAACTTATTCTCCTTGGAATGTTGGGGTGGTGCTACATTCGACGTATCCTATCGTTTCTTACATGAAGATCCATGGGAACGCTTACGTATGTTCCGTCGCGAAGTGCCTAATACATTACTTCAAATGCTTATTCGTGGCGCTAATGCTGTAGGTTACACATCTTATCCAGATAATGTAGTTCGTCAATTTATCCAACGTGCTGCTGCTAATGGTATTGATGTATTCCGTGTATTCGATAGCTTAAATAGCCTTGATAATATGCATGTAGCTATTGATGAAGTTCGTGCACAAAACAAAATTGCTGAAGTAGCATTGTGCTATACAGGGGATATTCTTGATAGCAACCGTCCTAAATACAATTTAGACTACTATGTAAATATGGCTAAAGAGCTTGAAAAAGCGGGTGCTAATATTATTGCTATCAAAGATATGGCTGGTTTATTGAAACCTCAAGCTGCTTATAATCTTGTATCTGCTTTAAAAGATGCTGTTACTGTACCGATTCATTTACATACACATGAAGGTTCTGGCAATGCTATCTATTCCTATGGTCGCGCTGTAGATGCTGGTGTAGACGTTATCGACTTAGCATACTCTGCATTTGCTAATGGTACATCTCAACCTAGCATGAACTCCATGTACTATGCATTGAGTGGACATGAACGTCAACCTGAAATGAACATTGATTACATGGAAGAAATGTCGCATTACTTTGGCAGCATTCGTCCTTACTACAAAGGTGTAGATAAAGCAGAAGCATATCCTAACACTGAAGTATATCAACATGAAATGCCAGGTGGCCAATATTCCAACTTGCAACAACAAGCTAAGATGGTAGGCCTTGGTGATCGTTGGGCTGATATTAAGAAAATGTACCACCAAGTAAATATGATGTTTGGTGATATCATCAAAGTAACGCCTTCCTCTAAAGTTGTAGGTGATATGACATTGTACATGGTACAAAATAACTTGACTGAAAAAGATATTTACGAAAAGGGCGATGTATTAGACTTCCCTCAATCCGTAGTTGAATTCTTTGAAGGTCGTCTTGGCACTCCATACCAAGGATTCCCTGAAGAGTTACAAAAAATTATCTTGAAAGGTGCAAAACCAATCACAGTTCGTCCAGGTGCAGTATTGCCTCCAACAGACTTTGAACATGTTCGCAATGAATTGAGTGAAATGGGTGCTCAAACAACTGATGAAGATATCAGTGCATACTGCTTGTACCCTAAGGTTTACCAAGATTACAATAAATTTAAAAAAGACTTTGGTAATGTATCTGTACTTGATACTCCAACATTCTTCTTCGGTATGAAACGGGGCGAAGAAATTCAAGTAACTATCGAAAAAGGTAAAACACTTATCATCAAAATGAACGGCTTATCTGAACCAGATGAAGATGGTAACCGTATCGTATTGTTCGAGTTCAATGGTCAACCTCGTGGTATTAAAGTTCATGATAAACATGCTAAGACTACTGGCGTTGTTCGTCGTAAAGCGGATGAATCTAACCCTGGTGAAATTGGTGCTACATTGTCTGGTTCCGTTGTTAAGATTCTCGTTAAAAATGGTCAATCTGTAGCTAAAGGTGAGCCATTGATCGTTACAGAAGCGATGAAGATGGAAACAACAATTACTGCTCCTATCGATGGTATCGTAGAAGAAATCCTAGTTCGTGAAGGTAGCCGCATCGAATCTGGCGACTGCTTGCTTCGCGTTGAAGATGCTCCTAAACGATAGTTAGAATAGTAGATAAAATTAAAAATATTATTTCTAAAGTATTTCATAATATAAAATGCTCTAGAATAATGGAAGAATCCCTAGGAAATCCTAGGGATTCTTTGTATTTTAAAGGCTTTCATGGTACTATATATAGTAGAGAAAATGGGCGTATTATGCACTATTTTAGAGTGATTATTAGAAAAAGGAGTAGTAACAGATGAGATGTCCTTATTGCCAACACACAGACACGAAGGTAACAGACTCTAGAACGACTGATGAAGGTAATAGTATTCGCCGTCGCCGCGAATGTATCAATTGTGGCCGTCGCTTTACTACCTATGAAATTATAGAAGAAGTACCACTTATGGTATTAAAGAAAAACGGACGTCGTGAATTATTTGATCGCGGTAAATTATTAAATGGTCTATTGCGCTCTTGTGATAAACGTACCGTACCAATGTCTGTGATGGAACAAGTAGTGAATGATGTAGAGCGCGATATTCGTAATGAAATCAATCAAGAGGTAACTACTGATCGTATAGGTGAACTTGTATTGCAACAATTAAAAGATATCGACCAAGTTGCATACGTTCGCTTTGCTAGCGTATATCGTAAGTTTGATAATATTGATAGCTTTATGGAAGAACTGAAAGCATTAAAAAAACTAGATGCTAAAAAACCAAAACGCAATTAATTACTAATAGTATATGTGAGGCTTTATGATAGATTTACACTGCGATACGATTATGAAGTTAATAGATTATCCTAGTAATGGAGATTTGTATCGTAATACTTGGAAAATCGATATAGAAAAATTACAAAAGGCTCACAGCAAGGTGCAGGATTTTGCATTATTTATCAATCTTGGTGAGACAAACGATCCTTATAGTCGTTATGAAGCGATGCGTAATTTATGTACATCACAAATTCATCACTATGGAGAGCACATACAACATGTGCTCTCTTATCAAGATGTAGAGTCTGTATATGAGACTGGTAAGATTGGAGCTCTCATGTCTATTGAAGAGGGCGGCGTACTAGGTGGTGACTTAGATAAACTTAAACAAGCTTATCAAGATGGGGTTCGACTTATTACGCTTACCTGGAATTATCCAAATGGACTGGGTGAGCCACATTGTGGTGAGCAGCATAAAAAATTAACATCAAAAGGCGTTGAATTTGTAGAGGCTATGCAAGATTTAGGGATAATCGTCGACTGTTCTCATCTAAATGATGCTGGTACTGAGCAACTAGGAGATATTTTAGATGTACCATTTGTAGCATCACACTCCAATGCGCGTGAAGTTACAGCCCATACTAGAAATCTACCAGATAATTTGATTAAGCTTATTGCTAATAAGGGTGGTGTTATAGGCCTTAACTTTGCCCAATCTTTTTTAGGTACATCACCGGTAAGTCGAATTGAAGATATCGTAAAGCATGGCTTATATCTCATCAATAAAGGCGGGGAGGATGTTGTGGCATTAGGAACCGATTTTGATGGTATTAAGCCGGATACAGAAATTAAAGACACTTCTGAAATGTATCGATTATACGATGCATTTAAAGAAGCTGGTTTATCTGTGGAACAATGTGAAAAATTATTCTGGAAAAATGCAGATAGACTGTTAAAGGAGATTTTATAATGACTGATTTAAATCCAATCATTGCAGATCGTTTTACGGAGCATTTGGAAGTCTTTGGCAAGACAATGGAGCATATGGATACCATTCAAGAGATTGCATATCGCTGTAAGGCGGCTTTAGAGAATGGCAATAAAATTTTGTTCTGTGGGAATGGTGGTTCTGCTGCTGATTCTCAACATTTAGCAGCAGAATTGATTTGTCGCTTTAAAAAGGAACGACGCTCTTTAGCGGGTATTGCATTGACTACTGATACATCTGCATTAACAGCTATTGCGAATGACTATGATTTTGAATCTGTTTTTGCACGTCAAGTAGAGGGCTTAGGCCGTACAGGTGATGTTCTCATCGGTATTTCTACATCTGGGAACTCCAAGAATGTTGTGAAAGCTGCAGAAATGGCTCGTTCTATTGGTATGCATACCATTGCTTTCACCGGTGAAGACGGTGGGAAACTAGCTGAATTATGCGACATTACGTTGGCTATTCCAAGTAATGTGACAGCTCGTATTCAAGAAATGCATATATTGGCTGGACATATTATGTGTGAGATTATTGAAGAAGATTACTAACCGTTACGGTCTTATTTATAAATAGATACATGTTTGATGCCAAGTATTTTATGTAAGTCGTTATGCATGTATATTGTGGTAAGGAATAGGTGGACTATGATAAATACTACCATTAATCAGTTTTTAACAAAGCAACTGCCAAACTTGAAGATTGCCGTTGTTGGCGATGTGATGGTAGATCGTTATGTTTTTGGTGATGTAAGTCGTATTTCTCCAGAAGCACCGGTTCCTGTTAACCGAGTGTCAAAAATGAAAGAGGTTCTTGGTGGGGCTGGAAACGTTGCATCTAACTTGTCTAATTTAGATTGTAAGGTATACCTCGGTGCACTTGCTGGTAATGATGACCATGGTCGCCTATTGCAACATTTACTTGATGCCGACAAAATCGATACAACTGGTTTAATTACAAGTGATGACCGTTCTACCATTACAAAGATGCGCATCTTGGGTGATCGTCAGCAAATGATGCGCCTTGATTTTGAAACGATTACAGATTTAACAAGTGAGGAAGAGGAACGACTGTCTGCTTGGCTAGAAAATCTATGTAAGACTGGTATCAATGGTATTGTTGTATCTGACTATGGCAAAGGCGTTTGTACACCAACATTGCTTAAAAAAATCTTTAGTTTAGCTAAGGAGTATGGCGTACAAACCATTGTAGATCCTAAAGGTTCAGACTGGTCTAAATATAATGGTGCCACCTGCATTACACCGAATGTAAAAGAACTAGGTGAATGTGTAGGTCATAAGTTAGCTAACGATGATGCTACCATCGTAGAGGCAGCTAAGTCAGTACTGGCTAATGTTGATTTAGAATATATTGTGGCTACACGGTCTGCAAAAGGGATTACTGTTATTGCAAAGGATGGACGCACATGGCATAATCCGGCTACACAACAAGAGGTATTCGATGTAAGTGGTGCAGGCGATACGGTTGTATCTATGATGATGACATGCCTTGCCAGTGGTCTATCTATGCGTTTGGCATTACATATCGCAAATGGTGCTGCTGGCATTGTCGTATCTAAGGTGGGCACATATCCAATCCACCGATCTGAACTATTGGATTTATGGCATTCTTTTAAGCATAGTGTTCAATCTAAACCTTTATACACAAAAGAAGAGATGAAGCAGCTTATTGCACAATGGCAAAACAAAGGTGAAACTGTTGTGTTTACTAATGGTTGTTTTGATATTCTTCATCGCGGACATATTACGTATTTACAAGAGGCGGCTCAGTTAGGGGATCATTTAATTATTGGATTAAATTCCGATGATTCTGTTAGACGCCTAAAAGGGGAAACGCGTCCCATCGTACATGAAGAGGATAGAGCAGCATTATTAAGCGCATTGCGTTGTATCGATGGTGTGGTGTTATTCGAAGAGGATACACCAGCTGAACTATTAGCTTATTTACGTCCTAATACGCTTGTTAAGGGCGGCGATTATAAAATAGAAGACATTATTGGGCGTGAGTCCGTAGATCATGTAGAGGTGCTTTCATTTAAAGAAGGTTATTCTACATCAGATATTGTAGGGAAAATAGCTACTATGGCTAAGGAGGGTAAATTATGATTATCGTAACAGGCGGTGCTGGTTTTATTGGCAGTAATATTGTGAAAGCGTTAAATGACCGCGGTCGTACAGATATTCTTATTGTTGATGACCTTACAGATGGTCGTAAAATCCGAAATATTCAAAATTTAGAATTCTTGGATTATATCGATTGTGAAGATTTTGATTGTGCTATTGCTGATGGTACATTTGATGTAGGTCCTATTGAAGTAGTATTCCATGAAGGTGCTTGTGCGGACACAATGGAATATAACGGCAAATATATGATGAAGAACAACTATGAAGGTTCTAAAAATCTATTCCACTATTGCCAAGACCGTCGTATTCCATTTATCTATGCATCCTCTGCATCTACCTATGGTAATGGTACTAATGGTTTCGTAGAAAAACCAGAAGCCGAAGAAGCTCTCAATCCATATGCGTACTCTAAATTGTTATTCGACCGTTATGTGCGTAAATATGAAGGTGAGTATACAGCGCAAGTTGTAGGCTTACGTTACTTTAATGTATATGGGCCTAATGAAGCTCATAAAGATAAAATGGCTTCCTTAGTTCGCCAAATGTTCTACAAAAATAAAGAAACTGGTATTATCAATCTATTTGAAGGTACAGATGGCTACGAAGATGGTGGTCAAACACGTGACTTTATCTATGTTAAAGACGTAGTTAATGTAAACTTCTATTTCTGGGAACACCCTGAAATTTCTGGTACTTTTAACTGTGGTACAGGTAATGCTCATAGCTTTAACCAATTTATGCAAGCTGTTATCGACTACAACGGTAAAGGCAAAATTGAATACATTCCGTTCCCAGAGGTATTAAAAGGCAAATATCAAAGCTTTACAGAGGCTGATACTACTAAATTGTTGGCTGCTGGTTATGATAAAGGGTTCCATAAAATGGAAGATGCTGTTAAAGAATATTGTGAACTACTCGATAATAACGAAGGGTATTTACGTTAATGCGCAAGGTATTATTTTTAGATCGCGATGGTGTTATCAACAAAGATGTTAGCTATCTATACAAAATTAGCGATTTAGAGTGGGTAGATGGAGCTAAAGCGGCATTGGCTTATGCGTATAGCAAGGGCTATGATCTCATTGTAGTGACTAATCAAAGTGGAGTAGCTAGAGGTTATTATAAGGAATCTGATGTTCAGATTTTACATGATCACATGGCTCAAGAACTAGATCGTAGTGGGGCACCAATTTTACATTTTTATTATTGTCCTCACCATAAAGAAGGCTCTGTTCCTCTTTATGCCGTTGATTGTGAATGTAGAAAGCCAAAGCCTGGTATGATTAATCAAGCTATTAAGGATTATGATGTAGACCCTAAAAGTAGTTTCCTTATTGGCGATAGTCAGCGCGATGTTGATGCAGCAGAAGCGGCTGGTGTAAAAGGCTATCTATTTACAGGTACAAATTTGTTAGATTTTATTAAGACTATTATTTAGCTCATTATTTATTTTACGCTTACTTTAGAGTAAATCAGATTCAACGGTGTTATGAGGCTTTTTAGTTGTGGTGTTGTATTTTGGGAGGCTATATGAAAGATTACAAGAATATACTCATCATTAAGATGAGTTCTTTAGGTGATGTAATTCATGCATTGCCTACCTTGTATGCAGTGCGTAAAAATTGGCCTAATGCGCATATTACATGGGCTATTCATGAACAATTTGAGAGTCTCCTACCTGGTAAACCATGGGTAGATGATGTAATCATTATCGACAAGAAACAACTTAAAAAGCCTGCTTATTTATGGCAGTTACGTAAGGATTTACATAGCCGTCATTTTGATATGACTTTAGACCTTCAATGTATTGCAAAGAGCGCCATTGTATCATTATTATCTGGTGCGCCTGAAAAATATGGCTACTGGGAACTTCGTGAAGGCAGTAATTTAGTTAATAAAGCACTTGTTGGTGAACATAAATACGATCATGTTATCGAACGATACCTCGATACCGTACGTGCTCTTGGAGGCGATGTAGAAGGCGTAGAGTTTCCTATGCCTGCTTATGTGGAGGCGGAGAAGTCCGTTAAGCATAAGTTACAATCTCATGGTGTAGAAGATGAATATGTAGTAGTTGTACCAGGTGCTCGCTGGATTGTTAAGGAATGGCCACTTCTTAACTTTGGTGAGCTATGTATCCGCTTATGTGAATCAGGTAAAAAAGTAGTTATTGCTGGTGCTCCAGATGATGCAGAAAAAGGAGCTTTCATAGAAAACTATGTGAAAAATAAGAATCTCATTAACCTAGTGGGATCTACATCCATGCCAGAGCTAATTGAGTTGATTCGACACTGTGAAATTTTCATCAGTGCTGATACGGGCCCTTTGCATATTGCTAATGCTCTGAAGCGGCCTTTGATTGCATTATTTGGAACCACATCTCCAAAACGAACTGGTCCATATGGAGGGAGTCATGTACATCTTATTATTTCACCTACATCAAAGGCTACACCTGAACAGCCATTAGTAGATGATCCTGATTGTATGGCTCAAATTCCTGTAGATGCTGTGTGGTCTGTATATGAGCAAGTAATTGGAAAGGAACTATAATGGAACTTGATTATAAACGCATTGTGGTCACCTTTCTCATGCACTTAGGTGATGTTATTTTAACGACTCCATTCTTAGAGGTGCTACGTAAAGCGGCTCCACATAGTCATATTACATATGTAATAGATGAAAAACTGCAACAAGTGATGCAATATAATCCAAATATTGATGAACTTATCGTTGTAGATAAAAAGGGGCGTCATAATAGTATTTCTGGGCTCAATGAGATAGCTCGAGAGATTAATGCAAAGGATAAACCTGATATCGTTATCAATTTACATCCTAATGAACGTACTTCCTATTTAGCCTGGAAGATTCATGCGCCCATTACGACTGGTATGAGTCATTTTTTATTTAGACCGTTTATGACAAAGTATACCCGTCTAGACCGTAAAACTCGCCACGCTGCAGATATGTACATCAATGTACTAGAACAATTAGGTGTAACGGATATTTCTAACTCTGGTTTACATATTGAAACTTGTGAGGCCTGGCGCCGTGAGGCTCAGGAGTTCTATGCTAGTCATGGTTTAACAGATAGTGATACGCTCATCGGTTTTAATATTGGTAGTGCTGTTCCTGAGAAACGCTGGCCTGCTGAACGATTTGCCCATGTAGCTGATTATTTGGGTCATTTAGGGTATAAAACAGTATTCTTTGGCGGCCCTATGGATCTCGAAATGGTGCAACCTGTAGTAGAACAAATGGAAACGAAACCGATTGTGGCTACCGGAAAATTCCAGTTAGGACCGTTGGCGGCGGCAATGAGCCGCTGTAATCTATTGATTACAAATGACTCTGGTCCTATGCATGTGGCCATCAGCCAAAAGGTGCCAATTGTGGCGCTTTACGGTCCATCAAACCCATTCTTTTATGGTCCGTACCAAGCTCATGCTATCGTTCTTGAAACGATGGACTCCTATGAGGTTGGTAAAAGCATGAAGAAGATTATTAAAGAAGGAAATTACAAAGGTTTGTCCGTAATTTCTGAAGAACAGGTCATTAAAGCAGTGGAAACGTTGCTTTCAGAATCAAAATAAACATATGAACTATATTGTATTTGATTTAGAGTGGAATCAACCCTATAGCAATGACATTAGCTTTATGAAGCGCACAAAAATGCCACTAACAGGGGAAATCATTCAAATCGGAGCGGTAAAACTGAATGAAAAGATGGACATTGTAGATCATTTTACAATGTTCATCAAACCACAATACCTGCCACGGATGCATAAACATGTCCGTGAATTGACAGGTATTACATCACGAGAACTCGATCATGGTGTGCCCTTTAAGACGGCTATGCAGCACTTTCAAAACTGGTGTGGTGATGAGTATATGTTGTTATCTTGGGGGTCTGATGACATTCTCATATTGCGTGAAAATCTAATGCTTCATAGGATGAAAGCTTTATCTTATGATCAATGGGTAGATGCACAGATGATTTATGCTTATCAGCGATATGGTACGAGTCAACAGTATTCTGTGGCTCATGCCATGGAGGACCTAAATATATCTACGGAGCATTTATCTGCTCATAATGCATTACATGATGCTGTATTTACGGCTCATATATGTCAAAAGCTAGATATACAACAAGGTATTTTACATTATGATCTAATTCGAAAGGAAAGTAGTAATCCTTTCTTATATCCACCAATTTTAACGTTCTTTATGTATGAGAACTTTCCTGAAAAGAAGCGCATTGTTCATGATAGAAGGGTTCGATTATCATTCTGCCCGTATTGTCAGACCCGCTTGGAAATGATGCGACCAGAACGATTGCAAGGTGATAAGCATCTCGCTATAGGCGTTTGTCCTAAACATGGCGATTTTGCAGTGCAACTTAAAGTTGGAAAATATACGATTAAGTCCGGTAGTACTAAATTCTACGTTACAAAGGTATTAACGCATTGTACGGACGAAATTCGTTCTCTATATACTCAGAAGTCTGAAATTAATCGAGAGAAAGAGCGAAAATATTTGGAATTTCGCCGGGCGGAACTTGAAAAGGACCGCCAAAAATAATTTTATTAATTCCTGTTCACATCTATAGTTTCTTAATTATTAGCTTGTGAGCATTTAGAAAGGATAGATTATGGAACGCAAATATGCATGGCATAATTACGACGATGCCACTATGGAAAAGGTATATGCCTTAAGTGATACATATCGTCAATTTTTAGATAATGGTAAAACAGAACGTGAATGTGTTGTACAGGCCGTTGAATTTGCAGAAGCAAAAGGATATGTAAATTTAAAAGATATTATTAAATCCAATACGCCAATTAAAGCAGGAGACAAGCTTTATTACACACATATGGATAAATCCATTGCTTTATTTAATATTGGTACTGATGATATTGAATTGGGTATGAATATCTTAGGTGCTCATATTGACTCTCCACGTATCGATGTAAAACAAAACCCACAATATGAAGATAGCAATCTTGTATTTTGGGATACTCATTACTATGGAGGCATTAAAAAATACCATTGGGTTGCGATGCCTCTTGCTATTCATGGCGTTGTAGTAAAAACAGATGGTACTCGTATCAACATCAATATTGGGGATAACGAAAATGATCCTGTATTCTGCATTACAGACTTGTTACCGCATTTGGGACAAGAGCAAATGCAAAAGAATGCAGCTAAGGTAATTGAAGGGGAAGCCCTTGATTTACTCATAGGCAGTCGTCCTGTAAAAGATGAAGAAAAAGAAGGGGTTACTAAATTTATTAACAACCTTCTTGAAAAAGAATATGGCTTTGTAGAACGTGATTTATTATCTGCGGAACTCGAAATCGTACCAGCAGGCAAGGCTCGTGATATGGGCTTTGACCGCTCCATGGTTATGGCCTATGGACAAGATGATCGCGTATGTGCGTATACATCCTTAGTAGCTATGCTTGAAGTAGACAATGTTAAACGTACTACTTGTTGCTTGCTTGTAGATAAAGAAGAAATCGGTTCTGTAGGCGCCACTGGTATGCAATCTCGTTTCTTTGAAAATGCAGTAGCAGAAGTTCTCACACTTATGGGTAAACCTAATTCTGTAAGTGTACGACGGACCTTGGAAAATTCTCGTATGTTATCCTCTGATGTTAGCGCTGGCTATGATCCTTTATATGCATCTGCATTCGAAAAGAAAAATGCATCTTACTTAGGTATGGGGGTTGTATTTAATAAATTTACAGGCTCTCGTGGTAAAGCTGGTTCTAATGATGCCAATGCTGAATATATGGGCTTTATTCGTCGTGTTATGGAATCTAACAATGTAACATATCAAACTGCAGAGCTTGGCAAGGTTGATCTCGGCGGTGGTGGTACCATTGCTTATATCATGGCCTTATACGGTATGAATGTTATCGACTGTGGTGTGGCTGTGCTTAGTATGCATGCTCCATGGGAGGTTACATCCAAGGCGGATATTTACGAGGCTAAACAATGCTATGTGGCATTCTTAAATGCAGCTGATGAATCAATCTAAAATTATGGGGCTTTCACCAATGGTGAAAGTCCATTCTATGTGAGGTATATATGAATCAAACAGATTTAGGCGCAGCCATAGAGGCAGCGAAGGGAGAGGCAACAGAGGTTAAGACTGTAAAAGTCGATATTTTTGATATTCCTGAAACAAAGGCTAAAGAATATATTGCTAATCGTGAAGAAGTAGCAGAAGCTGCAACACAGGTAATGAAGCCTTACTGTGTAACGGTAAAGCGTGAAACTTTAGATCCTGAAGAAGGGGAGGCTATAGTTGGTTATTATGTAACGGGTGAAATTTTAATGTGTGTCATCCTCGATCCATTTGAAGTGCCCGTTATGAAGGTAGCTCTTGATAAAGGGACTCTTAAAGACTATATTTTAGCAGCTAATGATTTAACAGAAGACATGTTAGCATCTCTTGAAAAATAAGAGGATTTCACATTTTTATGTGTCCTATAAATGGACAAATGTAAAATACTTTAATCTGCTACATTGATGTAGTAAAGAAATTTGTTTATAATAGATGTATTATAGTCATTGCAGATAGGAAGGAAATCCCCATGAACTTAAAAAAAGGTATTGCCCTAGCGCTCACGGCGGCAGCATTGATGGCATTTACAGGCTGTGGCTCAAATGGAACAACATCCAATGGTGAATACAAGGTTGGTGTAGTACAACTGGTTGAACATCCTGCACTTGATGCTGCAAACAAAGGTTTTGTTGATGCCCTAAAAGAGAAAGGCTTAGCTGATAAAACCGCCTTTGACCAACAAAATGCACAAGCTGATCAATCTAATTTGAATAGCATTGCACAGCGCTTTGTATCTGATCGTAAAAACTTAATTTTAGCCATTGCTACACCGGCAGCTCAATCTATGGCGAATGCAACTCATGATATTCCAATCTTGGGTACTGCTATTACTGATTACGAAGCAGCAAAACTTGTTAAATCTAATGAAAAACCAGGTGGTAATGTATCTGGTACATCTGATATGAACCCAGTAGAACAACAAGTTGATTTAATTTTACAAGTATTGCCGAACGCAAAAACTATCGGTACTATTTATAGTTCTAGTGAAGTAAATTCTCAAATTCAAGTTGAAAAAATGAAAGCTTATGCAGCTACAAAAGGTGTTAAGGTTGAAGAGGTTACCGTTTCTAACGTAAACGATATTCAACAAGCAGCACAAAATCTTGTTTCTCAACATGTAGATGCAATTTATGTGCCAACAGATAATGTAGTAGCTTCTGCGATGAGCAATCTTGTAGCGATTACCGACCCAGCAAAAATTCCTGTATTTGGCGGCGAAGATAACCACGTAAAAGGTGGTGCTGTAATGTCCTTGTCCGTAGATTACTACAAACTTGGATACCAAACAGGTTTAATGGCAGCTAAAATTTTAACTGGTGAAGCTAAAGTTGAAGATATGCCTATTGAAATGCAAAAAGAATTTAAATTAGTTGTAAGTAAAGATAAATTACAAAAATTGGGCATCACATTACCAGAAGAGTTGATGAACAAAGCAACTATGATTTAATACAGAACTGGTAAGGAGTTACATATGAACTGGAAAAAAGGTATTGCAGTAGCACTTAGTGCTATCTCTATTATGGCTATGGTAGCTGGTTGCGGTTCCAACACAGCAACTAATGATCAAAAGAAAATCGGCGTTATTCAATTGGTAGAACATCCATCTCTTGATGCCGCGAATAAAGGCTTTGTTGATGGCCTTGCATCTAAAGGTTATAAAGATGGGGAAAACATCAAATTAGACCAACAAAATGCTCAAGCTGACCAATCTAATTTAAATAGTATTGCTCAACGTTTTGTATCTGATAAAAAGGATTTAGTATTAGCCATTGCAACGCCAGCTGCACAAACTATGGCAAACGCATCTCATGATATTCCTATCATGGGTACTGCTATTACAGATTACGTTACAGCAAAACTTGTTCAATCTAACGAACATCCAGGTGGTAATGTTTCTGGGACATCTGATATGACACCTGTAGAAAAAGAGGTTGATCTTATTATTGCGTTAGTACCAAATGTAAAACGTATTGGTGCTATTTACACATCTTCTGAAATCAATTCCCAACTTCAAGTTGAAAAAATGAAAGCCTATGCAGCTACTAAAGGTATCACTGTTGTAGAAGCAACTGTATCTAACGTAAATGATATCCAACAAGCGGCTACAAATCTTGTGAACCAAGATGTACAAGCTATTTATACACCAACTGATAATGTATTAGCATCTGCTATGGCTAACTTAGCTCAAATTACTGATGCTGCTAAAATTCCAGTATTTGCTGCCGATGAAGGTATGACAATGACTGGTGGTGTGGCAACATATTCTGTTGACTACTATAAATTAGGTTATCAAACTGGTTTAATGGCGGCAAAAGTGCTTTCTGGTGAAGCTAAAATCTCTGATTTAGCTATTGAAACACAAAAAGATATTAAGTTAACTGTGAATGAAGAACGTGCTAAAAAATTAGGTATTACAATTCCTGAAGCACTTCGTAAAGATATGAAATAATAGAGGAGATTTTGATGTTAGATTTAGTGGTAGGCACCATAACAACTGGCCTTTTATGGTCTTTGTTAGCGGTTGGTGTTTTCATCACCTTCCGTGTATTAGATGTGGCTGACTTAACTGTAGAAGGTACGTTTCCAATGGGGGCAGCCATTTCTGCAATTTTAATTACAAGTGGTATGAACCCAATCCTATCTATCTTGATTGCCGGCATTGGCGGTATGGCTGCAGGTGCTGTAACAGGTTGGATTCATACTAAATTGAAGATCCCTGCGTTGCTAGCTGGTATCTTAACAATGATTGCTTTATATTCCATTAATCTTCATATTATGGGTAAAGCTAACGTATCTTTGCTTCGTATGGATACAATTTATACAATTATCGGTAGTGTACTTCATACAGCAAATATGTGGTCTGCAGCTATCGTAGGTATCATCGTAGCTGTTGTAGTTTGCTTATTACTATTCTGGTTCTTCGGTACTGAAATTGGTACAGCATTACGTGCAACAGGTGTTAACCCTCAAATGATTCGCGCCCAAGGCGTAAACACAGACAACATGATCGTTTTAGGTCTTTTGATTTCCAACGGTTTTGTTGGTATGTCTGGTGCATTGATTGGCCAATTCCAAGGCTTTGCCGACGTAGGTATGGGTATTGGTACCATCGTAATCGGTTTGGCTTCCGTAATTATCGGTGAGGTAGTATTTGGTACAAAATCCTTTGTACGTAGCCTCATCGCTGTAGTACTTGGTTCTATCGTATATCGTATCGTTATTGCGGCTGTACTCTATATGGGTATGCCACCAAACGATTTGAAATTATTCACTGCTATTCTTGTTGCCATCGCGCTTTCCTTGCCTACATTGAAAGCAAAATGGTTGGCTCGTTGAGGAGGACACTATGTTAGAAGTAAAAAATATGGTAAAAACCTTCTTTAAGGGCACAATCAATGAAAAAACTGCTCTTCAAGGTATTGATCTTCGTTTAGAAGAAGGCGATTTCTGTACTGTAATTGGTGGTAATGGTGCTGGTAAAAGTACGTTGCTAAACTCCATCGCTGGTGTATTCCCGGTAGATGAAGGTTCTATCACAATTAATGATATTGATGTTACTAAAATGCCGGAATACAAACGTGCTAAATACATTGGCCGTGTATTCCAAGACCCTATGGTTGGTACGGCAGGTAACATGCAAATTGAGGAAAATTTGATCCTTGCTATGCGACGTGGTAAAAACTTAGGTCTTAAATGGGCTTTCAAAGATAGCGAACAAGCATTCTTCAAAGAACGCCTTGCACTATTAGGTTTAGGGCTTGAAGACCGCTTATCTGCTCGTATGGGCTTGTTATCTGGTGGTCAACGCCAATCCATTACATTGTTGATGGCTACTATGCTTCGTCCTGAACTTTTATTACTTGACGAACATACGGCGGCTCTTGACCCTAAGACGGCAGAAAATGTTTTGCAATTAACAGATAAACTCGTGGCAGAACATAACTTAACAACTCTTATGATTACCCATAATATGCGTGATGCATTGCGCTTCGGTAATCGCCTCATCATGATGGATGCTGGTCGCATTATCTATGATGTAAAAGGGGAAGAAAAGAAAAAATTAACAGTTGCTGATTTATTACAAAAATTTGAAGTAGCTGGAGAAAATGCATTGAGCGACCGTATGGTGCTTGGTGCAAAATAATAGAAGAGGGCATAAGCCCTCTTTTGTTTATTTACTGTATTTATTCTTTACAAGATAAGGTAGATACTGTATACTAAATAAGGTCGTAAGACATATCGTAAGCGAAGTATTCGAATCTCCAACGGTTACTTAAGCTTATCGAGATTATTTATTTTTTTAGGAGGTAACATTAATGTTAACTACAGAAGCTAAATTAGCAGTAATTAAAGAATACGCTACTCATGAAGGTGACACTGGTTCTCCAGAAGTACAAGTTGCGATTTTAACAAGCCGCATCCAATACTTAACAGATCACTTGAAAGAACACAAAAAAGACCATCATTCCCGTCGTGGTTTGTTGAAATTAGTTGGTCAACGCCGTAACATGCTTGACTACCTTCGTCGTAAAGATATCGAACGTTACCGTTCCCTTATCGAACGTCTTGGTCTTCGTAAATAATAAAACTAGCCGTCCTATAGGACGGCTTTTTTATTTTATTTCTCTATGTTATAATAACGTTAGGCAAAGGGAAACGAATGCCGATATTCAATTGTGGCAACACAAAAAAAGGACAGAGCGGCAACTCTGTCCTTTTTTATTGTGCTAGTTGCTATCTAAATCTACTATCTAGCCACTTGATGATGTAATGGCAAGTTACACCACCTATGATAGAGATTATAAGGGAAAAGAGATATTCAATCACGACAACACCTCCTTTCTGTTGCCAGAATAGGAGTTAGCAACAATTAAAGTATATCATATGAAGTGAAAAAATAGCTTAATTTAAATAGATGATATATAATAAGAAGGTATACATATAAGAAGATTTTTAGGAGGAATAGGAATGGAACAATTCCAAATGGACCTAGCTGGTCGTACGCTTACGATCGAGACTGGGGAACTTGCAAAACAAGCTGGCGGTGCCGTAATGGTTGGTTACGGTGATACTCGTGTACTCGTTACCGCTACAGGTTCTAAAGAGGCGAAGGATATCGACTTCTTCCCACTTACAGTAGACTATGAAGAAAAAAT
This sequence comes from Veillonella sp. 20925_1_51, assembly GCF_041431445.1. Taxonomy (NCBI): domain Bacteria; kingdom Bacillati; phylum Bacillota; class Negativicutes; order Veillonellales; family Veillonellaceae; genus Veillonella; species Veillonella sp. 20925_1_51. The sequence continues at coordinate 169,611 of NZ_JAPVXT010000001.1, forward strand.
GTACGCTGTTGGTCGTTTACCAGGTGGCTTCATTAAACGTGAAGCACGTCCACCTGAATCTGCGATTTTGAATAGCCGTTTGATTGACCGTCCTATTCGTCCATTATTTGATAAAGGTGTACGTAATGAAGTACACGTAGTAGCAACAGTTATGTCCGTTGATCAAGATTGTGATCCAGCAATCTGTGGTATGATTGGCGCTTCCGCTGCTTTATCTATTTCTGATATTCCTTGGAATGGTCCTATTGCAGGCGTTCGCATGGGTCGTATCAACGGTGAATTTGTTGTAAACCCAACAAAAGAACAATTAGAAGCAACAGATCTTAACATTGTTGTAGCTGGTACAAAAGATGCTATCCTCATGGTTGAAGGTGGTGCTCAAGAGGTTCCAGAAGAAACTATTCTTGAAGTCATCATGGCAGCTCATGAAGAAATCAAAAAAATCGTAGCTTTCCAAGAAGATATGAAAGCTAAAGTAGGCAAAGAAAAACGCGTATTTGAAAGCAAAGACGTACCTTCTGAAATTGCGGATGCAGTTCGTGCCTATGGTCATGATAAACTTGATGCAGCAGTTCGTTGTGCAGATAAACAACAACGTGATGCGCAAGAAAGCGAAGTACGTGCCGATGTATTAGCTCACTTTGAAGAAATCTACCCAGATAACTTGGCGGATGTAAATAAAGCATTTGACGCAATGACAAAAGAAATCGTGCGTCATATGATTACAGTTGAAAAAATCCGTCCAGATGGCCGTAAACTTGATGAAGTTCGTCCAATCTCTTGCCGTACAGGTGTATTACCTCGTACACATGGTTCTGGCTTATTTACTCGTGGTCAAACTCAAGTATTGAACGTTGCTACTGTAGCCCCATTGTCTGAAACTCAAACAATTGATGGCATTGGTTTAGAAACAGAAAAACGTTACATTCACCACTATAATTTCCCATCCTTCTCCGTAGGTGAAACTCGTTCCTCCCGTGGTCCTGGTCGCCGTGAAATTGGTCATGGTGCGTTGGCTGAACGTGCATTGGTACCTGTTATTCCTAGTGAAGAAGAATTCCCATATGCATTGCGCTTAGTATCTGAAGTATTGGAATCCAATGGTTCTAGCTCCATGGCATCTGTATGTGGTTCCACATTATCCTTGATGGATGCTGGTGTACCTATTAAAGCTCCTGTAGCTGGTATCGCTATGGGTCTCGTAACTCAAGGCGAACACTATACAATCTTAACTGATATCCAAGGCATGGAAGATGCTCTTGGCGACATGGACTTTAAAGTGGCTGGTACAGCAAAAGGTGTAACTGCTATTCAAATGGATATCAAGATTTCCGGTTTGTCTCGTGAAATCCTTCATGAAGCATTAGAACAAGCTCATAAAGGCCGTATGCATATCATGGGTATCATGCTTGATACAATTGCTGAACCACGTCAACAAATGTCTGAATATGCTCCACGTATTATTACAATGAAAATTGATCCAGATAAGATTCGCGATGTAATTGGTTCTGGCGGTAAAGTAATTCGTGGTATCATCGATGAAACAGGTGCAAAAATCGACATCGAAGATGATGGTACAGTATTCATCGCTTCTGTAGATCAAGAAGGTGCTGCTAAAGCACAACAAATCATTGAAAACCTTACTAAAGAAGTTGAAGTAGGCGAAGTATACCTTGGTAAAGTAACTCGTTTGATGGCATTCGGTGCTTTCGTAGAAGTATTACCAGGTAAAGAAGGTCTTGTACATATTTCCAAACTTGCGAAAGAACGCGTTGAAAATGTAGAAGACGTAGTAAATGTAGGCGATGAGATTATGGTAAAAGTTATCGAAATCGATAAACAAGGCCGTATCAACTTGTCCCGTAAAGATTGTTTAAAATAAGAGGTGTTACATGGATATTCGTGGCTTTGAAGTAGTTTCTGCTTTTGAAGAACAAGATATCAATTTACCGACACGTAAAACAACAGAAAGCGCAGGCTATGATATTGAATGCGCTGAAGCTGTTACTTTAGAACCAGGTCAAGTAGTATTAGTGCCAACAGGTATTAAAGCTTTCATGGCATACGATGAATACCTTGCCATTCACATTCGTTCTAGCATGGCCATTAAACGCCATCTAGCACTTGTAAATAGCACAGGCATAATCGACAGCGATTACTATAATAATGAGGACAACGAAGGTCATATCATGATCGCTTTACTCAATTATGGTAAAGAAACAGTTTCCCTTGAAAAAGGTGAACGTGTAGCGCAAGGCATCTTCTCAAAATACCTTATCACTAACGATGACGATGCTACAGGCATTCGTACAGGTGGTATTGGTAGCACTGGTGCTATGTAAACAACATACAATTCTAAATAGAATGGTGAAAGCCGCTCAACTAAAGTTGGGCGGCTTTTTCTAATAAAATTTTTTAAATTCATTATCGATTCACTAGGATGCATGTATTGTAATTACATCATCAGGTGAAAGATATTACCAACATGTAGAACAGAAAGACTTAGATTATAACAGCAATCTTATAATATAAATAGCTTGATAGAGATGAGTATAGAATCTAGTATAATTTAATAGTTATAGTTTATAATCGATTCATAAGGTTAGACACTAGCAGCAATCCATCGATTAAATAACCAGAAAAAATGATTTTGGAGACCTTTTGGTCTAGAGTATCGTGTCTAGTTATGACTATTGGAACCTTATTTTTGTGCACATAATTTGTGCTATAATGAAGAGTAGGTTTTATAAGGTAACAATCATTTTATATACGAGGAATTATATATGGCAATTAGCAAAGAAATACAAAAATCTAGCGAGATGAAGTTTGATGGTAAACTAATTAAAGTCACTTATGATATAGCTGATGTTAATGGTAATGAAGCGTGGCGAGAGGTGGTTCATCATCCTGGTGCAACAGCGATTGTAGTTGTTACAGAAGATAATAAAATTGTAATGGAGCGTCAGTTCCGTTATGCCTTGCAACAGCCTTTGCTTGAAATTCCAGCAGGTAAACTCGATCCTAATGAAGAGCCTCTAACTTGTGCTAAACGTGAGTTAGCAGAGGAGACAGGATATCGTGCTAACGAGTGGATTCCATTAGGTACTATTGCAACAAGTCCTGGTTTCTGTAATGAAGTGCTACATTTATATTTAGCGAAAGGCCTTACTATGGGTGAAACTAATTGGGATCCCGACGAATATGTAGAGCTTGAGTATTTTACTTTGCCTGAATTATTAGAGGCTATTAAGGGTGAGCAAATTAAGGATAGTAAATCTTTGGCAGCCCTTATGCTTGCAATGCCGTACCTCAAATAATAGTACGTAATAGGAGGATATATGTTTAAACGAATTATCCTATTAGTTATGGACTCAGTTGGTATCGGTCACGCTGCTGATGCTGCAAAATTTGGTGATGAAGGTTCTAATACTTTGGGCCATATTGAATCGGTGGCAGGCCAGATTCATTGTCCTAATTTAAAATCTCTTGGCTTAGGTCGCATTGCTGATATTTCTGATACTGGTGAAAGCATTAAAGGTGCCTTTGGCCGCATGGCTGAGCTCAGTACTGGTAAAGATACGACTAGTGGTCATTGGGAGATGATGGGGCATCCCGTTACCGTTCCATTCCCAACCTTTTACGAAGGTTTTCCTAAAGAATTAATGGACACTTTCACAAAGGAAACTGGCTATGGATATTTAGGTAATGAAGTTGCATCCGGTACAGAAATTATTGAACGTTTAGGGGCTGAACATATTAAAACCGGAAAGCCTATTATCTATACTTCGGCAGATTCTGTATTCCAAATTGCCGCCCATGAAGATGTGATTCCTCTAGAGGAACTATATCGAATATGTCAAGTTACCCGTGATAAGGTTTGTATTGGCGATTATTATGTGGGCCGTATCATCGCACGTCCATTCGTAGGTGAATTTGGCAGTTTTGTACGTACCTCAAATCGCCATGATTATAGTCGTATGCCAGAGAAAAAGATGGTACAACAAGAGTTACAAGATGCTGGTGTGCCAACAGTAGCAGTTGGTAAAATTGGCGATATTTATGCCCATGTAGGATGGGATGAAAGCTATCCAACAAAGACTAATTCCCATGGCATGAATATGGTTCCATATTTACTTGGTTCCTCTTTTGAGCGTGGTCTAATGATGGTTAATCTTGTTGAATTTGATAGCTTATATGGTCATCGCAGGAATGTAGATGGATACAAACGGGCTATTGAGGACTTTGATTACCAGCTAGGCGGCTTATTGCAATTACTGAATGATGACGATTTACTACTCATCACTGCAGACCATGGTAACGATCCAACTTGGAAGGGAACAGATCATACTCGTGAATTAGTACCTATTCTTGGTTATAGTCCACGTATTGATGGCCCCATAGACCTTGGTGATAGAAAAAGCTTTGCTGATATTGGGGAAACTATATTAGAAAACTTTGGTCTGAAACAATGGGACATTGGAACATCATTCTTAGAGAAACTTAGTAAATAATTTTCTAATATGTTTTTCGTACTTTTAGGTTCAGAATCTATATTACTACCTATGTATGACATTGATATAATTTCAAAATAACAAAATAATATGCTATATATGAGATACTACCAGTTAAAAATAAATAGTTTTAACTGGTAGTATCTTTAAAATAGACAGTTACATCATAATGAAGGACCAATTTATGTATATCATAAGTTGGTCTTTTTATTTGTACTAACATTTTAATCTATACATACAATCTATATTCTATTTTATGTCTAATATTTAGTACATTAACAGGAGATTTATACATTTATGTGGAAATATATTAGTAAGGAGAGATTATTCACATAAGTATGAGAGGAGGATTTTTTATGTCAGCACAAGTGCAACGTAGTACATTAGACAAGTTATTTAAAATTACTGAACGTGAATCATCTGTATCGAGAGAATTATTTGCTGGGGCTACTACATTTTTATGTGTATCCTATGTATTAGCCGTTAATCCAGCCATTTTAGGGGCTGCTGGAATGGACGTAGGTGCTGTATTTACGGCAACTGCTGTGAGCGCCATTATCATGACATTATTATTAGCGCTCTATAGTAATATGCCTTTTGCTGGTTTATCTGGGATGGGGATTAATGCATTTTTTGCGTACACCATTGTAGTTCAAATGGGGCATAGTTTTGCTTTTGCTTTGACGGCGCAGCTTGTAGCGGGATTAGTATTTCTGCTCATTGCAGTGACTCCACTAAAAGAATATTTATTTAATGCTATACCGCATACCATTAAACTAGCCGTAACAGCAGGTATTGGTCTATTTATTGCTCTTATTGGCTTAAGTAGTGCAGGTCTAGTGGTAAGTAATCCTGCAACGCTTATAAGTATAGGGGATTTACAATCACCATCTAGCTTAGTAGCTATTTTAGGAGTGATTTTAATAGCTGTATTTACAGGTCGAAATGTTAAAGGTGGTATCTTCCTCGCCGTTATTATAGCTGCTATAGTAGGCTTCTTCTGTGGTATCACTAAATTACCAGCTACAGTATTTTCCATGCCACCATCTTTAGAGCCAATTTGGTTCCACTATGATATGAGTGAAATACTATCGGTGGACATGTTGTTCGTTGTATTTACATTCTTATTTGTAAATCTATTTAATGTAGTAGGTGTATTGATTGGATTAACAAATCAAGCGGAGGTACCACAAGATCAACAAATGGCTGTTCAAAGTTCTTGTATGAAAGTGGCTGCTATAGGTACGATTGTAGGCAGTGCGGTAGGCACATCTCCACACATTGTGGCCGTAGAGTCTGCAGCAGGCATCGCAGAAGGTGGTCGTACAGGTTTAACGGCCCTAACTATTGCCGGTTTATTTATTGCATCTTTATTCTTGGCACCATTGCTTATGGTAATTCCTGTGGCGGCTACCGCTCCTGTATTGATTGTAGTGGGATTATTTATGATGTCCTCAGTGAAGGATATTAACTTTGGGGATATTTCGGAAGGACTGCCAGCATTCTTGACAATCATTATGATGCCATTTGCTTACTCTATTGGTATTGGTATTGAATGGGGACTTGTTAGTTACGTATTAATTAAAGTCCTTATTGGTAAATATCGTGATATTTCTGTTGTTATGTATTTCCTAGCACTTATTTTTATTTTGAAAGAGATCTTTATGTAGGAGGTTCCTTATATGATAACGTTTAATACAAAAGTATCTAGAGAGGCTCAAGGCCTTGAGAAAGCTCTTGTTGTGCTAAAAGGGGCCTCTGTTTTAAATGTCTTTACCGAAGAGTGGGATGTGGCCGATATTGCCATTCACGATGATACGATTATCGGTGTAGGTACCTATAGCGGTGAAACTGAATATGACTATAGTGGTAAATATATTGTGCCCGGCTTTATCGACAGCCATCTCCATTTAGAGTCTACTTTGGTGAATCCAAAAGAGTTGGTGTTTGAAGCATCTCAAGTAGGCACATTAGGCTTTGTGGTCGACCCTCATGAAGCCGGTAATGTAGCAGGTATTGCGGGCATTGAATACATGATTAATGAAACGGCTTCTGCTCAAGGTGATGTGTATGTTATGGCTCCATCCTGTGTGCCTGCTGTACCTGGTGAGGACAATGGCGCTATTTTAGATGGTGATATGTTACATAAACTGCAAAGTAATCCACACATTTTAGGCTTAGGGGAGGTTATGGACTCTTTTAGTGTTATTGATAGAGATCCATACATGGTAAAAAAATTAGATTACTTTAAAGATATGATTATGGATGGTCATATTATTGGGCTTTCACCAAAGCAATTGGCAAGCTATCGTCTAGCCGGTATTACTACAAACCACGAATGTATTTCCTACGAAGAGGCTAAAGAGCAAGTTAGAAATGGTATCTACGTATGGATTCGCGAAGGTAGTGCGGCTCATAATTTAGAGGCTATTGTACAAGGTATTGTTCATAACAAAGCTAATACAGAATACTATGGTTTCTGTACAGATGATAAACACATTGAGGATATCCGTTCTGAAGGTCATATCAGTTATAATATTCGCAGATCTATTGAACTTGGTTTAGACCCTGTGAAAGCTTATAAAATGGCTTCTACTAATACGGCGCTTTGCTACCATTTGAAAGACTTAGGTGCTATTGCCCCAAGCTATAAGGCAAATCTTGTAGTTCTCGATGATGCTAAGAACGTATCAATACATGAAGTGTTCTATAAGGGAAAACCTATTGAACGAGTTCTTGTTAGGAGAGAGAAAGAAGTTCCTAGGGAATTATTACACACTATTAATATAGGGGCTTTTACAAAAGAGAAACTGGACATTAATGTAGACGGACCTCAAGCTATTATTAATATTGTGCCAGGCCAAATCGTTACTCAAAAAACGGTTGAAGACGTTCCTGTAGAAAACGGGCTATTTAAACCAAATGCAGAGTATAATAAAATTACTTGCATTGAGCGTTATAAAGCATCAGGCAGAAATGGTGTAGGTATTCTGAAAGGTTTTAATCTTAAAAATGGTGCCATTGCAACATCCTTTGCACATGATTCCCATAACTTAATCGTTGTAGGCGATAATGATGCAGATATGATAGTGGCCATTGAACGTATTCGTGAAATTGGTGGGGGCTATGTCATTACAAGTGAAGGTAAAGTAGTAGAAGAATTAGCCCTTGAAGTAATGGGGTTAATTACAAATCGACCACATGAGGAAGTAGATGCTAAAGTAGCTAAAATGAAAGACATTGCCTACGGCATGGGTGTACCTAAGGGACTAGATCCATTTATCAATCTGAGCTTTCTTGCATTAACAGTAATTCCAGAAATTAGAATTACAACTACTGGTGTAATGGAGTTTTAGTATTTAGTGTAAAATAAATATAATAGAAAAAGAGGTTGTAACTAGAATGCGATTAAATCACATTCTGTTGCAACCTCTTTTGGCTTTATTACAGGATATTTCTAGAAAAGATATGATTATTTTATTATAGTAAACCCTTATTTGCCATCATTTCTTTTATATTTAATAAGGTGGATTTACAAACTACATCATATTCTAGTGTACTCAAGAAATCTGCAAATTTTCTATCATCTTCGTTTTTACAGTTTTCATAAGGAATTTTACCATTTTGTTGATATGGTTCTAGAATCCGATTTCGACGGTTCTTCCAAGTATTGTAATAAGGTCCTTTAAATTTTGTCATAAAGCCATTGCTATCGACTAATACAAAGCCTTCAGACTCATGATGTGAATTGAGTTCTTTATTTATGATGTTTGTCAGTTCGTCCATAGTATTAACTTGTTGAGTTGTTTTTACAATAGATATCAACTGTGTATCATATTTCTTAAGGATGGAGTCTAGTTCTGCTAACCTCTCCCTAGAGAACGATACATCAATATGCTTGCCATTTACATCTAACGTATTTTGAATCATATCAAGTACATAAAGATGATCTTGGTCATATTTTATAATATGTGTATCTTCTTGGCTGATGACTTCGAACATCATGGAACAGCTATTATGTTTTAATAACTCTTTGATTTCTTCTTGTAAGCTTGTAGGTAATTTTTTGAATAAATTTTTAAACAAATCTACGTGCATACCTTCTGTAGTAGATTTAGAAGCAAAGACTAATTCATCATTAATGACACCAAGAATAGCGAGGTATCCATTTTCTTTAGTTCGAATTTCTACAGGAAAGGAGAGAGTGTCAGCTAAATTATTTAGCTCGGTTTCAGGTCGTTCGTTGAGATTAAAGAATTTATTATAACTACGTAGTTTCACATCTCCTGTTATGCGATCCACAAATAATCCTCGAGCTTGTACTGTGCTTTCATTCCATAAACGTTTGTGGAATACACGTGAGGTAAAGTTCAAGGAATATAGGTTAGGGGAGCATTTTTTTACTTTTACTAATTTAGAATTACCTATGATATTTATATCTTCATTTTGTGTAAATATGACATGCTGCGTCATATTTTGATATTCATGACGCATATAATCTTTATCGTAGATATCATTTTTTATACCATTTTTAGTAAAAGTATCTGCAGTAATATCAATGTATTTAAGCTCTCCACCAAATTCTACTTCTCCTTCTAAGCAGAAGGAATATTTACCATCCGGAACACCGCGATGACCATGAATTTGAATAAAGTCCTGACACATTCCTTTTTCATAATTTGTATCATATATTTTAGCAATATCTGTTTCGTAAGCCCCGAATCCATTAATAAAGGTAGAGGTTGCTATAAAGGTCATGTTAGGTACATAGGAGAGACCACCATGGGAGACTAAATATTTCTTGCCATGAAAGTTAAATGGATAGCATTGACGAAGTGATTTATAGAAGAGACGTAACTCTCGCTGAAGAGAATCAATTTCTTTTTTTGTCATATCTTTTATGATAGGTGCTACTACTTCTTTCATAAAGCGTTTAGAACGATCTAAATTTGTATTGAATGCAAAGTTTGCGATATGTCGTTCGTGATTACCTTCTAACATAATCGTATTAGGCAATGTACTAAGACGCATCATTTCGTACATCATTTCTTTATTTTCAATACCGCGTTCTAAATAGTCACCACAAAAGATATAAAGTGTTTTTTCATCCCATGGAGTGATAGCTTGTTGTAATGCTGTGTAACAACCGTGAATATCACCGATGATACGTACTCGTTCATATCGATTCGTTAAATTTACAGTAAAGTAATTGTTGATTTCATCGATAGAATTTATTTTTCTACAAAACTTTGGTAATGTAGTTGTTTTAATCATCTTGTGCATGCGGTGTATAACTTGCTCCGGTACGCGTTTGTAATCCGTTCGTGTAGCATTACGAGCTAAACATTCTTCTAATGATGTATCTGGTTCGTAGTAATATACAGTATATTTATATTTGTTAAGCAATTCTTTATATGTATTAACAGCTTTAGATGTAGTGTGAGTAGCATCTAAAACGACAAAGTCGCCATTACCCATTCGTTTCTCTAAGCAATCTAGTAGGAGCTCCCAAGCCGGACCATTATCCTCTTGTGAAATATACCAGCCATTTTCACCAAGGGAAGGGCTGCGTAATAGCATACGGAAATGATCGGCTTCTAAGGTGTAAGCCTCAAGATTGTTGTCACGAATCCACTGAGACTTACCACTAGCAGGAGCACCACGCATTAATAATAGTGTTCTCATAGTAATAGTCCTCTAATCTGCCCATAGGGCATAATAAAATATAACTGTATAAAAAACGAAAAGATCATTATTGAAAAATAGGAAAAAGGGCATAAAAAAACAGTCTCAACGGATATCCGAGAGACTGTCTTACTTGCTTTTAAAATTATAAAGCGTTTACTTTAGCTGCAAGGTTGGATTTTTTGCGAGCTGCAGTGTTTTTATGAAGTACACCTTTGGAGGCTGCTTTATCAATTACGCTAGTAGCATGAACAAGTGCTTGTTTTGCTTCTTCTACTGCGCCTGCTTGAACAGCTTCTACGGTTTTACGACTTGCTGTACGGATTTGAGATTTTACAGCGGCGTTTTTCGCACGACGTTCAGCATCCGTTTTTACGCTTCTAATACTGGATTTAATGTTTGGCAATTGAGTCACCTCCTTAAAAATCGTTTCTTATACCTGAATGATTATATCATACCACATATTGATACGCAAGGACTTTTCAGCCCAATATTTTCCTTATTGGTATGAAGTATATAACATTTTTTACTATTCTTTAACTATACCATATAAGCGTATTTTATGAAATCAATATTATTAATATATTTGCTAGTGTTGTAATAAGTTAATTATTTTGATTTTAAAAGTAAGTTAGTGCCCTTATGTTATAATAAAGAATAGAATTAAGTGAGGTGTCTTATGAAAAAATTAATGATTATAGATGGTAGTAGTTTGTTATTCCGTGCATTTTTTGCATTACCACCGTTGAAGTCTGCTTTAGGAACTCCAACGAATGCGGTGTATGGTTTTTTAACAATGCTCATCAAATTGTATGAAGAAATTAATCCTGATTATATTGCAGTAGCTTTTGATAAAGGTCGTCAGACTTTCCGTACTGAAATGTACAGCGAATATAAAGGCAATCGTCCAGATGCACCAGAGGATTTACGTCCACAGTTTAGTCTTATTCAAGATGTATTAAAAGCCTTAGGTATTTGTGTTATTGAAGAAGAAGGCTTTGAAGGGGACGATATTCTAGGATCTTTAAGTAAGAAATTTGGTACACCAGAGATGGCTGTTCAAATTATTACTGGTGACCGCGATAATCTCCAACTCGTTACAGAGCATAGTCACGTGTTCTTAACTAAAAAAGGTATTTCTGATATGTTAGAGGTTACTCTTGATAACATGGAAGAACTCTATGGCTATGGTCCTGATAAGGTTATCGAAATGAAAGCCCTTATGGGGGACTCTTCCGATAATATTCCAGGTGTACCAGGTGTAGGTGAAAAAACGGCTCTTAAATTGATTACAGAATACGGTAATCTTGAGTCTGTATATGATCATATTGAAGATATTTCTGGTAAGAAATTAAAAGAGCGACTCGTTGAAAACAAAGATTTAGCTTTCTTATCTCGTGAGTTAGCTACCATCAAAACGGATATGGACTTATCTTACAAGGTAGAAGACTTTGTGCAAAATTTCCATGCCTCTGAGGTACAGCCTTTATTTGAAACTTTAGGCTTTACTAAATTAACACCTCGTATCGTTCAAGTAATGGGCGGAGAGGAAGCAGCTTTTGGTGAACCAGGCTCTCTTTTTGCACCACAAGAGGAAATTTCTTTAGATGATTTAGCAGATGCTAAGGCTCTAACCACTGACTTCTATGTAGATAAAACTGTAGCAGTACATGTTGTACTCGATGGTAAAACTCCGTTCAGAACAGTAACGAATACGTATTTATCCAATGGTGATACTATTGTAAAAACAGATGATACTAAAGCTGTATTAGCTGTTTTACAAGGGGCAAAGGCGATTGTTACGACTCAAACAAAAGAATTAATAGAAGCATTAGGTGAAGAGTCGCCAGGCGAGATTTCTTTATTTAATGAAGATAAGTCAGCGCGTATCCATGATATGTCACTTATAGCGTACTTGTTAGATCCAACGCGTACTAACTATGGTTATCTATATTTAACGGAACGTTTCTCTGTGCCAAGCATTGCTAGTGGCAGTGTAGATGTAGAATGCGTATCTATGGTAAAAGCATTACTCGCTATGAACGATGTAGCTTGTGAATCTGCTCGCCGTGAAGAGTTATGGTCTTTATATGAAATGATTGAGTTACCATTGATTCATACCTTAGTTGTAATGGAGAAAAATGGTATATACATTGATACAAATAAGCTGGCTGAAACGACAGCTCGATTTAAAGATGAATTAGCTCAAGTACAACAAGAGATTTATGATTTAGCAGGTGAAACTTTCAATATTAACTCTCCTAAACAGCTAGGTGTTATTTTATTCGAAAAGATGAACTTGCCAGTTATTAAGAAAACTAAGACTGGATACTCTACAGATGCTGAAGTACTCGATATGCTACGCAATGAGAGTCCAATCGTGGAAAAAATCTTGGCATACCGTTCTGTAGCAAAATTAGTATCTACCTATTGTGAAGGCTTGGCAGTTCTTATTAATGATAAGACTAAACGTATTCATACAACGTTTAATCAAATGGTTACGGCTACAGGACGCCTCAGTTCTTCTGACCCTAACTTACAAAATATTCCGGTTCGTACTGAAAAAGGCCGTGAAATTCGTGCCTTATTCTATCCAGGTGCAGGGTACGACACATTAGTTAGTGCCGATTACTCTCAAATTGAGTTGCGCATTTTAGCGCATCTATCTGGTGACGAAGCGTTAATTAAAGCTTTCGTTGATGGTAAGGATATTCACCGATTTACTGCGGCAGAGGTACTAGGTAAAGCCCAAGAGGACGTAACAAGCGAAGAGCGTTCTCATGCGAAGGCTATTAACTTCGGTATTATTTATGGTATTTCTGACTTTGGCTTATCTCGCGACCTTGGTATCACACGAGGTGAAGCTAAAAACTATATTGATTTATACTTTAGCCGTTATCCGAAGGTTAAAGAGTATATGGATCGCATGGTTCAAGAAGCTCATGAAACTGGTAAGGTTCGCACTATGTTCGGTCGTCAACGTGAATTGCCTGATATTAACAGTCGTAATTTTAACCGTCGCTCCTTTGCAGAACGTACGGCAATGAATACACCAATTCAAGGCACAGCTGCTGATATTATCAAGTTGGCTATGAACCAAGTCGAGCAAAAGCTAGAAGATGGAAACTTTACATCTCGTCTTTTATTACAGGTACATGACGAACTTGTATTAGAAGTGGTGAATTCTGAATTAGAAGCAGTAGAAGAATTATTACGTACTACTATGCAATCCGTTGTGGAGTTACAAGTACCTCTTATTGTAGATGTACATCATGCGGAAAATTGGGCGTTAGTTAAATAATAGTTTCTTAATATTAGTTTATTAAAAATAGAAGGCATATATGTTTAAAATAGGATTAACTGGTGGTATTGCATCTGGCAAGAGTACAGTCCTTACCTATTTTAAGGACAAAGGAATACCTTATATCGATGCAGATATTGTCGCTCGTGAGGTAGTAGAGCCTGGTACTGAAGGTTTAGAAGCAATTGTGGATGCCTTTGGTTCTAATGTATTGCATGATGACGGTACATTAAATCGTGAAGCATTGGGCGCTATTGTCTTTCACAATGAAGAAAAACGACAATTGTTAAATGGATGTCTAAAAACACATATACGCAATCGTATTTTGGAACAAACATCTCAATATGAATCGGTTAATACACCGATTTTAATCTATGATATTCCATTACTCATAGAGGGGGAGTGGTTTACCATGATGGATGAGGTGTGGCTCGTATATGTGAATGAAACGACTCAAATTGAACGTTTAATGAGTCGCAATGGATATACCAGAGAGGATGCTCTTGCTCGTGTTAATAGTCAAATGCGGCTTGATGATAAACGTGTCTATGCAGATGTAATCATTGATAACAATGGTACGCCTCAGGCTTTGACCACACAATTAGATACAATTTGGAGTGAGCGTCTAGAGCTGCTTTTACAAAAACCTCAATAATAACAATAGATGTGTCAAAATTAGTATATAAAAAATAGTATTAAATGGTATAATAAGCCCATGAAATTTAGTATTATAGTATCCTAGCATTTGGTTACAGCTAGATTATGGTAAATGTTATAGTAGTTATATGTAGAAAGGGGGATTTATGAAACGTGCAACGGCAACGGCGTTATCGTGCGTCGTACTTGGGTGGTTTTATTTTACTCATTTAGATGATCCTTTAGCGCGTCAAGTGGCGTACCCCTTTAACTATAGAGATGTAGTGATGGCTGCAGCTGAGAAGGAACAGGTTCCACCATCCTTGGTGGCTAGTGTTATCTTAGCTGAAAGTAAATATAAGAATACTGCTGAGTCTGAAACAGGTGCTCTTGGATTGATGCAACTCATGCCAGATACAGCGCGATGGGTTGCTCAACAAGTTGGACATGGTAATTATACAGATCGTCAGCTAAAAGAGCCTGAAACAAATATTGAGTTAGGCACATGGTATCTAGGCCATTTGTTAAAAGAATTTAATGGCGATGAGGTGCAGGCGTTAGCTGCGTATAATGCGGGACGCGGCCATGTTGAATCCTGGCTTAATGAGAATAAATGGAATGGCATGGTTGATACTATACCATTTCCAGAAACACGTAGCTATGTAAAAGCTGTTTTACAGTATCAACAGAAATATGAGGCATTATATGGAAACGATTATTGAAGCTTGTAAAGCATTAGATTATTCATGGTTGCCTCAGCAGATTGGGGGATTTACCTTAGTAGCCTCCAATGAATCTGATTACACTGCGCTACTTGAACGCCTTACAACAGGTGAAGAGGTATTAAAGGTACCTATTTTCCATTATCAAAATAATCTAGGGTGGCGATGGTCTGCCTTATATGATAAAGAGGTAGAGGACTATACGGTTCATATTGAAATGCCACTCTTTTCCTTTGTGGATATTTCGTTTGTACGGGCTGATTTAGAGTCGTTCTGGAAGGGGCTACAAGATCGATGTGTCAAAGGTTTAACTAATATGTTAATCGAGCCAGCGAATAACTTTACCTTTACGTATCGTCGCCGAGGAATACCTGAATGGGATTTTTCCGAGGTCATGCCTAAAGAACTGGAAGGTTTTATATGTGATGTTGATCCAGCTCACGGAATTCGGATGATTAATGGTTCTTTTATTATCGGTGAATATCGTAAGATGGATGAATGTACTGGATTATTGCTATATTATAACGAATTACGTGATGAGTATTTTGCAGAGCTTCGTTATAAAAACTATCCTGAAATAGACCATCATTTAGATGCTAAAAATTTAGTTGATTTAACCGCTGTTCTTCGTGAGCATCTAGGTCCTATATTAAAAGGGTTAAATGAGCGGGTTGACTAATAATTGTAAAGTGTGACTATGCTATTTTTTGAGTTATTTTATATTATATGAAATAATCTAAGTGGGAATGTTTGGTTAAAGCCCATAAGAAAGCGTAGAATTTGTATATACACAGTAAATGTGATATACTATATATGACTTTTATATAAATCTTTTAAAAGAGTGGGCTTATGTCCACTCTTTCATTTATGATTAGCCTAATTTTAAGGTGTTTGAAATCAAGAGATATATACAAGATGTAGTAATGAAGGAGGCGATGGCTATGAAGAGAGAAGCAGTAGAGGAATTTGTATCCTCTGTAGTTGAAGGTATTATAGCCGGCACCGAAATGGAACTAGTTGATGTAGATTACGTTCGTGAACGCGATTGGTATTTACGTGTCTATCTCGACAAGCCAGGTGGTGTAGATTTGGATGACTGTCAGTTGGTTAGCGAAAAACTAAGTGCTGTGCTCGACGAAAAAGATCCAATTACGGAAAACTATTTATTGGAAGTATCTTCTCCAGGCCTAGATCGAGTTCTTAAGAAGGATAAGGATTTGGTTCGCTATAATGGTCGTGATGTTGATATCCAACTATTTAAACCGATTAATGGCAGTAAACAATTTACTGGTGCATTAGAAGGTTTTACAGACACAACTATCGATTTTACTATCAATGGTGAAAGCATGACATTCGAACGGTCTGCCATTGCACAAATTCGATTACATCTTGATTTTTAATATATGGAGGCATACGAGTGAGTCAAGAATTAATTCAAGCGGTAATGGTGCTTACAAAGCAAAAAGGTTTTGCTCCTGAGGTTATTTTTGAATCCTTAGAGGCTGCATTGTTGCAAGCATATCGCAAAGAACCAACATCTAATCCAGATGCGTACGTTGTGATTGACCGTGAAACAGGCGTTTACAAAGTAATGGCTAAAAAACAAGTAGTAGAAACTGTGGAATTGCCAGAAACAGAAATTAGCTTGTTAGAAGCGCGCAAAATTGACAAACGTTTTGAAGTTGGCGACGTAGTAGAAGTCGATGTTACTCCAGCTAACTTTGGCCGTAGTGCTGCCCATACTGCAAAACAAATGCTTATTCAACGTTTGAAAGAGGCTGAACGCAGCGTAGTATATGAAGAATACTATAGCCGTGAAGGCGATATCATTACTGGCGTTATTACACGTGTTGAAGGTAAAAATGTATTTATCAATTTAGGTAAAACAGAAGCAATCTTGCCTCCTACTGAGCAAATTGCTACAGAAACATATCGCGAAGGAGATCGTATTAAATGCTATATCGTAGAGGTTAAGAAAACTACGAAAGGGCCTCAAATCATGATTTCCCGCACACATCCTGGTTTATTAAAACGCCTCTTTGAGTTAGAGGTACCAGAAATTTATGAAGGTGTGGTAGAGCTTAAATCCGTAGCTCGTGAGCCAGGTATGCGTTCTAAGATTGCTGTTTATAGCCGTGATGAAAATGTTGACCCAGTAGGTGCTTGCGTAGGTCCTAAAGGTCAACGTGTACAACATATCGTTGATGAGTTACATGATGAAAAGATTGATATCGTTAAATGGGATGAAGATCCAGCAATTTATATCGCAAACTCTTTGAGTCCAGCAAAGGTTGTATCTGTTGATGTAAGTGAAGAAGAAAAATCCTCTTACGTTGTAGTTCCTGATTATCAATTATCCTTAGCAATTGGTAAAGCTGGTCAAAATGCTCGATTAGCAGCCAAATTAACTAACTGGAAAATCGATATTAAGAGTGAAACTCAAGCAGCTGAAGAACCTTTTGCAGGTTTTGGCAATGCTGAGGATGGAGAATAGTCATGAAACCGAAATCCCAACCTATGCGCACCTGTGTAGGATGTGGTGAGCCAAAGGTAAAACGTGAATTGATTCGTGTAGCCTTGAGCCCAGACGGTAATATTAGTATTGATCGCACTGGTAAAGCACCAGGACGTGGAGCCTATCTATGTGAATCCATGTCGTGCTTTGAACAAGCCTATAAGGCAAAACGATTAGAACGGTCATTAAAGCATAGTGTATCGAAAGAGATATACGAAGCGTTACAACGTGATTTACAAGAGCATGAGTAATCACTGATATACATGAATGAAGATAAAATTTTGAATCTCTTAGGTTTAGCACAACGAGCAGGCAAAGTTATTTCTGGTGATTTTATCGTAGAAAAGGCTATAAAGAGAAAGGAACCAAAATTGGTACTTCTCGCTGGTGACTGTGCAACCAACAATGAAAAGAAATATACTCAATTAGCAGAGACACATCAGATTCCACTTCATAGTATTGCCAATAAAGAGGCGTTAGGAACGGCCATTGGTAAAGAAGTTAGGGTAGTAGTCGCCGTACTAGATGATGGATTTGCAAAGGCAATAGTAAAAGAGATTGATCGATAATAAGGGGGTATGTAGATGTCCAAAAAGCGCGTCCATGAAATCGCCAAAGAGTTCGGCGTAGAAAGTAAGCAGGTCATTTCTATTTTGCAACAACATAATGTAAATGTTACGAAAGCAGTTAATTCTGTAGATGATTCCGGTTATGAAATTGTAAAAAAACAATTGAGTAAGAAATCTGAAGCACCTAAAGTAGCACAAAAAACAGAACAAAAAGTAGAACAAAAATCTGCTCCAACTGCAGCTCATAAACAAGAAGCTGCACCACATAAACAACAACATCCAAATCGTTCTAACGAACAGAAAAAGGATAATCGTAAACAAGGTGGTCAAAAACAAGACGATCAATCTAAACAAAATGACTATAAAAAGGGCAATGTACGTCATGTACAAATCTCTGAACCTACACGTAAATCCGAAGGTAACCAACAATCTGGTGACCGCGCTAATAACCGCCCTAATAACAATAATAACCGCAATAATGACAACCGCAATAATAACGGTCGTCCTAATGATGCGCGTAATAATGATAATCGCAATAACGACAATCGAAACAATGATAACCGCAATTCTAATAACAATGATCGTCGTAACAAGAAAAATAAAAAAGGCGGTAATAACCGTCCTCAATCCTTGTTATCTACATCTATGCAAAAGAAAAAGAATCGCGTAAAACATCGTAATGAACAGTACTTACAACAAAAAGCTGAGGCTGAACGTAAGGCTGAAGCAGCGATTGCTACGGAAATCGAATTATCCGGTCCTTTAACAGTTAAAGAATTAGCTGAAAAAATGGGCCGCGAAGTATCTGAAATCATCAAAAAGTTGATGCTTCTAGGTGTTATGGCTAGCATTAACCAAGAGGTTGACGTTGATACTGCTACAATCGTAGCTGAAGAATTTGGTGTAACTGTAACAGAAGTAGAACCTGAAGAAGATCCTACTGATATCATCGAAATCGAAGATGCACCAGAAACATTAAAACCTCGTCCTCCAGTTGTTACTATCATGGGTCACGTTGACCATGGTAAAACATCCTTGTTGGACGTAATTCGTCAAACTAATGTAACAGCTGGCGAAGCAGGTGGTATTACTCAACATATCGGTGCTTACCAAGTTCGTTATAACGACAATAAAATTACATTCCTTGATACTCCTGGCCATGAAGCGTTTACAGCTATGCGTCTTCGCGGTGCTAAATCTACAGATATCGCAGTTCTCGTTGTAGCTGCTGATGATGGTGTAATGCCGCAAACTATTGAAGCCATAAACCATGCTAAATCTGCAGATGTACCTATTATTGTTGCTATCAACAAAATGGATAAACCAGGTGCTAACCCAGACCATGTTAAACAACAATTGTCTGAACATGGCCTTTTACCAGAAGAATGGGGCGGCGATGTAATCATGGTTCCAGTTTCTGCGAAACAAAAACAAGGTATCGACGACTTGCTCGAAAATATCTTGCTCGTAGCAGAAGTTATGGAATTAAAAGCGAACCCTAACCGTAAAGCTTACGGCGTAGTTATCGAGGCTCAACTTGATAAAGGTCGTGGTGCTGTATGTACCGTATTAGTACAAAAAGGTTCCCTTCGTGTAGGTGATACTGTACTTGCTGGTACTGCTTATGGTAAAGTACGCGCCATGACAAATGAACGCGGTGAAAAGGTAAAAGTAGCTCGTCCTTCTATGCCAGTTGAAATCTTGGGCTTCTCAGAAGTTCCACAAGCTGGTGAAATCATCAATGGTATGGATGATAACGAAGCACGTGCAATCGCAGAAAAACGTATTGCTAAACAACGCGTTCAAGAATTGCAAGCTACTCACAAAGTTACATTGGATGATATCTTCAACCAAATTCAACAAGGTGAGTTAAAAGATCTTAATATCATCATTAAAGCAGACGTTCAAGGCTCTGTAGAAGCATTACGTCAATCCTTGGAAGGCATTAAAAACCCTGAAGTACGTATCGTTATCGTTCATGCTGCAGTAGGTGCTATTAATGAATCCGATATCATGTTGGCTTCTGCATCTAATGCAATCGTTATGGGCTTCAATGTACGTCCTGATGCTAATGTACGTCGCGCTGCTGAGAATGAAAAAGTTGACCTTCGTACATATCGCGTAATCTACGATGCTATTAATGACGTTGAGTCTGCGATGCGTGGTATGTTGGCTCCTCAATTTAAAGAGGTTGTCGTTGGTCGTGCCGAGGTACGTCAAGTTATTTCTACACCTAAAGCTATCGTTGCCGGTTCTTATGTAACAGAAGGTCGTATTACTAACGATTCTGAAGTACGTTTGATCCGTGATGGTATTGTTGTATTTGAAGGTAAGGTTGACTCTTTACGTCGATTCAAAGACGAAGTAAAAGAAGTTAAAACATCCTTCGAATGTGGTATCTCCTTAGAAGGTTACCGCGACATCAAGGAAGGCGACGTAATTGAAGCGTACTTGATGGAAGAAGTTGCACCTCAAATATAGGAGGTTTATATGAGTGACGTTCGTGTCAGAAAACTACAAGAATTCATCAAACAAGAGGTAAGTCAAATGTTGATGCGTGGATTGAAAGATCCTCGCATCGGCTTTACTACTATTACCGATGTTCATGTAACCGGTGATTTACGAGAGGCTACAATTTACGTTTCCTTGTTTGGTTCCGATAAGGAAAAAGAAGATACTCTTATCGCTTTAAAGCATGCAGCAGGCCATATTCGTACTGAGCTTGGCAAAGTACTTAAGTTGCGCCATATTCCTTCTATCACATTTGATAAGGATACGTCTTTAGACTATAGCATGCATATTGAATCCCTTTTGAATGAAATCAAAAAGGACGAAGAAAAAAATTAACACAAAGGATAGAGAACATGAGTAAGATTACTATCAATCAATTACATGTGGCTCTGTGTGAAGCTAATTCTATTATGCTAACCGTCCATGTTAGACCCGATGGTGATGCTATCGGGTCCATGGTGGCCTTTTACGAAGCCCTTGTAGGGCAAGGTAAAACTGTATATATGGTAGTGGATGATGTAGTTCCTGAAAAGTACTCATTCTTACGATATACGGACCACATCCATGATGTAGCGTATTTTGAAACAAATCCTGTTGATATTGATATGCTAATGGTATTGGATGCTAGCACGTATGAGCGAATTGGCAAAGTAGGTGCACTATGGAGTGCACCTATTTTTAATATAGACCACCATATTTCTAATACGGAGTTTGCGGATCATCTATATTTAAAGCCTAATTTTGCTGCTACTGGTGAAATTATTACCTATTTATGTACAAAATGGAATTGGCCTATCACTGAGTCTATGGGCACTGCATTATATATGGCTATTGCTACAGACTGTGGCTTCTTTAAGTTCAGTAATACCACAGCCAATACTTTAGAAATGGCTGCAAAATGTGTAGCAGCTGGTGCTAGACCTAATGTTATTTCTGAAACGATTGAAGCTGTGTCTGCCAGTCGTCTTGAATTAACAAAACAAGTTATGCAAACTATCGAGTTTTACAAGAATAACACCGTGGCTACAATCGAGTTGAATCGTGAAGCCATGACAATTCTTGGGGATGATACGGATGGTTTTGTAGATATTATTAGAAACGTTGATACTGTTGATATAGCTATTTTATTAAAAGCTGAAGCTGATGATAGAACGCGGGTAAGCTTGCGTTCTAAAGGAACTGACGTGAATGCTATAGCTAGCAATTTTGGCGGTGGCGGACATATTCGAGCTTCCGGTTGTACCATTAATTTACCATTACAGGAAGCAAAGCAAGCTCTTATTGAGGTGATTAAATAATGGATGGCGTTTTACCATTTTTAAAACCTCCTGGAATAACAAGCCATGATGCTGTTGCCATTTGTCGCCGCATTTTAAAAGAGAAGCGCATAGGGCATAGTGGTACTTTAGATCCTATGGCATATGGTGTATTGCCAGTATTTCTTGGTAAGGCTACGCGACTCATTGAATATACTGATGGTTTTGATAAAACCTATGTGGCAGAATGTAAATTTGGGACTTTTACAGATACTGAAGATAGTTCAGGTCAACCAGTATTGCCTGATAATGACATGGTATTGCGAGATGGTGTTCTATTAAATGAATCGTCTCAAAGTTCAGAACTTTCTGATGCTATAGTAAAACCAACTTTTGAAGAATTAGTTAATACATTGAATACGTTCTCTGGAGTTCAAAATCAGAGACCATCAAAATATTCCGCTATTAAAGTAAATGGTATTCGTGCTTATGAATATGCCCGTAAAGGTATTTCTGTAGAATTGCCATTACGGAAAATTCATATAAAAAATATTGAGCTTGTGGCGTATGGCTTTCCATATTTTACAGTTCGTGTAACATGCTCTGGAGGCACTTATATTCGTTCATTATTACGTGATATATGTGTTTCATTAGGTATACCAGGAACGATGACATCTTTGGCGCGTACTCAAGTAGGGCCCTTTGATATTGGTTCTGCAAAAATGGCTGAGGAACTGATGATTCATGGTGAAAGCCTATTGTTACCAACGGATACAGCAGTTTCACATCTTTCAAAAGTAACGGTAAATAGTGTACAATTAAAGATGATGGTTCAAGGTAAACAATTATCTATTGATAGTGAATTTTCCAATACCAAACCAGATCATTATTATAGAGCCTATGGTCCTCATGGATTCATTGGTATTATGAAACGAACAAACCACACATTAAAGGTGGAAAAAAATATTTTTATTGAAGGATAAGTATGAAGCAATTACATTCGTTTGATGAACTACGTCAAATCAAAGATACAAAAGTATATGCCCTAGGTACCTTTGATGGCATTCATCGAGGTCATCAACGAGTTATACGGAAGGCTGTTGAAGAAGCTGCATCAGTTAATGGTGTTAGCATTATCATTACCTTTGAACATCATCCGTTGACAATTCTACATCCAGAACGTGTTCCGAAGAGGGTTATTCAAGAAGAGGTTATGGATACCGTTCTTGATGATTTGAATGTAGATTATATTTTGCGATTACCTATGAATGAAGAACTACTTCAAATGAGTGCTGATGAATTTTTAGATGCTCTTTGTACGGATATGAATGTTCAAGCCATCGTAATAGGTGAGAATTTTACATTCGGTGCAAAAGGATTAGGTAATCCTACATATATGAAACAAGCATTGGCTGATAAGCATATACAAGTCCTAGTACAGCCTTTATTGCCTTGTGATGGTCTTAGTACACCTATTTCAAGTACTGAAATCAGAAAAGCGATTCGAGAAGGGCGTTTAGAAGATGCCACGCATTGGCTTGGAAGACCATTTCAATTTAAAGGGACTGTTATAAAAGGTGATCAACGAGGACGTACATTAGGGTTTCCTACTTTAAATCTATTACTTCCTAATGAAATGGCTACACCTCCAGATGGAGTGTATGCTAATCGCGTGTGTATTGATGGTACTTGGTATGATGGGGTAGGTAATATTGGGGATAATCCTACCTTTAAAAATCAGTACCATAGATGCGAAGTACATCTGTTTAACTTTGACCAAGATATATATGGAAAAACAGTTCTTGTACAATTTATTTCCTATATTAGAGGCGAAGTTAAATTTAATAACTTACAAGATCTTATTGATCAAATGAAGGTGGATGAAGAACAGGCTTTAGCTATTTTGGCTAATGCATAATAAGGGGGTTCTCATGGATATTAAAGAAGCTCGTAAACAAATAGATAGCATTGATGCTGTATTAGTCGCTGAATTTGAAAAAAGACTATCTTTAATCAAAGAAATTGGTAAATATAAAGATGAACATCATTTACCCTTAGTAGATGAAGCGCGTGATGAAAGTATTGTTGCATTGCATACTGCAAATTGCAAAGATAAAACGTTATCACCGTATGTTGAAAATTATATAAAGACTGTTGTTTCTATGAGCAATGAGTTTTTAAAAGAGCATATGCATAAGCATATTTTTCTCATCGGTATGCCAGGAGCTGGTAAGACTACAGTTGGTAAAATGTTAGCCAAGGAATTGGGCCGAGACTTTTACGACTTAGATCAAACAATTCAAGATAAAGTAGGGAAATCTGTACAAAATATTTATATTTATGATGGTAAAGATGCTTTCAGCGAGTATGAATACAGTACAATTAAAGAACTAATTCATAATAAGCCATCTGTTATTGCTACCGGTGGTGGTACTGTTACCTATGACAAAACAGTAAAGTTAATGCGCAATAATGGTCTTGTTGTATTTGTTAACCGCGATGTAAATCATATCCTAGATGATTTGGATCTTGAAATTCGTCCACTTGTTAAAGAAAGCATTGAGTATATCTTTAATGTATATGAAGAACGATACCCTTTATATGAAGAAGTGGCACATATTAAAATCGGTAATGAAGGCAGCATTACCGATGCGGTACAAGAAATTATTGAAGCCTTACCTAATACGGAGAAATAATGGATGCTATACGAGGATTTGTATACCGAACTATATATGAAAATACACAACGTACGTATTGCGTGTTTGTCCTTAAAGATTATAATGAGGAATACATTACTTGTACTGGTAAATTTGAGTCTCCTAAAGAGGGGGAAGATATCGAAGTTCGCGGCCGTTATGTAGAACATGAAAAATATGGTCGACAATTTGATGCTACTAGTGTAGAGAAGTTAAAACCTGATAATATGGGTGCTGCAAAGACCTACTTAATGAACTTAGGGATTAAAGGTTTTGGTGAAAAGTCCGTAGAAAAGGTACTTGATTATTTTGGTGTTCGTATATTAGAAATTTTACGAGAGGAACGTCCTGAAGAAATTAAGGATGTTCCTGGTCTTCGAAAAAGTATTAAGGATGAACTATTTAATACGTTACTTGGTGAAGGTATTTTATCCGATTTAAATCACTTTTTTGAAAGTCACCATATTTCGTCTAAATGGAGTCGAACTGTATACACTTATTACGGTGTTCAGTCTGTGGCTGTTATTGAAGATAATCCTTATACTTTGTTACGTGTAGCACCAGATATGCTCTTTGGTACGGCTGATACACTGGCGGAACATTTAGGTATTACTGGCAGTGACTCTCGCCGTTTAGAGGCTAGTTTAGAATGGATTTTACGCAGTTTAGATAATCAAGGTCATACTTGTTTGCCCGTAGATCAACTTATTGGCCGTTTAGATGATCTGTTACAAACTGATGCAGATGATATTGCTAACTTTATTGAAGGTCTTTTGGAGCAAGGTGCTTTATATAGTACTTATTATGAAGATATCTTATATATTTATCCTCCAGAAATGTACGTGTCTGAAGTAGAAAGCGTTCATTATACAAAGGATTTTTTATTAGAGGCAGATCCAATTTCTCTAGATATTCCAAGTTTTATAGAGAAATTTGAAGCAGATAATCATATTACATTTGGTGATGCTCAAAAAGAGGCTATTCAGTTATCCTTCTTTGAAAAGTTTTCTCTTATTACTGGTGGCCCTGGTACGGGCAAAACAACGATTATTAAGGCTTTAGTAAAAGGGTTCCAACTTGGTGGATTAGGTCGTATTATCTTATGTGCCCCTACGGGGCGTGCTGCAAAACGACTTACAGAGGCTACCGAGTTTGAAGCAACAACGATACATCGCTTATTAGTGCCTGTTCAGGGCAGTGATTCTTATGACTTTACTAAGAATGAAGATGATCCTTTAGATATAGATGTTATTATCATTGATGAAGCATCTATGCTCAATGTACGTTTATTCTATTCGTTAATGGCAGCTATTCCAAAGGAAGCTCATGTTATTATCGTAGGTGACGTAGATCAATTACCACCTATTGGAGCAGGCTTTGTATTAAAAGATTTGCTCGATAGTGACTGTGTGCCTTATACGCGACTTAACCAGATTTATCGACAAAGTTCTGGTAATACTATTGTAGAAAGCGCCTATGCTATTAACCGTGGTGAAATGCCAAAACTTGATAGTCTAAGTGAAGAGTTTTCCTTTATACCTGTTAAGTCTTACGATATGATGATGAAAGCTATCATAGATGTATATAAGCGAGAACAGGAGCATATTGAGGATGAATTAGATATTCAAATTATTTCTCCTATGCGACGTGGTGAAGCTGGAAGTACACTCATTTCTCAGTATGTACAACAAGCAGTTAATCCTCCAGATAGTTTAAAAGGGGAAGCACGCGTTAATGGTATTACATACCGTGTAGGGGATAAAGTTATCCAAATCCTCAATGATTATGAGTTAGAAGTCTTTAATGGTGAGATTGGAATTATATATGCCATTACACGGACAGATATTTGTATCCGATTTATCCATAAAGAGGTTCGTCTACCTATCGACGAAGCACATATGATTATGCCAGCTTATGCTATTACGGTTCATAAGAGCCAAGGTAGCGAGTATGGTGTGGTTATCATTCCATTTGTTCCACGTTATGGTGGTATGTTGCAACGTAATTTGTTGTACACTGCTGTTACACGAGCTAAACGGAAGGTTATTATCGTTGGTACAACGAGCGCTATAGAACGTGCTGTACGTACTGTAAACGGTGATGAACGATATACATTGTTTAAAGAACGACTACAAGGGAGATGTGATTCGTAATGAGTCTTTGGGATTTCCTATTTCCACCTGTATGTCCTCATTGTGGGGCCTCTGTAGCAACACAAGGGGATTGGTGTAAATCTTGTTTTACTGATCTACTGCATATTCGTCATGTACCAAACAAATTTCTACATTATGTAGAGGATGTATGTGTCTTGGCTGAATACCGTGGTGGTTTAAAGTCTATAATTTACGATGTAAAATTCAACGAAAAAAAGGAGCAGTCCAAAGGGGCTGCTCCTTTTTTAGCATCGTACAACCTTTACATGAAATATGATGAGTTTCATATTGTTAATAACAAGTGCTCTGTTATTTATGATTATATTATTCCTGTTCCGTCTAGCGAAAGGAAAAAAGCTAAGAGAGGATATAACCAAGTTGATTTATTTTTTACCAAGTGGGCTAAATCTTTACAAAATATAGATAATAAACATTTTGCTTGGTTAGACTGTTTGTACAAATTTGACACTTCTAATGATATGTGGGCGTTAACGAATAAGGAACGACATCAAAATATTGAGGAGGCCTTTGTCATTGGCGCTAACTATAAAGATATTGAATTAAAGGATAAGACAATACTTATCGTAGATGATATATATACTACAGGGGCTACAATTGAAGCCGTCGCAAAGGTCATTAGAACATATAAACCTTGTAAAATTGATGCATTAACATTAGCTAGCGGTAGTTTTTAAGTATATAAAAAGCGTTCACCTTATGGTGAACGCTTAATCATGAGACTAACCAAGAACATCGATAAATGCTTTTACTACATCTGGATCGAAAAGGGAGCCAGATGCACTAAAGAGTTCTTCTTTTGCTTTAGCTTTAGTTTTTGCCCAAAATTCAGTAGAAGGATTCACTGTTGTATCGTAATAATCTGCTACAGCGATAATTCTAGCTCCTAATGGGATATTAGCACCACGTAAATGTTTAGGATAACCAGATCCATCCCATTTTTCGTGGTGATAACGAATATAAGGTAAGATTTGTTGACAACATGGGTAGTTTTCAATCATATTGGCACCACTAGCAGCATGTTGTTTATACTTGGACATTTCTTGCTTATTAAGATATGGAGATTTTTGAATTAATGCATTAGGTACCATTAAAAGCCCTACGTCATGAAGTAAAGCTGCGTGGCGAATTTGCTCAATTTCATTTAATGGTAACCCCATCTTAGCAGCAATACTAACTGCATAGTTTGAAACTTGGATAGAATGAGTGTATAAATGATAGCTCTTCATTTGTATCATTTGTAAGAGCTGAGCACTAATGGCTTCTAAACTGTCCTTCTCCAGTTCGTACAACCCTGATGGTTGCATTAATGATAACATAAACATAATAAACCCCTTTAACTAACATGTAGAACATATGGTACAACCCCTCGTACTTATGTTCATATCGTACAACTTTAGGCCGTTCTTATTTAATAGTATACAAATTATACACCATAAATAATGTTTTGTGTATGATACGTATGTTCTGTTATACATGTTGTATTCATATTTAGCATACTAAAAATAATTGACATTTTAGGAATGCACTAAATATAGTACCTTGAAATATTAATTTTATAAATATTAAAATAATATGAAGAATATTTTAGGTTTTCTATTACAATTTTCTATACATCGGAAAAAAGGGGTTGCAAAATTTGTTCTCATTTCAATGAGAAATAAACGTTAATATGTTCGATAAAGATAAAAGTTTTGTATATTTTATTAAATTATATGTCTTCGTAAATCTAGACATGAATTATGTTATTCTTTATAATACGTCTATACGGGTCTGTGGTTGAAAGTCGATGCCAGTCGCAGGCAAAACGATCCACATAAGCAACCCAAGGGGTTGTGAGCATGGTGCGGCTTAGGTGTAAGTCCTGCCGGTAAAACCGAGAGGAGTAGTAGTGGGGAGTCTCGGACTTATGAGCGAACCTTCCAGCAGGCGAGTGTGGGGGCAAAGACCAGGTCAGCCGTATACGGGCACATGAGGCTTTTCTCATGTGCTTTTTTCTTTTTATACATCTGTATATTAAAAAATCTATAGAAAACCACTACCTATGGGAAAGTTATTATACATTGATATTATAATTATACAATGAGTGCATAAAAATAAAATGTAAATATAGTAATTTATTGATATCTAAGGATTTTCTATACAAAATTGTTGACATAATTATACTAAGTGATATACTAGTGTAATAAAAATAGTTAGTTTAGTGAACGAGGATGATTTGATGTTAAATAGGAAGTTAAAAAAATTAATCATTGGTGGTTGTATGTTAGTAATGGCTGGTACTGTAATTGGCGGTTGTGGAACTTCTACACAAACAACTTCTAATAAATTAATCGTTGGTACTAATGCCACATTTGTTCCATTTGAATTTAAAGATGAAAAAACTCAAGACTATACAGGCTTTGATATTGAATTTATTCGTGCCATCGGTAAGCGTATCAATAAAGATGTAGAGCTTAAGAATATTGCCTTTGATGCTTTAATTCCAGCGTTAAATACACATGATATTGATGTAGCAGCATCTGGTATGACTATTACAAAAGCTAGAAGTGAAAAGGTGTTATTCTCTTCTCCATATTATGAAAATGCACTTGCTGTAGTATATAAAGATGGTGCCAATATTACATCCCTTGATGATCTTAAAGGTAAAAAGATTGCTGCTCAATTAGGTACAACTGGTGCTGATTTAGCTCATAAAATTGAAGGTACTACTGTAAAAGAGTTTGACCATAGTAATGAAGCTTTGTTAGAATTACAAAATGGCGGTGTTGATGCAACTGTAATTGACTTGCCGGTGGCTCAATATTATAGTACTAAACATCCAGACCAACATATTAAATTTATGGCATATCCAAATACGAAAGAATATTTGGGCTTAGCAATCAATAAAGACAACAAAGATTTGCAAGAACAAATTAATAAAGCAATCGCCGATATGAAGGCCGATGGTGAATTTAATACATTATATAAAAAATGGTTTAATGTAGATGCACCAGCTGATATGCCAGTAGTGTTAGAATTTAAATAATAGGAGAGATCATGAGTTTTAATTGGGGGTTAATTGCGGATAATTTACCGCTTTTATTACAAGGTGCACTTGTAACCGTTGAAATTACAGCCATGTCTGTAGGCTGTGGTTTCTTTATCGGTCTATTAGTTGCCATAGCAAATTTATCTAAATTTACTGTAGTTAGATTATTAGCAAAATGCTATGTAGATATCATTCGTGGTACACCACTATTGGTACAAATCTTCTTGATTTACTTTGCATTGCCAATGATTACTGGCCAACGTATTGATCCATTTATTGCTGCTGTTACTGCATGTAGTATTAACTCTGGTGCTTATGTGTCTGAAATCTTCCGTGCTGGCATTCAGTCTATTGATAAAGGTCAAATGGAAGCGGGGCGATCTCTTGGTTTGACTTGGGGACAAACTATGCGCTATATCATCATGCCGCAAGCTTTCAAAGCAATTATTCCACCATTGGGTAATGAATTTATTGCTATGTTGAAAGACTCCTCATTGGTTTCTGTAATTGGTTTTGAAGAATTGACACGCCGTGGTCAACTAATCATTGCCAAAACATATGCATCATTTGAAATTTGGGGGACAGTTGCTGTTATCTACCTTATTATGACAGTAACAATTTCACAATTGGTTGGTTACCTTGAAAGGAAATATAGCATTAAATGATTAAGTTAGAAAATGTACATAAATCCTTTGGTAAAAATGAAGTATTAAAGGGCATTGATTTACATATCGAAAAAGGTCAAGTTGTAGTTATTATTGGTCCATCAGGTTCTGGTAAAAGTACAGTATTGCGTACTATGAATTACTTAGAAGAGCCTACATCTGGTAAGGTCATTGTAGATGGTATGGATCTTTCAGATAAATCTAAACTTAATGAAGTCCGTACGGAAGTAGGCATGGTATTCCAAAACTTTAATCTTTTCCCACACATGACTGTAATGGAAAATCTGACATTAGCACAAACTAAGGTCCGCAAAACATCTAGTGATGAGGCTAAAAAAATTGGTCAAATTTTATTAGATCGAGTAGGTTTGAAAGATAAAGCAAATGCTTATCCTGACTCTTTATCTGGTGGTCAAAAGCAACGTGTTGCTATAGCTCGTGCTTTAGCAATGAAACCAAAGGTTATGCTCTTTGATGAGCCTACCTCTGCGTTGGATCCAGAAATGGTTCGCGAAGTTCTGGATGTAATGAAGTCTCTAGCCGAAGAAGGTATGACGATGGTTATTGTTACTCACGAAATGGGCTTTGCTAAAGAGGTTGCGGACCGAGTATTATTTGTAGATGGTGGATTAATTCTTGAAGATGATACTCCTGAAAAAGTATTTGATGCACCAACAAATGATCGAACAAAATTGTTCTTATCGAAAATTTTATAATAATAATTTCTAACATAAAAGGAAGTAAATTCTGTTTATAGAGTTTGCTTCCTTTTTTGACTTTTTTTAAAGTTAACTGAATTTGTACATATTAGATTTTATGATATATGAATCTATTTATATCTATTAATATATTTGATAACTTGATGTCAATTCATTCAATTAGCCCCTATACATAAGCCATTCTAGGTATTAATTAATCTATGAAATACGATTATTGCCATAAATATTTGTGATATATAAATATTTTATACATATATATCTTATGATAATAATTTTTAATTCATATAATTTTATGATTATAAAATTATGCAATAAATTAATATGCTGTTCGTAAATATTTATAACATGATAAATAAAGGGTTTTATGTGATTTTTGTAGGGTGGGATACAAATAAGATATCTTTGTATATTCATTAAAAGTGTTAATATTATTGTTTGATATTTTATACATGCTGTGTTATGATACAAGTGTAGTGCAAGACAGTAAGACAATATATATATTTTTAGGAGGATGTTACCATGTTAGGTAAAGTAAAATGGTTCAGCGCAGAAAAAGGTTATGGTTTTATAGAACGCGAAGACGGTAGCGATGTATTCGTACATTACTCTGCAATTCA
Organism: Veillonella sp. 20925_1_51; assembly: GCF_041431445.1. NCBI lineage: Bacteria > Bacillati > Bacillota > Negativicutes > Veillonellales > Veillonellaceae > Veillonella > Veillonella sp. 20925_1_51. Next base: position 201,216 of record NZ_JAPVXT010000001.1, read on the forward strand.
GGACGAAGGTTTCAAATCTTTGACAGAAGGTCAAAATGTAGAGTTTGATATCGTTGATGGTAACCGTGGCCCTCAAGCTGCTAACGTTGTAAAAGCGTAATTACATACCAAAAAATACATAAAAGCAACATATAGTAAAACTCTGATATCGTATGATATCAGAGTTTTTTTGCTACTACTGAAAGTAATATTTATAATTCTACAAAAAATATAAAAATTTTTTGAAAAAAAGAGGAGTTTTATATGTGAATGTAGAAATACTAAATATAACACGAGAGATAAGTAAAAAAATACTACACACTCGTATCTCGTGGATGATTTTTAGAAAGGGTGTTGACTTATGAAAGTAGCAATCAGAGGTAAAAACATTGAAGTGACAGATGCTCTAAGAGCATACATCGAAAAGAGATTGAGCAAATTAACTCGTTACTTCGATGATGAGTTAGATGCACAAGCGGTTTTATCCGTTGTAAAAGATAAATCTACTGTTGAACTTACATGCTTCGTTAATAAAATTGTTCTTCGTGGTGTAGAAACAAACGATGATATGTATGCGGCTATTGATTTGGTAATAGACAAAATCGTACGTCAAATTCACAAACATAAAACTCGTTTAGCTAAACGCTTTAAAAAACAAGAGGCTTTCCATCCAGAAGCTTTAGCGGCTCCTGTAGAAGAAGAAGCTATCGAAGTTGTAAAACGCAAACGCTTTGCAGTACGTCCTATGGATGTAGAAGAAGCTATTTTACAAATGAATCTTATTGGTCATGACTTCTTTATGTTCTTCAATGCTGAAACAGAAGCAATGAATGTAGTATATCGTAGACATGATGGATTCTATGGCTTGATCGAGCCAGAATTACAATAACCTATAATGTCGGCTGACAATAATCCTAACTCCTTTCTACTTTTTTAATCAGCCGATTATTATACTAAGGTGGATGACCATTTTGAGTCATCCACCTTTTTTATAAAAACCTATAAATAATCGTGAAATGCCTTGAATTCTTTGACTATTCAAGGCATTTTCGTTATAATAAATTAGATAAAATAATGTAAGATGTCCTATAGAGGAGTGATTTGTTTGTTAAGCTTTTTACAAAGGCTATTAGGCAATAATAATGCAAAAGAAATCAAGAAAATGCGTGCTATTGCTGATCATATTAATGAAATTGAACCGAATTATGTTAAATTAAGTGATGCTAACTTAGTAGCAAAAACCGATGAGTTTAAACGTCGTTTGCAAAAAGGGGAAACGTTAGACGACATTTTACCAGAAGCATTTGCCGTAGTTCGTGAAGCGTCTAAACGCGTGTTAGGCATGCGTCATTTTGATGTACAGTTGATTGGTGGTATTTGCCTTCATAGAGGTAATATTGCAGAAATGCGTACTGGTGAAGGTAAAACATTAGTTGCTACATTACCAGTATATCTAAATGCTTTGACAGGCAATGGGGTGCATGTTGTTACAGTAAATGATTATTTGGCGACTCGCGATAGCGAACAAATGGGGCGTTTATATAACTTCTTAGGTCTTTCTACAGGTCTTATTGTAGCTAATCTCGATTTTAACCAACGTAAAGAAGCATATGCATGCGATATTACATATGGTACAAATAATGAGTTTGGCTTTGACTATTTGCGCGATAACATGGTATCTGATGTATCACAAATGGTACAACGTCCATTGAATTATGCAATTGTCGATGAAGTTGACTCCATCCTTATCGATGAAGCGAGAACTCCACTAATTATTTCTGGTCCTGGTCAACGTTCCACAGATAATTACTATAAGTTAGCTAAAATTGTTCCTCATCTAGTGAAAGATGAAGATTATACAATTGATGAAAAACAAAAAACCATTGCACCTACAGATTCTGGTATTGCTAAAGTCGAAAAAATGCTTGGTGTTGAAAACTTGTATGATTCAGAAAATATTGAGTTAAATCATCTACTTGGTGCATCTCTTCGTGCATATGCTATGATGCATCGCGATACTGACTATGTAGTTAAAGATGGTGAAGTTGTTATCGTCGATGAATTCACAGGTCGTTTGATGTTTGGTCGTCGTTATTCCGATGGTTTACACCAAGCAATCGAAGCTAAAGAAGGCTTGAAGGTTGAACGTGAAAGCCAAACATTGGCTTCTGTTACATTCCAAAACTATTTCCGTATGTATAAAAAGCTTGCTGGTATGACTGGTACAGCCAAAACAGAGGAAAAAGAGTTTATCGATATTTACGGTTTGGAAGTATTACCTATTCCTCCAAATAAACCATTGGCTCGTATAGATTTGCCTGATCAAATCTTTAAAACAAAGGCAGCTAAATATCGTGCCGTAGTACGTAATGCTGTAGAACGCCATCAAACTGGTCAACCAATTTTGATTGGTACTACATCTATTACACAATCTGAAGAACTTTCAGATATGTTATTACGTGCAGGAGTACCACATAAAGTATTGAATGCTAAACATCATGAAAAAGAAGCGGAAATTGTTGCAGATGCTGGTCAAATGGGTATGGTGACAATCGCTACAAACATGGCTGGTCGTGGTACTGATATCACACTTGGTGAAGGTGTCCCTGAATTAGGCGGTTTGGCTATCTTAGGTACTGAACGTCATGAAAGTCGCCGTATCGATAATCAGTTGCGTGGTCGTGCTGGTCGTCAAGGTGACCCAGGCTCCTCTCAATTCTTCTTATCCTTAGAAGATGATTTAATGCGTATCTTTGGTGCTGATAATATTACAGGTATCATGGATAAACTAGGCATGGAAGAGGATGAGCCTATTGAGCATTCTTTGATTACTAAATCTATTGAACGTGCTCAAAAGAAAGTAGAAGATCATAACTATAATATTCGTAAATATGTCCTTGAGTATGATGATGTTATGAATCAACAACGTGAAGTATTATACGAACAACGTCGTCGTATTTTACGTAACGAATCCTTACGTGACACAATCAATGAAATGATTGATAAACTTGTTACTGAATCTGTAGATGCTTATGCAGATGAAAAATTATATCCAGAAGAATGGGATTATGAAGGTCTTTATAAGCATTTAAGTCAATATTTCTTAACAGAAGAGATTATGTCCTCTCAAGATATGGAAGAGTATAGCCGTCAAGAATTGTTAGAACGTTTACTTGAAATTGCTCATGCTGAGTATCAAGATCGCGTTGATATGCTTGGTGATGCTATGTTTGGCCAACTTGAAAAGGCTATTATGTTGCGCGTTGTTGATAACAAATGGATGGAACATTTGGATAATATGGATATGTTGCGTGAAGGTATTGGCCTTCGTGCATATGGCCAAAAAAATCCATTGGTGGAATATAAATTTGAAGCCTTTGATATGTTCCAAAACATGATTGCTGCAATTCAAGATGAAACAATCATGGCGTTATACAAAATTCGTGCACAATTGATTCAAGAAATTGAAGAACCAGTTGACCACTTAGAAGGTGCACAACCCCATCATGAAGATGTGTTGGAGCCACAAAACATAGATTAAGATTTGTGAATGGCACGTTGCTCAATGGGATTTCCTTCTGGGCAACGGCCATTTTTCTATTTTATTAAGGTGATAATTTATCGATGTAATAAGCTAATAAGTAAAAGGTGGTGAACATAAATTGTTAGAAGATTTAAAACCGATTATTTCTAATCTTGAAGAACGTATTTATGGAATGAGGGATTCACTTTAACATCGCTCAGAAAGAGGATCGAATCTTTACACTAGATGTACAAATGAGCGACCCTACATTTTGGGACAATCCTGATAAGGCTCGTGAGATTTCTCAAGAGGCTACACAATTAAAGAATGCTGTAGAAAGCTATAAACAACTTGTTAGTGACATCGAAGATGCTAATGTAATGCTAGAGATGGCTATAGAGGAAGATGATCGTTCTCTAGAAGGAGAGATTAAGGATTATGTTCAACAAATAGAAGAAACTGTAGAAAAACAAGAGGTTCTTTTATTGCTTAGTGGTGAGTATGATGCTAATAATGCAATCTTAACATTTCATGCTGGTGCAGGTGGTACAGAAGCACAAGATTGGTGTTCTATGCTCATTCGCATGTACTTACGCTGGGCTGAAAAAGCAGGATTTTCTATTGAATTGATGGACGAACAGCCCGGTGATGAGGCGGGTACTAAATCTGCTACATTTTTAATTAAAGGTGAAAATGCTTTTGGATATTTGAAATCTGAAAAAGGCGTACACCGTCTTGTTCGTATCTCACCATTTGATGCTGCGGCACGTCGTCATACATCCTTTGCTGCTGTTGATGTAATGCCAGAAATTGATGATACAGTAGAAATTAATATAGACATGAAGGATGTACAGGTAGATACATATCGAGCTAGTGGTGCTGGTGGTCAGCATATTAATAAAACAGATTCGGCTGTACGTATGACGCATAGACCAACTGGTATTGTAGTTCAATGTCAATCACAGCGTTCCCAAATGCAAAATAGGGAACAAGCATTACGTTTATTACGAGCAAAATTATTTGAATTAGAATTAGAAAAACAAGCAGAACTTAAAGAGCAAATAGGTGGTACATACCAAGCTATTGAATGGGGCAGTCAAATTCGCTCCTACGTATTCCACCCATATAATCTCGTTAAGGATCATCGTACAGGGGTTGAAACAGGGAATGTACAATCCGTTATGGATGGTAATTTAGATCAATTTATGGAAGGCTTCTTGAAAAAAGAAGCAAATTTAACAGTTTAGGAGTTCTTATGAAAAAGTTTTTACTATTCCTACTAGTGCTGATTATTGCCTTGGCAGCAGCAACACAATTTTTATTACCTTCTTATATTAGTTCTCGTATTGAAAAACAATTAAATGATTCCCTAAAACCATCTGCTCAAACTGTAAATGTTGAGTCTCAACCAGGATTCAAATTACTTTATGGTGAAGCTGATCATGTATACGGTTCTTTAGATGATGTAAAACTTGGTAAATTAAATTTTGCAAACTTCAAATATGATGCAACACAAATTCTAGTGAATCCAATTTCATTATTGGCTAGCCAAGAAATAGATGTTGTTAGAGTAGGAAACTCAAGTATTGACGGTATAGTTACTAATGAAGATTTAGCAACATTTTTAAGCACTCAAGCAGGCAGTGAAATTCAAGATGTACAAGTAAATATTAGTAAAGATAACATTAGTTTAACTGGCAAGATGAATGTAGGTATGGTATTTAAAGGCGCTGTTAAATTAGATGGCAATTTAGAATTAAAGGATAATACTTTATTATTTGCACCTAAGAAATTCACCATTAATGGTGCTACTATCCCAGGTTTAACATCTAATGTACTAGAAGCTACTGAAATCTATAACTTCAATAACTTCCCTATTCCTGTAAAAGCAGAAAGCTTAACTATCGATAATGGTGAAATTCACATTAAAGTTAAACCAGTGCTCAACTAGAAAGGATTTGTCGTGAATCATCGGAACACCCAGAAAAGTAAGTACTCTTGGATTCTTATATTATGTATTTTTGTAGGCCTTATATCCTCTTTATACTTAGTATTTGAACGCCATCAGATAGAAAAATCTCAAAACCATATAGAAAATATCGTAGATTATGATGCTGTTTTACGGGCTAATGCTTTTGAAAAACGTAGTCAACAAGAGGCCTTTGATGCGCTTCGCAATGCAGGTGTAACAGCATTTGCTATTTATGATCGCACCTTAGAAAAAGCGAAAGATGCAGGTCAAGTTAAGGTATTATCTTCCGAAGAAATGGATTCTGTCCGTGTTAATGGGGCATCCGTGAAACATGGTGCAACTTATGTAGCTTTGATTTCTGGTAAAGAAGGCTATTATAAAGAAATTCGGGAAGACTTATATCATCGTATTGGTAAAGATAAAGTAAAAGAGCTCAATACAAGTATTGGTCCGGTTCTTGAGTTATATGGTGCTACTGCAGATAGCTATCTAAAAATGAATCTTGGTATTTCCAAGCTTCAAGCTCAAGAAGTTGCTAATCGTGGATTTAATGTTATTGTTCGACCTACAAATTACAGAAATGTAACGTCTGAAGATCTTCAATATCTATTTAAACGCCTTGAAGGAATTCCACATGTTACTGGTATGATTTTTGCTGGCAAAGAAGCTCTTGGTGCGCCTAACTTAACTGATGAAACCTTAGAATTGTTACATAAAAATCACATTCCTTTAGTTGGTATCGAAGCTGTTAACCAACTTCAATATGAGCCACAACAAGGTTTCTTAGAAATGGCTGCTAAAGAGAATTATAGCGTTGGTCGTGTATATACAATTGCTAAGGACGAATTAAAGAAAATTACTCCTGAAGAAGCCGCACAACGTTTCTATATTAGTGATATTGAACGAAATATTCGTTTCAATTTATTCCCTATGTATGAAGCTGGTGTAAATAATGAAACAGTATTACAAACTACCATTAACTATATTGGTATGACTACTGAAAAATTATCTACAAAAGGTTATGAATTTGGTCCTGCTGATATTTATCCACCATATACACCTAATCCATTGTTAGTAGTTATTACTATGATAGGTGCTATTGCACTGTTTGTTTACGTTGGTCAAATGCTAATTCCAATGCGTAAACATACACAATTGGTCGCATTCTTTGGAATATCTCTTGTATCTGTAGTATTATTCATCATTACAAGTGGCACACTGATTACTCAAATTTGGGCCTTATCTAGTGCTATTATGGCTCCTGTAGGTGCTATGATCCGTTTGATGGAAGAATGGCGTCGTTATGATGGTGCTCGTCCATTAGGTGCTATTAAATCTACCGTATTAGCAGTTCTTTATCTCGTAATTGCTGCACTCTTTGCAGCTATTGGCGGTATGTATATTGCATCTTTGCTAGGAAATACGAAATTCTTTATGGAATTTGCTATCTTTAGAGGTGTTAAGTTAACATTTGTACTTCCAGTTGTATTGGTGATTATCGCTTATTTACAACGTTTCCCATTGTGGAAAGGTCGTATGATTAACTCTAAAGAAGAAGCAAAGAAATTTGTAGTTGAATTTTTAACAATGGATGTTAAGTTCTACGTATTCTTTGTAATGGCTGCTCTTGGTGGTGTGGCATGGGTATTTGTTGGCCGAAGCGGTCATACAGCAGGTGTTCCTGTACCAGGAGTTGAACTCATGCTTCGTCGTTTTCTTGAAAATACAATGTATGCAAGACCTAGAGAAAAAGAGTTCATTATTGGTCATCCTGCATTAATGTTAGCTACATTTGCATTCCTACGCAAATGGCCTACAGTGATCCATTTCTTATTAACTATTGCTGGTGTTATTGGAATAGCGTCTATGGTTGAAACTTTCTGTCATATTAGAACTCCTGTATTCATGTCTATTATGCGTGGATATGATGGTTTGTTAATTGGTGCGCTCTTAGGTTTGCTTCTTATCATTGCTGTTCGTTTCATGATGTATGTAACACAATGGTTCCAAGCTCGGGAGGTTGACCATGAGTAATATTGTTATCTCTGGCTACTATGGTTTTGGTAATGCTGGTGATGAAGCAATGCTTTGTGCTATTATCGATGCCATTCGTAAAGAGGAAGCAGATGCGCATATTACGGTTATTTCTGGTAATCCTACAGAGACGAGCAAAAAGCACAATATTCATGCGGTGGGAACCTTTTCTGCATTCGGTATTCTAAAGGCTATTTCAAATTCTGATTTAGTTATCAGTGGTGGAGGCAGCCTGTTACAAGATGCTACTAGTATTCGCAATACATATTACTACTTAAGTATTATGGCTTTAGCAAAAATGATGGGTAAAAAGGTGATGCTATACTCACAAGGTATTGGACCTTTAAATCGCCCTTCTACAAGGAAAGCTGTTAGCTTTGTTTTGCGTTTTGTTGATACTATAACGGTTCGTGATTCTATTTCTAAATCTGAATTAGATTCCTTAGGAATTGAAGATGTTGAGGTTACGGCTGATGCTGTATTAGCCATGCAACCAGCTGATTTGAATATTGGAAAACGCATTCTAGACGGCTATACATCAAAGCTACCTATATCCACAGAATCTCCAAAAAGAATCGGAGTAGCTGTTCGTAGTTGGAAAGATGATACAGAATACCGTGAATCACTAGCCAATGTCTTAAGTCGACTGCAAGAACAGGATAATGTAGAGATTATATTTATACCTATGTCTCATCCAGAGGATACAAAAGAAGCTAAAATTATTGCTAGTTATATGCCAAAAGGAGCTATTGTTCTTGAAGGACCATTCTCTACAGAGGAACAAGTATCCTTGTCAGGTAATGTAGACCTTATGATTGGCATACGTCTTCATGCATTAGTATTTAGTTCTCTAATGAAGAAACCTGTAATTGGCATTTCCTACGATCCTAAAATCACTAGTTTCTTACATATGATTGGTCAAGAACCAATCGGTACAATGACCCATCTTCGAGAAGAGGCTTTATATCAGAGATGTCATAAGCTCTTAAATTCAAGAGAAGAGTACCAAGCATCTTATGATCGTATTGAAGCGTTGCGTGTTAACTCTCAACGCAATGCAGAAATCGCAATTTCATTACTTAAAAATTATTAATATATTGGATCTAATCCAGAAAGTGAGGTCTCTATGGCTACATTAACACAAGATGTTAAACAACTAGTTCAAGAGAAGGCAAAAGCTATTCGCGTGAGTATTGTTCAGTCTGTAACGGCAGCGAAATCTGGTCACCCAGGTGGTTCTCTATCCATCGCCGATGTGATGGCCTTGTTGTACTATGTAGAAATGAATGTAGATCCAGCAAATCCAAAAGCTCCTAATAGAGATCGCTTTGTCCTTTCTAAAGGTCATGCAGCGCCTGCATTATATGCTACATTGGCTGAAAAAGGTTACTTTTCTAAAGATGAACTTTTGAATTTACGTAAAATTGACCATATGTTACAAGGTCACCCTGATATGAAACATATTCCAGGTGTTGATATGTCCACTGGTTCCTTGGGTCAAGGTATCTCTGCAGCATGCGGCATGGCATTGGCTGGTAAAATCGACAATGCAGATTACCGTGTTTATTCCATTCTTGGTGATGGTGAACTTGAAGAAGGTCAAGTGTGGGAAGCCGCTATGTTTGCTGGCCATTACAAACTCAATAACTTAACTGCTTTTGTTGACTTTAATGGTCTTCAAATTGATGGGGATATTACTAAAGTTCTTTCTCCATTGCCTATTCCTGAGAAATTTAAAGCTTTTAACTGGAATGTTATTGAAGTAAATGGTCATGATCTTGATGAACTTCATAATGCTATTGAAGCAGCTAAAGCTTTCACAGAAGGCCCAACTTGCATTGTAATGCATACTGTAAAAGGTAAGGGCGTTGAAGAAATGGAAGGCCAAGCAGGATGGCATGGCAAAGCACCAAGCGCTGAGCAAGGTATAGCCTTTGTTAATGAAATTATGGGGGTACAATAATGGGTAAAGCAACACGTGAAGCATATGGTAATGCGTTAGCTCGCATCGGTAAAGAAAATACAAATATTATCGTATTAGATGCAGATTTATCAAAATCTACTAAAACTGATACATTTAAAAATGTTTGCCCTGAACGTTTCTTTAATGTAGGTATTGCAGAACAAAATTTGATTTCTGTTGGTGCAGGTCTTGCAGCAGCTGGTAAAACCCCATTTGTTTCTTCCTTTGCAATGTTTGCAACAGGTCGTGCATTTGAACAAATTCGCAATGCTGTATGCTATCCAAAATTGAATGTAAAAGTTTGTGCTACACATGCGGGTATTACAGTAGGTGAAGATGGTGCTACACATCAAAGCTTGGAAGATATTTCTTGTATGCGTACACTACCTAATATGACAGTAGTAGTACCTGCGGATGAACGTGAAACAGAAGCTGTAGTTGAATGGGCTGCATCTTATGAGGGTCCTGTATACGTTCGTTTGGGCCGTGCTGGTGTAGATGATGTAACAGCTGAAGGTTATACTTTTGTACCTGGTAAATCTACTACTTTAGTTGAAGGTTCTGATGTAACAATTATCGCTTGTGGTGCTTTGGTTGGTCCTGCTGTTGAGGCGGCAAAAACCTTAGCTGAATCTAATGTATCTGCTCGCGTTATTAATATGGCATCTATCAAACCAATTGATGCAGATGCAATCGTAAAGGCAGCTACTGAAACAGGTGCTATTGTTACAGCTGAAGAACATAATATCATTGGTGGCCTAGGCTCTGCTGTGTCTGAAGTTGTTGTTGCTAATAAGCCAGTACCTATGGAATTCGTTGGTGTTCGAGATACATTTGGGGAGAGTGGTACACCAAAAGAATTAATGGCTAAATATGGCTTAACAGCAAAAGACATTGTAGAAGCAGTAAAACGTGTAATCACTCGTAAATAATCAAAGGGGATCCCATGATTGAATTTAAGAATGTTAGTAAAGTCTATGATAATGGTTCTGTTGCATTAGACGATGTGTGTTTAACTATAAATGACGGAGAATTTGTCCTCATTTGTGGTCACAGCGGTGCAGGGAAATCAACTCTATTTAAATTATTAACTCATGAAGTAGTACCTGATGCTGGTACTGTTATAGTTGATGATTTTGATGTTACGCGTATGAAGCGTAGTAAAATTCCAAAATTACGTAGAAAACTTGGTGTTGTATTCCAAGATTTCCGGTTATTACCGAATAAAACGGTATCAGAGAATATTGCTTTTGCACTTGAAGTAATTGAAGAGAAACCAAAGGTAATTAAAGAAAAGGTAAGTCATGTACTAGAGCTTGTTGGGTTAACTGACAAGGCAAATGATTTACCAGAGGATCTATCTGGTGGTGAACAACAACGTGTTGCTATTGCCCGCGCCATTGTAAATCGACCTTCTGTGCTCATTGCTGATGAACCGACTGGTAATCTAGATCCTGATACAAGTAAAGGTATTGTAGATTTGTTTAAGCATATCAATAATTTTGGTACAACTGTTATTATGGTTACCCATAATATGGATCTTGTTTCGTATTTAAATAAACGTGTTATTCGTCTTAAAGATGGTCGCGTTCAAAGTGATAATATGAGAGGTGCTGAAATTAATGAAGCCTAGAACATTGAAATACTTTTTTAAAGAAGCCCTCAAATCTATGAAGCGTAACGGTCTTATGACGTTAGCATCTATTTCTACAGTGGCTTTATCTCTATTTATGCTTGGTGTATTCCTTTGCGGTGTTATCAATTTGAATAACATGGCATCTAGCTTAGAAAACCAAGTTCAATTGAGCATTTACTTAAAAGATGGTTTAACAACTGATCAAATTATGGCGGTAGGTAAGCAAATTAAAGCTATACCAAATCTTAAGCATTTGGAGTTTGTTAATAAAGAGCAAGCTATGAAGGAATTTAAAGCTCGCCTTGGTGATCAACAACAATTAGTAAATGCCCTAGGTGATGTAAATCCATTGCCAAATTCTTATGTATTAACTTTTGATAATCCTAGTGATGTTAAGGCTACAGCTAAATTAGCTACCACATTCCAAGGTGTTGAAAGTACACATTATGGTCAAGATATTGTGGAAGAACTCTTCCGTATAACTCAAGTTATCAGAATTGGTGGTATCGTATTAATTGCATTCTTAGCAGCAGCTACATTATTCATCATTTCTAATACAATTCGTTTGACTGTGTTCGCTCGTCGTAAAGAAATTGCCATCATGAAATATGTAGGTGCAACAAATGGCTTTATCCGTTGGCCATTCTTGATCGAAGGCATGTTATTAGGTCTAGTTGGAGCTATTATTGCCGTTCTTTGTGTAGGTGAATTCTACCATTTTATTACTATGGAAGTTTCCGAGTCTTTAGCATTCTTCCCATTAGTACCAATGTTCCCATTCTTCTATGATGTGGCTATCTATATTTTAGTTGGCGGTATTATAGTCGGTGCTATTGGTAGTACAATTTCTTTAAAACAATACATGAAGGTGTAATGTTTATGAAATACAACACAATCAAATCCCGTCTGGTGGCAACAATTTTAACAGGTATAGTAGTACTGGGAACACCACTATACATTGTTGCGGAAGATGAGGATTTAACGAATCAATTAGATTCAATTCAACAACAAGTTAATCAACAAAACTCTATTAAAGCTGATGCTGAAACTGTCATTGTTAGTGTATCTGAACAGTTGCGTCAAATTGAAGAGCAATTGCGTCAAGCTCAACAACAGTTAGAGTCTATTCAACAACAACGTGTAGCCGTTGAAAATGATATTACTGTTAATGAAAAGTTACTAGCAGAAGCACAAAAACGTTTAGAAGGACGTGAGTCCGTATTTTATAAGCGTGTACGTGATATTTATATCAATGGTCGTCTAAGTTATTTAGATGTTGTTATTGGTTCTAAAGACTTTAGTGATTTTGCAAATCGACTAGAGATTTTAAAACGCATTATTGATGCTGACATTAAATTAATCGATGAAATCAAAAAAGAACGTGCTGAAATTGCTGCACGTAAGCAAGCTCTTGAGCAATCTCGAGCTAAATTAGTGGAGCTTGAAAAGGCGGCAGTAGCTAAACAAGCTGAAATTGAACAAAAGAAGAAAGAACGGGAAGTCGTTCTTCAAAAAGCACAAAATGATCGTGCCACTGCAATGCAAGCTGTAGAAGAACTCAATGCTTCTTCCGCTCAAATTACTGCACTATTAAAAGCACGTCAAGCGGAACGTGCAGCGGCTCGTGCTGCTGCAGAAGCGGCGGCCGCAGCAGCAGCTCAACAGTCTGCACCAAGTTACTCTTGGGTGCAAGGTTCTGGTCAACTGGGTTGGCCTGTAAGTGGTGAAATTACTTCACCATATGGTTATCGTACACATCCAATTTGGGGAACAACAATTTACCATTCTGGTATAGATATTGGTGTTGATGAAGGTACACCTGTTCATGCTGCTGATGGTGGTACTGTTGTTTGGTCTGGTTGGATGGGCGGCTATGGTTATGCCGTAGTTATCGACCATGGTAATGGCATGTCTACCCTTTATGGCCATAATTCTGAGCTTGCTGTCTCTGAAGGACAAGATGTATCTAAAGGTCAAGTTATAGCCTATGCTGGTAGCACTGGTAATAGTACTGGGCCACACGTACATTTTGAAGTTCGTATAAGTGGGGATCCTGTGGATCCTATGGGATATTTATAATATGAAATTTGATACACGTACGGTGTTATGGAGCCTATTGAAATATATAGGCTCTGGCATCGTTATTATGTGGCTCATGTTTTGGTATCTATCTGGTTCATTCTGGGGGTTACCAAGACTATTTGTAGCCTACTATGCTGCGAGTCAAGTCTTTATGACACCTATGTCTAAAGCTACCCTTTATGATGGTATGTTAAAAGGTTTGATTGGCTCTTTGGGAGAGCCTCATAGTGTTTATTTAGATGCTGATGAATTTAAGTCCATGAAAATGCAAACATCTGGTACTTATGCTGGTGTAGGCATGGTTCTTGGGCATGATGATAAAGGTTTATATGCAGTTAGTATTATGGAAGATCAACCAGCTTTCAAAGCGGGCATTAAACCTGGAGACCATATTATTGCTATCAATGGTCAATCCACAAGTGATATAACTGTAGAAGATGCATCCTCTCGAATTCGCGGTGAGGCAGGTACTGTTGTAGCCCTTGATATAGAGCGCAATGGTGAAACATTGCACTTTGATATCACTCGTGAATCCATTGTGTTACCAACTGTTAAAAGTAAAATGCTTACAAGTACAGTGGGGTACATTCGTATCAGTCAATTCGCTGAAAATACAGCTGATGATTTTGAAACACAGTTTAAAGAATTGCAATCTCAAGGTATGAAGGAACTAGTATTAGATCTCCGAGATAATCCTGGTGGTTTGTTATCTACAACAGAAAAGATTTCCAACTATATTATGCCTCCAGGTACACTAGTAACGGTACAAAATCGAGCTGGTAAAAAAGATGTTTATAAGTCGAATGGCCCAGAAGTAGCTATGCCATTAGTAGTTCTTGTTAATAAAGGGTCTGCTAGTGCATCTGAAATTATAGCTGGTGCTATTCAAGACCGTAAACTAGGTACCATTTTAGGTACTAATACATATGGTAAAGGTACAGTTCAAACTATTTACCCTAGCCTTGATAATGAAGGCGTTAAGGTAACTATTGCTAAGTACCATACACCAAATGATCGTGTTATTGACGGCATTGGTATTAAACCAGATGTAGAGCTTGATTTACCAAAAGGTGTAAATCCATCTAGTACATTAGATGATATTCAAATTAAAAAGGCATTAGAGTTATTACAGCAATAATGCATAGGAGTTAAAATATGTTTATAGATAGAGCGCGTGTCTTTGTTAAGGCCGGTGACGGTGGGGATGGCATGTCTAGCTTCCGCCGTGAGAAATACGTGCCAAATGGCGGCCCTAGTGGCGGCGATGGTGGTAAAGGGGCAGACGTTATTTTTAAAGCGGACAAGAATATTAATACTCTTGTAGACTTTAGATATAAACGCCAGTTTAAGGCGCCTGCTGGTGGTAATGGTGAAAGCTCCAATAAGCATGGTCGCGGTTCTGAGCCACTTATTATCCCAGTTCCGTTGGGCACCGTAATTAAAGAAGAAGAAACAGGAAAAATTTTCTGTGATCTCGTTAACGATGGCGATATATTTGTTATTGCTAAAGGTGGTCGTGGGGGCCGTGGTAATGCACGTTTCCAAACAAGTGCTAACCGTGCACCGACATTTGCAGAAAAGGGTGAACCTGGTGAAGAGTTCTGGTTACAACTAGAACTAAAAGTATTAGCTGACGTTGGTTTATTAGGGTACCCATCTGTAGGTAAATCTAGTATTTTACGTAAGGTTTCTAAAGCTCAACCAGAGGTTGCGGCTTATCACTTTACTACATTGACACCTGTACTTGGGGTAGTAACAATCTCTGGGGACCGTAGTTTTGTACTCGCTGATATTCCTGGCCTTATTGAAGGTGCTAGCGAAGGTGTTGGTCTAGGACATAACTTCTTGCGTCACGTAGAACGTACTAATATTTTAATTCACGTCCTTGATGTATCTGGTATGGAAGGACGCGATCCAAAGATTGATTTTGATGCTATTAACGAAGAGCTTCGTAAATATTCTGAAAAATTAGCCAATAAAAAACAGATTGTTGCGCTCAATAAGATTGATATGGTCTTTGATGATACAACAATTCCTGATACAAAAAAATATTTTGAAGATAAAGGCTACGAAGTATTCCTTATCAATGCATTAAGTGGCGAAGGTTTACCAGAACTTATGGAACGAGCGTACTACTATGTAGAAAACTACGAGCCAGAACCGGAAGCAACTGATGATACAGTAGTATACGAAGCAAAACCAGATGTAGAATTCGTTATCACTCGTGGTGACGATGCTGCATTCTATATTACAGGTAAACGTATTGAACGTTTAGTAGCAATGACAAATTTAAGTGATGATCAATCTCTTCGTAGATTCCAACGCATTTGGCGCTTTATGGAGCTAGATGCTAAATTAAAAGAAAAAGGTTGTAAAGACGGTGATGAAGTTGTAATTGGCGATCAACGCTTTACATTCCAAGAGTAGGAGTAATAATGACAGGAAAACAAAAACGGTATTTACGTTCTTTGGCAGCAACAATGCCACCAGTAGTTCAAATTGGTAAAAATGGTTTAGAAAACAGTGTTATTGATAGTGCTCGCGCAGCCTTAATGGCTCGCGAATTAATCAAGGTGAAATTACACAACAATAGCCCTGAAGATAAGACGATTTTCCAAGAGTTAGCCGATATGTTAGGTGCTGAATTAGTCCAAGTTATTGGTTTTAATGGTGTTTTATATAAAGCTAAAAAAGAACCTAAAATTATTTTACCTAAGTAAATCGTCATATTACTAAATTTTATTATAGTGGGAACGTCATAACCTGTTGGCCTAGGAGGTTAATCTATGCGCAGTGCTATCATCGACGCAAAAAGAATAGTAGTTAAAGTAGGCAGTAGTACGCTATGTTATGTTAATGGACATTTAAACTTAGAGCGCATAGAAAGATTAGTACGCCAATTATCAGATTTAGCTAATCAAGGTAAAGAGGTTATCCTTGTTTCTTCTGGTGCAACGGGAGCTGGCCTTGCTCCTCTAGGATTTAAAGAAAAACCTAGAGACCTTGTTTTGAAACAAGCTGCTGCAGCGGTAGGACAAGGTATCCTTATCCATATGTATGAGCGTATGTTTCGTGAATATGGTCGTACAGTAGGTCAAATTCTATTAACAAAAGAAGATAGTACAGGCCGCCATAGTTATCTAAACTTACGCAATACACTACATACGTTATTGCAACTCAATGTTATTCCTATTATCAATGAAAATGACGTAGTTGCTATTGAGGAATTTAAAATTGGTGATAATGATACTTTATCTGCTACTGTGGCAGGCATTGTAGATGCTGATTTGCTTATCATCTTATCCGATATTGAAGGATTATATACAGCTAATCCAGCAACTCATCCTGATGCAACATTGATAGAAGTCGTTTCTGAAATTACTGATGAAACCTATGCTATTGCAGGTGGAGCTGGATCTAATATGGGTACAGGTGGCATGTATACCAAGATAAAGGCAGCCCATATGGCTACAAACTCTGGTGTACCTATGGTAATTACATCCGGTGAAGTAGAGGATTCTGTGCGACGCGTATGTAAGGGTGAAAATATTGGTACCCTCTTTGAAGCACATGATGCTGGCTTATCAGGAAAACATCACTGGCTTGCCTTTGGTAAACGATTAAAAGGGTCAATCACTATTGATGATGGTTGCGCTTGTGCTGTATTAGATAAAGGTGCTAGTATTTTACCAGCTGGTATTATTGATGTAGATGGGGCATTTGGGCCTGGTGATACAATCTCTATTTACCATGATGGTAAAGAAATCGGTCGAGGTCTTATTAACTATGGCATCGAAGATATGAAGGCCATTAAAGGTCATAATACAAATGATATAGCTCAAATTTTAGGAATTAATACAACCTATGATGAAGCAATACATCGTAATAATCTAGTTTTATTACATTGAGGATATCCTATGAACCAGTATGAAGAAATTTGTAAAGATATGGGTCAAAGAGCTAAAGTGGCATCTTTTGAATTAGCTCAAATTGATCAAGGTACATTAGATTCTGCATTATTGGCAATCGCTGATGCTGTAGAAGCACAAACCGATGAAATTATGGCCGCTAATCAATTAGATCTAGATAAATCTGGGGATTATAATGTACCTCAAACTATGATAGATCGATTAACATTGACACCTAGCCGTATTTCTCAAATGGCTGAAGGTGTTCGTCAAGTGGCCTCTATTGAAAGTCCAGTTGGTTCAGTTATAGAAACAATTACACGTCCTAATGGTTTAGTTATTGAAAAAAGAGCAGTGCCTTTTGGTGTTATTGGCATTATATTTGAAGCTCGTCCAAATGTGACTATCGATGCAGGGGTCCTCTGTTTAAAAACTGCAAATGCTACGATATTACGCGGTGGTAAAGAGGCATTCCATACTAACCAAATTATTGTGTCTATTATGCGCAATACCTTAGAAACACTAGGCATTACGCCAGATGCGATTCAACTCGTGGAGGTTCTAGATCGAGAGATGGTTGGCGTATTACTACAACAACGTGAATATATTGATGTTGTTATTCCACGTGGTGGAGCAGGACTCATTCGCCGTGTTGTTAATGAAAGTAGTATTCCTGTAATTGAAACGGGGAGTGGTGTATGTCATACCTTTGTCGATGAATATGCCAATCTAGATATGGCGTTAGAAATTGCTATTAATGCAAAGGTACAGCGTCCATCTGTATGTAACTCTATGGAGACTCTATTAGTACATCAAGCTGTAGCTGCTGAGTTTTTACCTCGTCTTGATGTGGCGTTACAAGAATATGGGGTACGAATTCACGGCGATAATGCTGTAGCTCAATATATGGGTAATACTATTCCTTTAACAGATGATTCTTTCAATACAGAATATAATGATATGGACTTAAATGTACGTATTGTTGATACTCTTGAGGAAGCAATCGATCATGTGAATTTATATTCTACACATCATTCAGAAGCTATAGTAACAGATGAACCAATGCGTGCAAAAGTATTTATGAACTTAGTAGATTGTTCTACAGTTTATCACAATGCATCAACTCGTTTTACTGATGGTTTTGAATTTGGTTTTGGTGCGGAAATTGGTATTAGTACCCAAAAGCTTCATGCTCGCGGACCAATGGGATTACAAGCACTAACATCATATAAATACTTTGTATTTGGAGAAGGCCAAGTTCGAAAGTGAAGACCGTATATTACTTAATAAGGGCATACTACAGATATATTCAGACTCCAAAAGGTCGATACGAATGGATATCCTATGGAAAGGCATTGCTCTTGTTTATCGTTATCTGTGTCATTGTCATTAAGGGTGTGGCATTATTATGGTAGAGAAACGTCGTATAGGAATCATAGGTGGAACATTTAATCCTATCCATTTAGGGCATCTAATGATTGCTGAGGTTGCTTGTGAAAGCTTTAACCTAGAAAAGGTAATTTTTGTACCTGCCAAGGTTCCGCCTCACAAACAACATGATGTAATAGATAGTCGTCATCGATATGCTATGACGGCAGCAGCCGTATCAGATAATCCTAATTTTGAGATTTCTGATGTAGAGATGCGTCGAGAAGGCCCTTCGTATACAGTTGATACTATTCAACATTTTAAGGTCCTTTATGGACCAAATATTGAATTTTACTTTATCGCTGGTACTGATACAATTCGTGCATTACCAACGTGGAAGTTTATTGAGGAATTATTAGATGAGGTCCACTTTATTGGCGCTACAAGACCTGATGGATCAAGTGCAATTGACGAAACATTAGCGATTTTAGGCCCTAAAGCACGTGAAAAAATACATCTTATGGAGGTTCCTGAGATGAAATTATCTGCTACGTATTTACGAGAACGTCTACGTTCTGGTAAAACAGTTCGATATATGTTGCCAAAATGTGTGGTGGAATATATTGAGGAACACCATATTTATGGGAAGGAATAAAGGATGTTATCATTTGATGAAATACAACTTAGCGTGAGTCAATGGCTGAGCAAGAAACGATTTAAGCATACTCTTGGCGTTGTGGAATCGGCTACTCATTTAGCTAAGCTTTATGGCGTTGATGTGGAAAAGGCTAGATTAGCCGCATTACTACATGATTGCGCTAAAGAATTGCCTTTACAGGATATGCAAAATCTTGTGAAAAGTGAATCTTATGATGCTGATCAACAATTATTAAGTAATGGCAATCTTTTACATGGTTTAGCTGGTATGATTCGAGCAAAAAAAGAATTTTCTATATCTGATGATGAGGTTTTAGAAGCCATTCGAGTTCATACGACTGGAAAGGTACATATGTCTACGCTAGATAAGGTGATATTTTTAGCAGATTATATTGAGCCTAATCGAGATTTTCCCGGTGTGGATGAGTTGCGTAACGTTTCAGAACTAGATTTAGATAAGGCTGTATTGCTTGGTTTTGATAATACTATTATTCATCTTATTGAGCAAAATTTATCGATTTATCCGTTGACCATTCTTGGTCGTAATGATGTGTTACAATCTTGTAAATAATGGAGTTTATATATGGAAGAACGTGAACGAGCAAGAGCTCGCCGTCGTAGAAGAAGACGTCAACAAAAGTCATCTGTTAAATGGCCTAGATTTATAGTAGCTGTTATTGTAGTACTTGCCCTACTTGGGGGTATAGGCTATGGTTTGTATACTGGGGTATCTTATGTGTATAGAGCTGTTACAGGTACTACTGAGACAACTGATACAGCTGTAGATAATGGAAATAAACAAGATGGTAATACTGTATCTGTAGAACAAAAAGGGTTAGATAAACCATTATACATTCTTGTTGTCGGTACTGATGATAATAATCCTAGTCAAAGTGATAGTCTATTCTTGTTATCCATTAATTTAGATCAAAAAACAATGGATGTTATTGGCATTCCTAGTAATAGTAAAATTGATAATAGAGATCAGACCGATGCAAGTATGCTCAATAGCATCTATGAAAAAGGTGGTATTGATCTAACAAAGGCTGTCATTGAAGATATGTTCCATATTTCTATACCATATTATGTTGTAGTTAATCAAAATGCTTTCAAAAAGACTAACGATGTATTAGGAAATCAACAAATCTATGTAGAACAGACTATGGAACACGTAGATGCAGAGGGAAATAAAGATATTGATTTGCAACGAGGATATCAAACATTAGATAGTGATAAGGCTTTATCCTATTTACGATATTCTGATCCAAAACACGATACATTTACACGTGTACAACGACAAGAAAGATTTTTGAAACTATGGGTAGAAGAAGAGCATAATTCATTCTTCTTAACAAATGCATGGCATATTTGGAGAATTTGGGATCATTATGATAGTAATATTTCTACATTAGATGCTATTAAGCTTGTGTATAATGCTAGCAAAATTAATAAGGAAGAGATTCATTTCTATATTCTTCCTGGTGAAAAAGAGTTAGTTGGCGATATGACATATTGGAAGGTAAATCCAACAGAAGCACAACGATTAGTAGGCATTACGATGGGAAATCTACCAGCCAATGAAATGACACAATTTGTTACAGCTCCAACTAATAGTACAGCCAAGGTTGCACCTGAATCAGAACATAATGGTGGTACTATCACAAAGCCATCAGAACCGGGTGATGAGAGTACTAATAAACGTTAAAAGGGGAATAGTATGAAAAATAAAGAAGAAGTTAAACAAATCGTATTACAATTAGCACAAGCTGCTTTTGATAAAAAAGGCAGAGATATCGAAATTCTCGATTTAGAAGGTGTATCTATGTTAGGGGATTACTTCCTAATTGCTAGTGCAAATAATATTAAGCAATCTCAGAGTATTGCTGATGAAATGGAAGATAAAGCAGCAGAATTGGGCATGACAGTAAATCATAGAGAAGGTTATCGCGAAGGTGAATGGATTTTACTTGATTTTGGCGATATTATTTGTCATGTCTTTGGTGGTGATGAGTTGCGAGAATTCTACGGTTTAGAAGAATTATGGAATGATGCAGTTCGAGTTCCATTTGAAGGAGTATAGTATGGCTACAGAATTGTTGGAAAATACAATTGCCACATTAAAAGTATTGCGTACTAGTGATCAAGGGGCTTTTCTAGATGGTCAAACTGGCAATACAAATGATGATATTTTGCTTCATAAGGATCAACAAACATCTCCTGTTGCCATTGGTGATGAAGTAGAGGTATTTTTATATCGCGATCCAAAGGGGCGTTTGACTGCTTCTATGCGTTTACCAGCGATGAAGGTAGGCCAAATTGGGTATGTTGAGGTAATCAATACTACAAACTTTGGCTGTTTCGTAGAGGTTGGTACTGAGCGTGGTATCTTCATGCCTCACGCAGAGATGCGTGGTCGTCCTCAAGTGGGCGAAAAAGTTTGGGTTCGACTCTATACAGATAAATCTGGTCGTTTTGCAGTATCTATGGATGTTGATGACGAAATGCGTCGCGCATCTAAGGCTGCTACAGATGCTAAAGTAGGACAACTTGTTAAAGGCGCTATCTACAACTTGACTAGTGATGGGGCATTCTTCATCACTCCTGAACGATGGATTGCCTTTTTACATCGTTCTGAGATGACTAGAAAATTAAAAGTAGGAGAAATGGTTGAAGGTCGTGTTACCTTTAAACGTGATGATGGTCGTATCAACGTATCTATGCGTCCTACTAAGGAAAAGGCACTCATTTCTGATGGAGACATTATAATGGAGTACCTTCTTAATCGTGGAGGCAAGATGCCATATAGCGATGAATCTTCTGCGATGTTGATTAAAGATAAATTTAATATCAGTAAAGCTGCCTTTAAGCGTGCTTTAGGGCATTTGATGAAAGAGAAAAAAATTGTTCAAGATGATGGTTGGACATTGTTAACTGAAACAGGACGTCAATGGACACCTCCTGTTGGTAATGAATCACAAGAAGAGGAATAAAGGCGATGAAAATTGTCATTGTAGGTGCTGGTAAGGTTGGCTATTCCTTGGCACAACGCTTGATACAAGATAATCATGATGTATATGTAATTGATCGTTCTCCAGAACGTATACAAAATCTTGAAAATACACTAGATGTTAGCCTTGTTCAAGGAAATGGCAGTGATATACAATTGCTCAACGAAATCGGTATGGATGATGTAGGAATGTTTATTGCTGTTACCGATTCTGATGAAGTAAATATGTTATCTTGTTCTGTAGCTAAAATTACAGGTGTTCCTACAACGATTGCTCGTGTGCGAGATAATACTGTAGCAGAACATATGGATGATGAGATGCGTGCTAAATTAGGGGTCGATTTATTTATCAATCCTGAAATGGTTACGGCTCAAGAGCTTTTACAAATTCTAGAGACTCCATCAGCTATTGATGTAGAAGAATTTGGCCAAGGTTCTGTACGCCTTATGGAATTTAAGATTACAGATGATATTCCATTAATAGGTCAACCTTTAAAAGATATTAAATTCCCTGAAGGTGTTTTACTAGTAGGGGTTTTACGGTATGGTGAAATGATTATTCCCCATGGTGAAAGTATTCTACAAGTTGATGACAGTGTATTCTTCTTAGGCTTAAAAGAGTCTGTTGAAGAAGTAGAAAATCTTTGGTTCCATAATCACAGTACATTTTATAAACGGGCTGTTATCATTGGGGCTGGTCTATTAGGTAGAAATCTAACAGTTCTTTTAGAACAAGCGGGATTCTCTGTTAAGGTCATTGAAAAAGATTTTAACCGCTGTGAAAAACTTGCTAATCTTGTAGATAAGTCTATGGTTATCAATGGAGATGCTACAGACTTTGACCTTTTAGAAGCAGAAGAAATTGCAGATAGTGATGTTATAATTGCTGTTACAGATGATGATAAGCTCAACTTGCTTGTTGCTCTTGTCGGCAAGCATATGGGCATACCAAAGACAGTTGTGCGCGTAGGTCGACCTGAATACATTATGCTTATGGAACAAGTGGGTATTGATGTTGTATTCTCGCCACGTTTATTTACAGCGAGTCAAATTTTACGTTTCGTGCGTAGTGGAGAAGGTGTTTTATCTATTTCGACCTTTGAAGGTGGAAAAGCGGAATCTATAGAGGTTGCCATTACAAGTGAATCACCTGTGGCTGGTAAACAACTAAAAGACATTCGTTTACCAGGGAAGGCGTTAGTTGGTGTAATTTTACGTGGTGATGAAGCCATCGTACCACGTGGTAATACTGAAATCTTAGATGGAGATCACATTGTTCTATTTGCGTTACCTGAATCTGTAAGTAAATTACTTAAATATCTTACCTAGTATGGAGGGACTATGCGCATTCAAATTGTCATGTCCTTAGTGGGGCGATTATTATATATATTTGGGATTTTTACATTAATTCCTTTTATATATGGTATCGTATTTGAAACTGCATATTGGTCGTTTTTGGTTACTACTGGTATTTCATTTGGCTTAGGTGGACTTTTATCCTATTATGGTCATGAAAGTCAAAGCTTTAGTCTTCGTGATGGGTTTTTAGTTGTATCAGCTACATGGATATTAACTATTATCTTAGGTTCCTTACCATTTATTCTTAGTGGTATATTAACCAATGTATTTGATGCTCTATTTGAAGCTACATCAGGGATTACAGCAACTGGTGCTACAATTATTAATAGCGTAGACGATTTACCTAAGACATATGTTTTATGGCGTGGACTAATGCACTGGATTGGTGGGATGGGGATTATTGTCCTTATCTTATCGTTCTTAAAGAACTTAGGTGCAGATGCAGCTCATATGTTTAATGCAGAAGCATCGGTACCAAAACCTGGTGTTGTTATGCCTCGTATTCAATCAATGGCCTCTAAACTTTGGCGTTTATATGTTGCTTTTACCGCCATTTGTTTCGTTATGCTATGGGCTGGTGGTATAGAGCCTTTTGATGCATTAAATTATGCATTTTCCATTATTGCTACAGGTGGTTTTGCACCTACATCTGCAGGTACATTTATTTATGAACAAAGCAACTATATCTGTTTTGTATTTATATTTTTCATGATACTTGCTGGTGGTAATTTTGCAGTATATTATAATGCACTGCAAAGAGGCATTCGCGTTTTGATTGATGATTTTGAAACACGTATGTATTGGCTAGTTATTTTTATTGGAATTGCTATAATATCAATTTCGATGGCAGTACAATCAAATATTAATGATCCAATTCAAATCTTTAGAGATGTTTCCTTTAATTATGTATCGATTCAAACTGGTAGTGGATTTGCTGTAAGCGATTATGATTTGTGGCCAGCCGCTGCACAGATGATGTTATTTATTTCATCATTTTTTGGTGGTTGTAGTGGTTCTACAACAGGGGGCGTAAAAATTATTCGCCTCATTATTCTAATTAAGAGCAGCATTATTTATTTAAGAAAATCAATTCATCCTGAGATGGTACAAGTCGTGCGCATTAATGGTAAACCGATGCCTACTAAATGGATACAGATGGCACAGCAATTTTTATTTTTATATTTAATGATTTACGTTATATCTGTTTTCCTTATGACTTGTACTGGAATGTCTACTTATGATGCGATGCAAATTATAACAGCTTTTCTTAGTAATGTTGGCATTGGATTTGGTGGTTTTGGGCCTACAGATGCCTTTGGTAGTATGTCTGATGGTGCTAAATGTGTAGCCATGGTAGACATGTTATTAGGTCGTTTGGAATTATTTACAATTCTTGTTATGCTTCATCCTCAATTCTGGGAAGGGTATTTTATAAAAAAACAATCTGCTAAACGGTATCGTATCCTATAGGAGGGCGAATAATATGAATATTATAAAACGCCCTCTAGGGCTTTATAAAGCAAATTGTTATGTATTAATTAAAGATGGAAAATCTCTTATTATTGATCCCGGGTTTCATAGTAAGCATATAATTGAAATGGTAGGAGATTCTGAGCCTTTAGCAGTATTATTAACACATGGTCATTGTGATCATGTATCGGCTCTTGATGAGGTTTGTGAGTATTATAATATTCCTGCTTATTTACATCCTTTGGATCAAGAGTTATTACAACTAATCCGACGTAGACCTAGTGTATATAAAAAGAAGATGTACACGAATTGTAAAGATTTAGTGGCCGGTAAATTAGAAGTAGGGCCTTTTATAATAATGGTACATCATACACCAGGCCATAGTGCTGGCTCAGTTTGTTTGGAGATTGGTGGACATCTTTTTTCTGGAGATACTTTATTCAAACAAAATGTAGGAAATACCGATAACTACAAGAGTAATCCCCGTGATTTAATCATTAGTTTGAAGCATATATTAACATTATCAAAGGATTTAATTGTCGAACCAGGACATAAAGAATCTACAACATTAAAAGATGAAGAAGAATTCATCAAAAATATTGTAGGATAGTGTTGACAAAAGTCCTGATAACCGATATACTAAGCAAGTACTTTGGATACGGCCCCGTGGTGTAGCGGTTAACATGTCGCCCTGTCACGGCGAAGATCGTCAGTTCAAATCTGATCGGGGTCGCCATTCATGCCTCGGTAGCTCAGTTGGTAGAGCAACGGACTGAAAATCCGTGTGTCGACAGTTCGATTCTGTCCTGAGGCACCATGTACATGCGGGAATAGCTCAGCGGTAGAGCACCGCCTTGCCAAGGCGGGGGTCGCGAGTTCGAATCTCGTTTCCCGCTCCAACTTTATATGGCGGCATAGCCAAGCGGTAAGGCAGAGGTCTGCAAAACCTTTATTCCCCAGTTCGATTCTGGGTGCCGCCTCCACAATCGTTACCCATGCCGGGGTGGCGGAACAGGCAGACGCAACGGACTTAAAATCCGTCGGTTGGAAACAACCGTACCGGTTCGATTCCGGTCCTCGGCACCAATTAAGACTAACTTCGGTTAGTCTTTTTTTCTTATTTAAATCTAGATTTTAAATGTGTATAATTTAAAAATATGAAAGTGCGTTTGTTATTAGAATGGCATAGTTTAAATACGATTATCTATGTTTAATAAAGTTATGAATAATAAAGCAAAATTATTAATTAGTGAATGTTTATGTGGCGTATCCTGTCGTTATGATGGAAAAGATAATCTTATAGAACAGTTACCACTGTTAAAGGATACTTTTGATCTAGTAACCGTATGTCCAGAAGTATTAGGTGGGCTTAGCACACCTCGTGATCCTGCGGAACGACAAGGTAAACGTGTATGTACGGCTAATGGAACTGATGTAACCACAGAATTTCATAAAGGAGCTCAAATTGCATTGCATATAGCAATGCAACAGGGATGTAAGCAGGCTCTAATGAAAGCAAAAAGTCCTAGTTGCGGTTATAAGCGTATTTATGATGGTACCTTTAGTAAAACCCTGCGAGAGGGGAACGGATGTACTGTAGAGGCCTTATTAATGAATAATATAGAGGTTTATACGGAAGAAGAAATTGACTTATTAATGGAACAAAAAAAGAGATGAGTTTTTAACTCATCTCTTTTTTCGTGTTAGTGAAACCTAAACTACATTATACTAACATAATAAAATGCATTTATATTACTGAAAATGTTAAGGTTTATTTTCCTGCGTTTACAGGATCATTAGTTAATGGTTGTTCCCCTAGTAAGGTAGTTAGGTTATGTAAATTGAATCGATACTTACCATTACTAAAGTCTCTTGTTACATCATACCGTTGATTAGGTGCGTGCATAAGACCAATCAATGTGTCATATAGTAAATCATTTGTAAAGTATTGATGTTCGTGTTTAGAGAGTTCTTTTGCTGTTTGAGGATACTCAGCACGATATTGAGGTGATAAATATATCCAGAATGGAATATGAGTCATAACAAAGTCAAATGTATCTGGATTATGAGATTTATCCAAGCTTTCACCATGGTCAGAGAAATACACCATGGCTTGTAAGTTTAATTTTTCCTTACCATAAGTATAAATCTGTTGTAATAACCAGTCTGTATATAATTGGCTGTTTGCATATGCTTCTTGGCCATCTGGATATGGACCTTGTTTCCATTTACTAAATTCATGTGGATAACGGTCATTGTAGTAAATATGACTACCCATGATATGAATGACGATGAAGTTATTTTTACTTGGATCAACAGACTGTAATAATGGTAAGAGTGATTCATCATAGCGATCAGAGAAAGCATAGGATTCATGTGACCATTTAGTGGTATCTGCTGTTTTAGCCATTAATGAAATAGCTGTATCATATTCGCCAAATACACCTTGGTTACTAAACCAAGAAGTAGTATATCCTGCTTTTTTAGCAACATCTAAAATATTCGCAGAATCGAGGAATGGTTTATCATCATATTGATTACGTTCAGATAGAGCACGTTCGAGGGTAGGTACTGTTTGTACGTATGATGAATATGCGTTATCAAAGAAAACAAAATCTTTATTATCTGCACGCATAGTACCTTGCCATGGCGTATCATCATAAGGGAAGTTTGGATTATATACCTTCATATAATCACGAGAACTAGATTCACCGATAACTAATATGATAGTACCTGGTGTTTTACTAGCAGAAGTTTCCTTTGTATCCAAATTGAAGGAATCGAATACTAAATGATGGTTATCATTATATTGTTGCATTTGTTTTACATAGTCGCCAGCTGCAATCCAGTTTGCTACAATACATGTTTTCGGGAATAAGAAGAATGGTACGTATACTAAGAATGCTACTATGGATGCAATGAGCAATGTGGAGCGCATAGGTCGTGTAGTATTCAAGTTTACTACCGCTTTCATTCCTAGATTAGACCAATAGAGTAGATAGGTCCATATTACAAGGCCAATACCAACAGCGATAAGACCAGGAATACCAGCAGCATTTTTTAAGAAACCAAATGCTTCTTCAGGATTTGTCATGTATACTGCTAGTAAACTAGCTGGCGTTAAACAATGCCATGTAGTTAGATAGTATCCTATTTGTAAGAATGGGATAAGGCTCAATATCATGGTAATAATTGCCATGATTAATGATGTAGTTTTATGGAGACGATTCGTTTGGTTCAGTAAAAATTGAATCCCCGATAAACCCATAAAGATTAATAAGCCAAATAAAAAATCATTAGCAAATTCATAAAAATATAAAGGTTTTACATAGGACCAGTGGAACAAAAGTGGGAATGTAAGGGCCCAAAGAATACCGACTAAGCCATATCCCAAAAATGGTCTATGAAAAACGGTACATCCCATAAAATATTGAAATAAAAAAGTACCTACAATTGTTGGTACTGCTAAAATCGTTATATCTTCAACATCTAGACCTAGTGTAATAGGTTCATAGATGAAAAATAGAGCTATATATAAAGCAATACCAATGATACCAAAGCGAAAGATGGGGTTTCTCCCAATTTGCTTTAAATTAGATGACATAATAAATCCCCTCTTGAAGGAATACACAATAATTTATTTCTATAATATATAATAATTACTATAATAAAGATAGCAGATGACTGTAAAAAAAACAATTATTTGAAAGTACTACTATAAATGCTTTATAATTATATAGTTAAAGTATATTTTCTAAGGATTGGGGTTTATGGGAGATTATAATTACAAGTTGGATGTCTTTGAAGGTCCTTTGGACTTGCTTTTGCATCTTATTGAAAAACATAAAATAGAAATCACCGATATTCCTATCGTTGAAATTACGAGTCAATACTTGGAATATTTAGATAATTGGAATCACTTTGATATTCATTATAGTAGTGAGTTTCTTGTAATGGCTTCTACTTTGTTACAAATTAAATCGCGTATGCTATTACCTAAAGCTGAACCTGAGCCGGAGGATGCTGAAGATCCACGTGATGAATTGGTAGCTAAATTAGTAGAGTTTAAAAAAATCAAAGATTTTACAGCTATATTGATGGAACGTACAGCTGTATCCGCCAACATATTTAGTAGACCTGAAGAAACAAGCGTACTTGGGATAGACAATGTATATAGTTTAGAACTTTCCCGATTATATGAGATTTTTTATCAGACTATAAAACGCGCTAAGGAATTACCTGAAGAGGAGCCTATTCGCGAGGTCAAAGTTGAAAAAGACAGTTATAGTTTAGAGGATATGATTTTGTCTTTATCTAGTCGAGTACGACGTGGTGAAAGTTTATATTTTAGAGAGTTATTAATAGCAATTGAAACAAAAAGTGGTATGGTAACAATCTTTATGGCTGTTTTAGAATTGTTGAAGCAACAAGTTATGGAAATGCGCTATGAAGAGGATGATATTATATTCACTGCAGCCTTAGAAGGTACCGTATAGAAAGGGGGCTATATGAGCTTACCAACAATGCATTTAGAGGCCGTGTTATTCTCATCGGCAAAACCTATATCAATAGAAATGCTTGAAGAAGTATTTGAACTTTCAAAAGAGGAAGTACAAGATTATATAGATACATTACAACGGGAACTAGAAGAGAAAAATCGCGGCATCCGTTTGAGAGTATCTGGAGCAGGTATTGAGTTAGTTAGTGCCATGGAAAGTGCTGACTATGTAGGGCATATCCGTAAGAGAGAAGATAAATTATCTAATGCAGCGATGGAAACATTAGCTGTCATAGCCTATAAACAACCTATAACTAAAGCTGAAATTGAAGAAATCCGCGGTGTAAATAGTGATAAGATTATTAAACAATTACTCACTCGATCTCTTATTGCGGAACTAGGTCATAAAGATACTGTAGGAAGACCTATTCTTTACGGAACAACTGACGAGTTTTTAAGAAGTGCTGGCGTAGAATCTATTGAGGCTTTACATCAAGAAGTTTCAGAAACAGAAGGATAATATGGAACGATTACAAAAATTTATTGCTAGTTGTGGTGTAGCATCACGACGCAAGGCAGAAGAATTGATTACAGAAGGAAAAGTTCAGGTTAATGGTCGTAGAATCACTGAATTAGGTGTGAAAATTGATCCTCAAAAGGATAAAGTTAAGGTTAATGGTCAATTATTAGCCCAAGAGAAACCAGTTTATTACTTGTTAAATAAACCAAAGGGGGTTATTACATCTGTGTCTGACCCTCAAGGTCGTGAAACTGTTATAGATTATATTAAAAATGAATCAAAACGAATCTATCCAATAGGTCGCCTTGACTTATATACAGAAGGGTTATTGTTGTTGACTAATGATGGTGAGTTGGCTCAAAACTTAACTCATCCGTCTAAGGGCGTAGAAAAAACATATGAGGTGCGTATTAAGGGCCGTGTTCGTGATGAAGATTTACAGGTTATTGCCAATGGTGTAGCACTGGAAGATGGTATAACAGCTCCTGCAACAATTGTAGATCTCGGTTTTGATGATCATAATGGTGTTCATGAAGTAGAAATTACAATCCATGAAGGTCGTAATCGCCAAGTTCGTCGTATGTTTGAACACTTTGGGTACCGTATTCATAACTTAAAACGAATTGCCTATGCTGGGCTTACCTTAGGTGGTGTTAAACGTGGTGGTTCTCGTCAGCTTACAATTCGTGAAGTAAAAGCTCTAAAAGCGTTAGGAGCAGGTAAGGAATGAAACAAATTGTAGTCATTGGCGGTGGTGCAGCAGGTCTTATGGCAGCTGTTATAGCTGGTCGTGAAGGGGCACGTGTCATCTTACTAGAAAAAATGAATATGGTTGGTAAGAAGATGGGCATTACAGGTAAAGGTCGCTGTAATATTACAAATAGTGCAGATATGACCGAGTTCATTAAAAATACGCCTGGTAATGGTAAGTTCCTATATGGCGCTTATGAACGCTTTAGTAATGAAGACTTGCTTGAATTATTACATAGTTGGGGCTTAAAAACTAAGGTTGAACGAGGGGGACGTGTATTCCCAGAATCTGATTCTGCTTTAGAAGTACGCAATATATTCATGAAAATCCTTAAAAAGTATAAAGTACAAGTTCATTTAAATGAACCTGTTACATCAATTACTGTTGAGGATGGTCGTGTTGTAGGAGTTACAACAGATAAGGAACAATATGCTTGTGATGCCGCTATCATTTGTACCGGTGGTGCCTCTTATCCGTTAACTGGTTCTACTGGTGATGGATATGCTTTAGCTAAAAAAATTGGTCATACCGTTACAGATATAAGACCATCATTGGTACCAATTGTAACAGGGGAATCTTGGGTAAAAGATATTATGGGGCTTAGTCTTCGTAATGTTGAGGTATCCGTTATTTCGAAAAATAAGTTACAAGCAAAACAATTTGGGGAAATGATGTTCACTCATTTTGGCCTTACGGGTCCTACAATCTTGTCTTTAAGTCATACAGTAGGCAAATTGTTGCGTAAGAAAAATCCACAAATCACTATTGAAATAAATCTGAAGCCTGCATTAACTGCAGAAGTTTTAGACAAACGCTTACAGAAGGATTTTGATTTATATTCAAAAAAACAATTAGCTAATGGGATGAAAGATTTGTTACCTGTCAATCTGATTCCGATTGTGATAAACCTTGCTGAATTAGATCCAAGTAAACCCATTAATCAAATTACAAAAGAAGAACGTATGCGTTTATGTCATGTATTACAACATATGACATTAACTGTAAAGGAGTTACGCCCTGTAGCAGAAGCAATTGTTACAGCCGGTGGTATTTCGTTAAAAGAGTTTAGTCCCAAAACCATGGAATCTAAATTGGTGAAAGGCTTATATGGTGCTGGTGAGGTTCTAGATATTGATGCCTTTACGGGCGGCTATAATTTACAAGCTGCTTTTTCCACTGGTTATGTGGCGGCAATGCATGCTGTACATGGTGATGAAGAATAGAGGTTATTATGAATACTAAAAAAATTGCCATTGCTATTGATGGTCCTGCAGGGGCTGGTAAAAGTAGTATTTCAAAAGTAGTGGCCAATGAATTGGGTTATTTATATATTGATACAGGCGCTATGTATCGAGGTGTAACATGGGCGGTTCTCGATAGCCATGTTAATGTGAACAATCAAAAAGATGTAGAATCATTGCTCCCTTCATTAGATTTAACATTAGAGCCTACTGCAAATGCTTGTAAAGTATTTGTAAAAGGTCAAGACGTGACAGATCTAATTCGACAACAACAAATCAATGAGAATGTATCGACTATTGCTTCTTATAAAGGTGTTCGTGAATACTTAGTTGAACGCCAACAAGCTATGGCTGCTGTTGGTGGTGTTATTTTAGATGGTCGCGATATAGGTTCTGTTGTACTACCAAAGGCTGAGTTGAAGATATATTTAACAGCATCTGTAGATGCACGAGCAAAACGTAGATGGCTTGAAGTTCAAGGTACTTCTAATGAACAATCATTAGAAGACATTAAAAAGAATGTTGAAAGTCGCGATGAAATGGATAAAAATCGCGATGAATCTCCACTGGTGTGCGTTGAGGATGCTATTGTTGTGGATTCTAGTAACATGACGTTTGATGAAACAGTGGAACATATATTACATCTAGTACAGGAGCGAATCTAAGATGAATAAATTTTCTACATGGCTTTGGCGTACTGCCTTTTGGTTGCGCTATAAAGTCGGTTATGGACTAAAGGTATATGGGCGTGATAATTTTCCTATGGAAGGTCCCGTTATTGTTGTACCAAATCATTTGAGTAACAATGATCCGCCTATTTGTGGTTATGCATTACCTAGACATGTACATTTCATGGCGAAACAGGAATTATTTGTGAATCCCATTTCTCGATTTTTCTGTACATGGCTTGGTGCATTTCCACTAAATCGCGGTGCTATCGACAAGGTAGCTATACGTCATGCCTTAGGGTTATTGAAAGACAATAAGGTACTGGGGATATTTGCTGAAGGAAATCGTCAAAAGAGCGGTAAGCTTGGAAGATTTCATGATGGCGCAGCATCAATTGCATTGCGTACAGGCATTGGTATAACACCAGTTGCTATTATTGGATCTCATAATATGAAGAAAAATCAAGTAGCTTGTATTATTGGTAAACAAGTTCCTGTAAATAAAGCTAAACCAACACCTGAAGCAATCAAAGAGGTTAATGAGCGCGTTAAAGGTGAAATTCAACGCATGATAGATTCGTATCATGAAAATCGTATAGAGGAGACTTTATGGAAATAATTTTGGCTGAAAACCATGGCTTTTGTTATGGTGTTAAGCGAGCCGTTGAAATGGCTAATGAAGCTGCCGAGGGTAAGGGTAAAAGTTATACATTAGGTCCTATCATTCATAATCCTCAAGTTGTAGGTCGCCTTGAAAGTAAAGGTGTAAGTCCTATTCAAGAGGTAGCAGATATTGACGAAGGGACAATGATTATTCGATCTCATGGTGTAGGCCCTGCTATTTATGCAGAAGCTGAAGAAAAGGGATTACATATTTTAGATGCTACATGTCCTCATGTAAAAAAAGCGCAACAAGATGCTAAGTCTGTCATAGAAGATGGAATGACTTTGGTGATTTTGGGCGAAAAAAACCATCCTGAGGTAAAAAGTATCAATTTATGGGCAAATAACAAAGGAATAATCATCGAAGATGAAGAATCCGCAAAAAAACTACAAATTGTGGAAAAAATGGGTGTTGTTGTACAAACAACCTTTTCACAATTCAAATTTAACAGTATAATAGAGATATTAGAGAAAAAATCTAAGAATCTTAAGGTTTTCAAAACGATATGCAATGCAACGCAAGAACGACAGAACTCTGCCGTTGACTTAGCACGTAATGTAGATCTTATGATAGTGATAGGCGGTAAGAATAGCGGCAATACAAACCGATTGGCAGAGGTTTGTCGTGACGTTGGATGTACAACTTATCACATTGAAACTTCTACTGAATTACAACTGGAATGGTTTAACCGAGTACAGACGGTAGGAGTTACAGCAGGAGCATCGACTCCCGACTGGATTATTAAGGAGGTCATTGAGACAATGAAAGATTTTGCAGAATTATTAGCAGCAGAAGGTCAAGAAGAATTTAAGAAAGGGAACGTTGTAGAAGGTACAGTAGTTCAAGTTGAAGATGAACGCGCTTATGTATCTTTTGGCTACAAAACTGAAGCCATTTTGAACAGAACTGAAATTTCTTATCCAGCACCAGAATCTGCCAAAGATGTGTTGAAAAATGGTGATGAAATTAAAGCAGTTATCATGAACCACATCAAAGAAGATAATCCTATTTATCTTTCCATGACTCGCTTGGCTAAAGATGAAGATTGGCAATATGTTATCGAAGCACAAGAAAAAGATGAAGCTATCGTATGTAAAGGTATTGATGCTATCCCAGCAGGTTTGGTAGTAACAGTTAAATCCCTTCGTGGTTTCATTCCATTGTCCCAAGGTGATGTTCATTTCGTAAAATCCTTGGACAACTTGGTTGGTACAGAATTCGAAGCTAAAGTACTTGAAATCGACGAAAAGAAAAACCGTTTGGTTCTTTCCCGTCGTGCAGTATTGGAAGTAGAACGTCAAGCTAAATTAGCTGAAGCATTGAAAAACATCAACGTTGGCGACAACTATAAAGGTATTGTTCGTAAAATCATGCCTTATGGTGCTTTCGTAGATATCGGTGGTATTGAAGGTTTACTTCACATTTCCGACATTTCTTGGCAAAAAATCAAAAAAGTGGAAGATGTTCTTTCCGTTGGTCAAGAAATCGAAGTTAAATTACAATCCTTCGACGCTGAAAGCAACAAATTATCCTTGTCCTTAAAAGCTTTGACTAAGAGCCCATGGGACGTAGCTGAAGAAACATTGCATGTTGGCGATGTTATTAACGGCAAAGTTGTTCGTTTGGTAGCTTATGGTGCATTCGTAGCTGTTAACGACGACATTCAAGGTTTACTTCACATTTCTCAAATTACAAAACAACGTAATGCGAAAGTTGAAGACTACTTAAACCGCGGTCAAGAAGTAGAAGTTAAAATCATTTCTCTTAACAAAGACGAAAAGAAATTGGGTTTGGCTTTAACTGAATTGATGGAAGCAAAAGAAACTGCAGAAGACGCTGAATAATTCATTGTCTAATATAAGGCTAACCAAGGTTTCCTTGGTTAGCCTTTTTGCGTACTTTACGTAGAAT
Source organism: Veillonella sp. 20925_1_51 (assembly GCF_041431445.1). NCBI lineage: Bacteria > Bacillati > Bacillota > Negativicutes > Veillonellales > Veillonellaceae > Veillonella > Veillonella sp. 20925_1_51. The sequence continues at coordinate 236,427 of NZ_JAPVXT010000001.1, forward strand.
ATGATAAAATATAGTAATGTATTAGATTAGATAATGAGGTGAAACCATGGCAAAACCATTAGTGGCTGTTGTAGGTCGTCCAAATGTAGGGAAATCTACACTTTTTAATGCCATTGTTAATAAACGAATCTCTATTGTTGAAGATATTCCTGGTGTAACACGGGATCGTATTTACTTTGACGCAGAGTGGTTAAATCGTGAATTTACAATGATAGATACAGGTGGTATCGAATTCATAACAGATAATAGTCATGTTATTCCTAAGATGATGCGTTTACAAGCTGAATTAGCAATTGAAGAAGCGGATGTAATATTATTTGTTGTTGATGGTAAACAAGGGATTGTTCCTGCCGATGAAGAAGTTGCAAATATATTACGTGCTAGCGGCAAACCTGTAGTTTTAGTTGTTAATAAAATTGACAGTGTTAATCAAGAACCTAATATTTATGAATTCTATAATCTTGGCTTAGGTGATCCAATTGGTATTTCTGCTAAGAATTTAATGAACTTAGGTGACTTGCTTGACGATACGGTTAAACATTTCCCTCCAGTTGGTACAAATGTTGATGATGAAGATACTATTCACGTAGCAGTTATTGGCCGTCCTAATGTAGGTAAATCTTCTTTGACTAATGCATTATTAGGGCAAGACCGCGTAATCGTATCTGATGTAGCAGGGACAACACGTGATTCTATCGATACATATTGGACTCATGGAGATCAAAAATTTGTCCTTATCGATACTGCAGGCATGCGACGTAAATCTAAAATCGAAGAAGCTGTTGAACGATATAGTATTGTGCGTTCTTTACGCTCTGTAGACCGTTCGGATATTGTTGTTCTTGTGCTTGATGCTCAAGATGGTGTTACAGAACAAGATAAGAAAATTGCTGGTTATGCCTATGAAGCAGGCAAGGGTGTAATTATTGTTGTAAACAAATGGGATCTTGTTGAAAAAGATGATAAAACAACACTGCGCTTTACTGAAGATATTTATGATGAATTAGGGTTCTTACAATTTGCGCCGATTCTATTTGCATCTGCATTGACTAAGCAACGTATTCATCGCTTAGCTGATATGTTGAAATTCGTTTCTGAACAACAGTATCGCCGTGTATCTACAGGTACATTAAATCAATTATTGCAAGATGCTCAAACAGTAAATCCTGTACCATCTCGTAATGGCAGAATTCCAAAGATTTACTATATGACACAAGCAAGTGTTAAACCACCTACATTTATTTTGTTTGTAAATGAACCAGAGTTAATTCACTTCTCGTATATGCGTTTCTTGGAAAATAGATTACGTGAGTCCTTTGGCTTTGAAGGAACACCAATTCGTTTAGTGTTGCGTGGTAAGAAACGGGATGATGAAGACTAATGGATATTATGGTTATCGTATATGCTATATTGGCATATCTTATTGGTTCAATTCCTAGTGGTTTAATTATCGGTAAGACCTTCTTTAATACAGATGTCCGCCAATATGGTTCTAAAAATATAGGTGCCACTAACACATATCGCGTTATAGGTCTCAAAGCTGCATTACCTGTATTTCTCTGTGATGCCTTAAAAGGCGCGGCTGGGGTAGTATTATTATCCTCTTATGGACCTATGTATATGATCTTAGGTGGTATCCTTGCTATGATGGGCCATAACTGGTCTATATTCTTAGGCTTTAAAGGTGGTCGTGGCGTAGCTACAGGACTAGGTGTATTAATTGCTTTGTCACCATTAGTTGCTTTGATTGCCTTCTTGGTATGGGGCGTTATTGTCTATTTCACTAAGCTCGTATCACTAGGATCAATTATAGCTGCCGCTTTGGTACCAATCTTAATGTATTTTACAGGCGAATCTTATTGGTTCGTTGGCTTTGGCGCTTTGGCTGCTTTATTTGTCATTGTTCGCCATTGGGATAATATCAAACGTTTACTTGCAGGTAATGAGTTAAAAGTAGAACGTATCAAAAAGGATTAATATATGAATGTTGTTGTTGTCGGCTCTGGTAGCTGGGGAACTGCTCTTGCTATTAAATCCGTATTAGCTGGAAATACTACAACTTTATATTGTCGTCGCCCAGAATTTGCAGATCAATTAGCTAAAGATCTAGAGAATAAAGAGTATTTACCTGGCGTAACATTACCAAATGAATTAGTATATAGTTCAGATCTTGCTACCTGTATTAAAGGGGCCGATATCATTCTCATGGTTACGCCATCTGTACATGTACGTACTAGTTTAGAGTCTATTAGACCTTATGCTCATAAAGAACAATCGTATATACTTTGTTCAAAAGGTGTAGAGCGTACTACTGGCAAATTGCTGACTACAGTTATGAGAGAGGTTCTAGGAACAGTTGGATGTAATCTCGCTGTTTTATCTGGTCCAAACCATGCGGAAGAAATTGGACGAGATTTACCGGCTGCATCTGTTTTAAGTACAGAAGATCTTGATGTGGCCACGATGTTACAGAAAGCATTATGTAGTCAAAACTTTAGAATTTATGCAAATACCGATATTACTGGTGTTGAGTTAGCGGGGGCTACAAAGAATATTATTGCTCTCGCGGCTGGTATTGTAGACGGTCTAAAGTTAGGGGATAACTGTAAAGCATTACTCTTAACACGTGGGTTGCATGAGATGACCCGCTTTGGTGTAGCCTTAGGAGCACAAAAAGAAACCTATGCTGGCCTTGCTGGTATGGGAGATTTGATTGCCACATGTATGAGTCCCCATGGTCGCAACCGGGCTGCTGGACAACAATTAGCAGATGGAAAGACGATGGACTATATTATTAATCATACGAATATGGTTGTAGAAGGTTTCTTTGCTACTGACATTATTTATAAAATGGCTTGTGAACATCATATTGAAATGCCTATAACAAAGGCTTTATATGAAGTTTTATATGAAGAAAAATCTCCTGCTTTGGCATTAGCAGAATTGATGGGACGAGATATTAAAATTGAAGTATCATAAATAAAAGATACTTTTAATTTGGTTATTTATATACTATAATTAATGAGTATAATCTTGTGAGGGTTGTATGCGAATTATTGGCGGAACTGCAAAGGGACATACTATAAAAGCACCTAAAGGGGTAGATACTAGACCTACACTTGATCGTGTTCGTGAAAGTGTGTTTAATGTATTATCTAATAGAGGTATATTTGGTACTCATGTATTAGATATATTTTCAGGTACAGGTGCAGTAGCTATTGAAGCCTTAAGTCGTGGTGCAGCACATGCAGTAGCGGTAGACTTTAAAACAGGAAAATTGATTTTGGAGAATGCCAAACATTGTCATGTGGAAGATCGGTTAGAAATCATTCCGAGGAAACTTTCACAATTAAAAAATTATATAATGGGACGACAGTTCGATTATATTTTTTCTGATCCACCATATGAAAATGGATTTATACAAGAGACCATAGATATGGTTGTAGACTGTGATTTATTAAAGCCCGAAGGTGTTTTACTACTAGAGCACCATAAGGACGAGGCATTTACCTTGCCTGAATCATGGAAATGTATAAAAGAACAGAAATTTGGTTATACGATGGTTTCCTATTTTGTAAACACTGCTGAAAGGAGCTAAACCTGTGCGTATAGGTGTGTGTCCGGGTAGTTTTGACCCAGTAACAAATGGACATGTTGATATTTTTGAACGAGGCAGTCGATTAGTTGATAAATTAATCATTGCTGTCAGCTCTAACCCAAATAAAAATTCCTTATTTACCATGGAAGAACGGGTTGAGATGATTCAAAATTCTGTCAAACATATTCCTAATGTTGAAATTGATTGTACAGGTGGTCTACTTAACCAGTATGTTAAATCTAAGAATGCCACTATAATCATTCGAGGATTGCGAGCTTTAAGTGACTTTGAATATGAATTTCAACGTGCGTTGTTTGCAAAATATTTGGATGATGATATTGAAACTGTATTTATTATGACAAATAATAAATACTCTTTCGTCAGCTCCACAGGTATTCGTGAACTTGCAAAATTTGGCGGTAAGCTAGATGGTTTAGTTCCGGATGATGTTAAGGAAAAACTTGAAGAACGCTTTAATACGGTCCATAATAAATAGGGGTGAAATGTATGAAAACAGAAAAATTATTAGAAGATTTAGAGGTTCTTATTGAATCTAGCAGCCGTATTCCTATGACTACAAAACGTATGGTTGAGGAAGACGAAATTATGCGTATTATTGATTCTATTCAAGAGTCTTTACCATTGGAACTTGAAGAGTCTCGTCGTATTGTAGCAGATAAAGATAAAGTACTAGCTGATGCTCAACGTCAAGCTGAAACTTTGATTGATCAAGCTAAAGACTACATTGCTAAATTAACTGCTGAAAGTGAACTAGTTAAACAAGCTCAAGAACAAGCTAATCAAATTATCAATGCAGCTAACCAATCCTCTGAGGAATTGAAATCCAGCTCCATTCAATATGCTGGTGATGTTCTTAAATATGTGGAAAATAATTTAGAAAAAACATTGGAAAGCTTACGTCAAAATCGTGAAAGTTTGAAACAAACTGAACAACGTACAGAAGAAAACCAATAATATTATAAGAAAAGAAGCGAAGGATTTCCTTCGCTTCTTTTTTATTCATTATAATTATCAGGCTTTTTAGGCTCAACGATCATTGTTTGATGAGTGCTAAAAATAACAAAACCAAGTGGAGACCCAGGTGGCTTTTTGATATTTTTAATGTATGTATAATCTACAGGTACTTTGCTAGTTTCACGTGCCTTACTAAAGTAGGCTGCGTATTGAGCGACTTTAGATAGAATCATATCATCAGGCTCTACATTAAGTCTTAATATGAGATGGGAACCTTGAATATCTTGTGTATGGAACCAAATATCTGTTGGTTTGGCAAATCGATGAGTCAAATATTCATTTTGTTGATTGTTACGGCCAATAAATATTTCACCTTCATCGATGGTTAAATGAATGTAATTTGATTTACCTAATTTATATGATAATGGCTTCTTCGATTTTTTGATTATGCCTGCATCCATACATTCTTTACGAATTTCTTCTAAGCTTTCACGGGTAGTGGCTAATGAAATACTATATAAAATTGATTTGAGATATTCAAGTTTTGTAGTACTAGCATTAAGTTGATATTCACCACTGACCATACGATTTTTTAATTTAGTATAGAGCTTATAATACCATTGACCGTTTTCTACAATTGTAAGATTTGGCTTTAGAGGAATTGTTAATAATTCTCCATCTTCAGAAAGAAGATTTGGTAATTGGATAGAAGGTTCATATTGAACTTGTAAGTGAGCATTAATCATTAAGATATCACCATATAGTTTATATGTATCCATTTTATTGGTGTCATCTAATTCATCTTTAATCTTTTGATGACGAACTTCTTCTTTTTTTATGGCTGCTGTTAAGATCTTTTCTAGTTCTTTATCTGCAGTGTGAATGGATTTTGTATTATGAATTGATTCTTCTAAGGGTTCTGAAATCGTACTATATTCTTTAAGTACTTTATAATTTTGTAGGATAAAAGTAGCATGTGCTTTTTTATTATTATCATTAATTAAAGTAAGCAAACCATTACTTTCATTGAGCTTAATTTTTAACTCATATAACGCCTTAGCTAAGGCATCAACTTGCGTGGGAATTAAGTCGCTTATGATCTCATTACCGCTAAGATTTGAAGCCAATAATACTTCATCCAACAAAGGTTTACCAAAACCGTTAAAGATGGCACGTATAGATTGTTGTACAGTGCTATCACCGAAGGAGGTAAGTAAATTTTTGATTTCATCATAATCAAAATCCATTAAACTTACACGATTAGCATTAGGTGGTAATTCATAGTGTAGTTTAGGACTTATAGAACGTTCACGATTCATTAAAGGTGATACATGAATTAATGATTCTAGAATAACTCCATCTTGAACAAAGATACAGTTTGAATATTTGCCCATTAGTTCCACATATATAAATGTACTCGTAATAGAACCATCCATTTCAAGCTTATCCGTTTGGATACACATGATTCGGTCACCATTGATTTGTTCAACCTTTACAATACGGCTACCCTCAATATGTTTACGTAAGAACATACATAGTGAACTAGGTTCCTTTGGTAAATCTTGAAGAGGTTTGCTGAGATACATCGCAGGGGTTGCACCAACAGTGATGACTAGGCTTTGATCTTCGTTAAGTGCACGAATTTTAAATAGTAATGTAGTTTTATCTATTTGATATAATTTTTGTATTTGACCTGTTTGTAATCGCTCATTTAATTCTTTAGCGAGAACAGACATGGTAAGTCCGTCTAAATTCATGGTACTCCTTTCAATTCTATTTAGAAGTATAGTTTAGTATAACATAATGTACATATAATTCTTAGTATTTAAACACGGAATGTATAATTCGTGGTACAATAATAAAAACTGCTAAGGAGGATATCATATGAAAAGTATGACCGGTTTTGGTTCTGGTACGGCAACCAAAGATGGCATTACCTGTACGGTAGAAATTAAGACTGTAAATGCACGATTTTTGGATTTATTTATACGTAGTCCAAAGCAAATAAACCCTTTTGAAAGTATTATTCGCGGGTTAGTACAAGATCGGATTACTCGTGGTAAAGTTGAAGTATCTGTTTCTATTCAAGATGCAGGGGAAAGACCTAAAACTTTTACAATAAATAGTGTATTGAGGAAGCAGATACAAGAATTGCTTGTTCGAGAAGAGTTTTATGATGACCCTAAAAAGGTGCCTTTACAAGCGGTCAATTCCATTTCTAATGAATGGATACAACAACAAGATACTCCGATTGCAGAAGATGTGCTTTCAGAAATAGTACAAGAATCTACAAACCAAGCACTGGATGCCTTAATAACAATGCGTACAGTAGAAGGTAAACATATTGAACAAGATTTATTGTCTCGTATCACTACTTTAGAAAATATAATCAAGATTATTGATGAGAATAAAGCCGGCGCTGTAGATGCGTATCGTGAGCATATAAAGGGAAAAATTCAAGAATATTTAGTGTCTTTAGAGGCGAGTATAAGTGAAGATCGTTTTTTGCAGGAAATTGCTTTATTAGCTGATAAGACTGATATTACGGAAGAGATTGTCCGATTTACCTCACATGTGGTACAATTAAAAAACACACTTGCAGATGAGAATTCCATCGGTCGTAAGGTGGATTTTATTTTGCAAGAAATGAATCGTGAAGTGAATACAATTGGTTCCAAAGCTATGGATTCAAGTATTACAGAGTTTGTGGTTCAGCTAAAATGTGAGTTAGAGAAAATTAGAGAACAAGTACAGAATGTAGAGTAATAGGAGGTCCATAAATGAGTATTCAGTTATTGAATATAGGCTTTGGTAATATGGTATCTGCTAACCGTGTTATGGCTATTATTAGTCCCGAATCTGCACCGATAAAACGTATGGTTCAAGATGCGCGTGACAAGGGCCTACTCATTGATGCTACATATGGTCGTAAGACTCGTGCTGTATTAGTTATGGATAGTGGTCAAATTGTATTATCTGCAATTCAACCAGAAACCGTAGCACATCGACTTGTGCAATATGATGTAGACGAAGATACAGTAGAATCATAGGAGTACATATGTCAGACAGAGGATTATTAATCGTTATATCCGGGCCATCTGGCGCAGGTAAAGGTACGATTTGTGCGAATATTCGAAAAGAAATGCCTAATTTAGTATATTCCGTTTCAATGACCACACGGGCACCACGTGTTGGTGAAGTGGAAGGGGTTAATTACTTCTTTCGCTCGAAAGAAGAGTTTGAAACTCTATTAAGTGAAGATGCATTTTTAGAATATGCAAAGGTATATGATAATTACTACGGTACACCGAAGCAACATGTAATGGATTTATTGGATGATGGTAAAAGTGTACTGTTAGAAATTGATATTCAAGGTGCTATGCAAGTTAAAGAACGTTTTAGTGATGCTGTATTTATCTATATAGTACCACCGTCATTAACTGAGTTATCTGAGCGCTTACATAATCGCGGTACAGATGCGAAAGAAGTTATTGATAAACGGTTGTCATTAGCTTGTTCTGAATTGGCATTAGCCCATCGATATGACTATATAGTTGTAAATGATGATCTCGGAGAAGCATCTGAGAAGGTTGCATCTATCTTACGAGCTGAATCCTGTAAGATTAGTCGCAATAAAGAGCAAATTCAATTTATTTATAAACAGTATCAAGAGTCTAAGGAGAAGTGATAGTATGATGGTAAAACCTCCATTGAAAAAATTGGAAAATCAAGTAGATAGTAAATATACTTTGGTAACATTAGCAGCTAAACGTGCTCGTGAACTAACAGATGGCGAACCATGCTTAGCTGAATCTACACATGCAACTGACAAGCCTGTTTCCTTGGCATTTTATGAAATTGCCGAAGGTGAAGTGACTTATAAACGCACTAAAGAAGGCATTAAATAAGAACAACAATTCCTTGTATCGTTGATACAAGGAATTTTTAAAAGGAGAAGAAAATGCGAGGAAAACATATCATTGTCGCTGTATCTGCAGGTATTGCTGCGTATAAGGCAATTGAAGTAGTGAGCAGGCTTCGTAAAAAAGGTGCTGAAGTAAAGGTTGTTATGACTCAAAATTCCACTCATATAGCTTCACCTCTTACATTTGGTGAAATTAGTGGACATCCTGTAGCTATCGACATGTTTGAACAAGTACATCAATGGGATGTGGAGCATATTGCATTAGCTAAATGGGCAGATGCATATGTGGTTGTTCCAGCTACGGCAAATGTAATTGGTAAAATATATGCCGGTATTGCAGATGATATGCTAACAACAACAATAATGGCTACTAAGGCTCCAAAATATCTTTGTCCTGCTATGAATACAGAAATGTATAACAATCCGATTACTCAACGTAATTTGGAAGGTTTACGTTCTCTTGGCTACCATATTATGGAACCTGCGGAAGGATGGCTTGCTTGTGGGGTTACCGGTGTTGGGCGTTTACCAGAGCCTGAAGCTATTGTAGATTGGCTTGAATCACAGATGTGCAAATCTAATGAACTTGAAGGTATTACAGTGCTTGTTACAGCCGGTGGTACACAAGAGAATATCGATCCTGTTCGTTATATTGGTAATCGGTCTAGTGGAAAGATGGGGTATGCTATTGCTGAGCAAGCAGCCCGGATGGGGGCTAACGTTATTTTGATCAGTGCACCCACATCTTTAGCCGTACCTAGTGGAGTAGATTTTGTTCCTGTTGACTCTGCTTTATCTATGCAAAATGCTGTTGAATCTCGATATGGCGAGGTAGATGTGGTTATCATGGCGGCAGCAGTATCTGATTTTAGAGTCCTTCACAAGGCAGAACAAAAAATAAAGAAAATGGAGTCCATGACATTAGAACTTGTTAAAAATCCAGATATACTACAAGGTTTAGGTGCTAAAAAGAAACATCAAATTCTTGTAGGTTTTGCAGCGGAAACTGAGCATGTTATTAAATACGGTCAAGATAAAGTAATTAGAAAAAACTTAGATATGCTTGTAGCAAATGATGTTAGTAAATCTAATGCAGGTTTTAATGTAGATACGAATGAAGGATACTTCTTATATCCTCATAAAGATCCTAAAGAAATGCCGAATATGAAAAAATCTGAATTGGCCCATAATATTATGAAAGAAGTTGTGGAATTGGTAAAAAATAAATAACACGATACATGAGAGAATCTTATGTTTGTAGTTTGTAATTGATAGAAAGATATGTAATAATGACTTGCTTTATCAATGTAAATACACTATAATATTTCTGTAACTCATCAAGAGTAGTGGAGGGATAGGCCCTATGAAGCTACAGCAACCATTCCAAGAGGAAAAGGTGCTAATTCCTATGACAAATGTCGTTAGATGGGAGGGTCTCTCATGAGTACATGAGAGGCTTTTTTTCGTATTAGGAGGATAAAATGGCTGAAAAACATATGTTTTTTACTTCTGAATCTGTTACTGAAGGCCATCCAGATAAAATAGCTGACCAAATTTCTGACGCTGTTTTGGATGCGATTATTGAAAAGGATCCAACTGCTCGTGTAGCTTGTGAAACTTTAGTTACTACTGGTTTAGTTCATGTAGTAGGTGAAATTTCTACTAATACATATGTAGATATTCCTCGCATCGTACGTGATACAGTTCGTGAAATTGGTTATACACGTGCAAAATTTGGCTTTGACTGCGACACTTGCGGTGTACTTGTTTCTATTGATGAACAATCTGCTGATATTGCGATGGGCGTAGATGAAGCTCTTGAATCTAAAGATGGTAATGGTGAAGCACTAGATAAAATCGGTGCTGGTGACCAAGGTATGATGTTTGGTTATGCATCTAATGAAACACCTGAACTTATGCCTATGCCTATTTCTTTGGCTCATCGTTTATCTCGTCGTCTTACAGAAGTTCGTAAAGATGGCACTTTAACATATCTTCGTCCAGATGGTAAAACTCAAGTTACTGTTGAATATGTTGATGGTAAACCAAAACGTATTGATACAATTGTTATCTCTACACAACATAGCCCTGAAGTTACGCAAGAACAAATTAAAGCAGACTTGAAACGCTTTGTTATCGATGCAGCATTGCCTGCTGAATTTGTTGATGAAAATACAAAATATTTCATTAACCCAACTGGCCGTTTCGTAATCGGTGGTCCTCATGGTGATGCTGGCTTGACTGGCCGCAAAATTATCGTAGATACTTACGGCGGTATGGCTCGTCATGGTGGCGGTGCTTTCTCTGGTAAGGATCCATCTAAGGTTGACCGCTCTGCAGCATATGCAGCTCGTTATGTAGCTAAAAATGTTGTAGCAGCAGGCCTTGCTGATAAGTGTGAAGTACAAGTTGCTTACGCTATTGGTGTTGCACATCCTGTATCCGTTTTAGTTGATACTTTTGGTACAGGTCGCATTGAGGAAACTAAAATTCAAGAACTTATTAAGAAACATTTCGACCTTCGTCCAGCAGGTATTATTGAAATGCTTGATTTGTTAAAACCTCATTATCGCAAAACTGCAGCATATGGTCACTTTGGTAGAACTGATGTTGATTTACCTTGGGAGCGTACTGACAAAGCAGCAATTTTAAAAGCTGAAGCTGGCTTATAATACAAAAGGTCTTAGTAGAATTTCTACTGAGACCTTTTATAGTAAATGAAAGGATATAATGTATGCGTGTCGCACAAGTTATCATTAATAGACCGGCCAAACAACTTCATAAACCATTGAGCTATTTAATGCCTGAAAAGTTTGGTAATGTCTTACCTGGTACACGCGTACTCATTCCTTTAGGCAATAGTCGTGAAGAGGGAATTCTGATTGGTTATGAAGAATTATTAGAACCTCCTGAATTTAAATTGCGAAATATTGTTCAAGTATTAGACAATGAACCTTGGTTTACACCTGAAATGATGGATACGGCCCGTCGTTTAAATGAATATTATTTATTCTCTTATGGCGATGCATTGCGTTTATTTACAGTTAATAAAACTCTAAAATCTTATGAGGCGCCTAAGGAAGAATGGCTTGTGGTTACACCTGCTTTCACGGTAGAACAATTTAGTGAACGAAAAAAGAAACAACGGGAATTGGCCAAATATTTACTTGAAGTGGGTGGCGCATCAAAAGCTTTATTATTGGCTAAAGGTTTTTCTCGAATGGTCATTAAACAAGTGAGTGAAGCTAAGGGGATTACTATTGAATCTAGATTTAAAGCTACAAAAACCTCTTTTGATGAACTATTTACAGAAGAAGTAAATATTCCATTAACTGATGCACAACAAGCGGTATATGAGCCTATTCAAGAGGCGATGAATTCACATCAGCATAAAACCTTTTTGTTGCATGGCGTAACAGGCAGTGGAAAAACCCAATTGTATTTAAAAGCTACAGCAAAATGTATTAGCCAAGATAAAACTGCTATTATTTTAGTTCCAGAAATTATTTTGACAGATCAGATAGTGCGTCGTTTTGTAGAAACCTTTGGTGATGAAGTTGTAGTATTTCATAGTAAGTTAACAGTTCAACAACGCAATAATAACTGGGAGCGTTTACGTCGCAAGGATAGTCATATTATCATTGGTGCACGATCAGCAGTATTTGCTCCAGCTGAGGACATTGGACTTATCGTAGTAGATGAAGAGCATGATACTTCTTATAAGCAAGAGGATATGGTTCGTTACCATGCTAGAAATGTTGCATTATGGCGTGGGGAAGCACATAGTTGTCCTGTAATACTTGGTTCTGCAACACCATCTGTAACCTCCTATTACAAAGCTAAACAAGGGGAATATCAGTTGCTTGAGTTACCACATCGTATTTTTGAACAACCAATGCCAAAAGTAACTATTGTGGACATGAAGGAAGAAATTCTTCATGGCAACTATTCTGTTTTTTCTGATGCTATGAGTAGCTTGATTCAAAAAACATTGAATGAACATAACCAAATGATTATTCTTTTGAACAGACGTGGTTATAGTACCTTTGTAATGTGTCGCGATTGCGGAGAAACAATTATGTGTCCTCATTGTGATGTAGCTATGGTGTATCACCAAGCAGGTGAAGAATTACGGTGCCATTACTGTGAACATCATGAACCGATTCCTACGGTCTGTCCAAAGTGTAATAGTCAACGTATTAAATTCTTTGGATCAGGTACACAAAAGGTGGAGGAAGAGTTGCGACGTCATTTTAAGTCGGCTCGTATTGCCCGCCTTGATCAAGACGTAACTAAAAACAAACAATTAGCAGAAGATATTTTACATGATTTTGGGACTCATAAATATGACATCTTACTGGGAACACAAATGGTGTCAAAAGGTCATGACTTTAAAGATGTAACCGCTGTTGGTATTTTAACGGCTGATTCAGTTTTAAATATTCCTGTATATTCCGCATCTGAAAGAACTTTTGATTTACTTACACAGACATCTGGCAGGGCTGGTCGTGGTGATAAACCGGGCAGTGTAGTAATACAAACATATAATCCGTTAAATTATGCTATAATAAAGAGTAAGGCTCATGATTATGTAGGCTTTTACAATGAAGAAATTCAAAATCGTAAAGCATTAGGATATCCTCCGTTTAGAGAGATGATTCACATGGTAGTGCGTCATCAAAATATGGAGACCTTAGAGGCCATAGCTAATCGTATTGTAAGCGATTTAGAGGTCCATAAAGGTGATACCGATATTCTCATTAATGGACCTTATGAAGCAAGTATCAAAAAAGTACGGGATATGTATCGTTTAGCGATTATGATTCGAGGTACTGACTTATCAAATTTAAAAGAATATATATATAATTCATGGATCTTCACACAAGAAGGACTTTTGATTGATGTAGATCCTGTTTAGCATAGGAGTATAAATGGCAGTATTAGATGTTGTGAAAGCAGGTCACCCCGTTTTAAAACAAATTGCGGAACCTGTAGAACATGTTAATAAAAAACTTAGAGCCCTTATCGATGATATGTCGGAAACAATGTATGAGACTGATGGCGTTGGACTCGCTGCACCTCAAGTAGCGGTGTCAAAACGAATTATCGTCGTAGATGATCATGCCGGTAGTGGTCTCATTGCATTGATTAATCCTGAAATTACGCATGCTGAGGGATCTCAAGTGGGTCCAGAGGGTTGTTTAAGTGTACCAGGATATTTTGGCGATGTGGAAAGATTCGACAAAATTACCGTTAAAGGTATAGACCCTCATAATAAAAAGGTAACAATTAAAGCTGAAGGATTTTTAGCGCGTATTTTTCAACATGAGATTGATCATTTAGAAGGTCATTTGTTTATTGAAAAAGCAACTAACTTACGATTGATTACTGATCACCCAGAGGAGAAAGAAATTGTCTAATCAAAAACAATTGCGCGTCGTATTTATGGGGACGCCTGATTTTTCTGTTCCTACTTTGGAAGCATTAATAAAGGCTGGTCACTCTATTGTTGGTGTATACTGTCAGCCAGATAAACAAAAAGGTCGCGGTAAACAAGTTCAAATGCCACCTGTAAAAGTGGCAGCTTTAAATCATAATTTACCTGTATTCCAACCGGTAACATTACGTGATGAACGAGTACAAGCAGAACTAGAAGCTCTAAATCCCGACGTAGTAGTGGTTATTGCATACGGTAAAATTTTACCGCCATGGCTTATTCGTTTACCACAATATGGATGTATTAACGTACATGCATCTATTTTACCTAACTATAGAGGGGCTGCGCCGATTCACTATGCTATTTTAAATGGGGATACTAAAACAGGTGTTACCATTATGCATATGGATGATGGCCTTGATACTGGTGATATCATCGATATCGTAGAGACCGATATTTTACCTAGTGAAACGACAGGTCAATTATTTGAACGTATGGCGGTGCTTGGTGGCGAAACTATTGTTCCCGTATTAACTCGTTGGGTTAATGGGGAAATTAAGGCTACGCCACAAGATGATACAATGGCTACACATACTGCTAAGATTACAAAGGAAATGGGTCAGATTGACTGGTCTAAGCCTGCTAATGAAATTGTAAATCTTATTAGAGGTCTTAATCCAGCTCCTGGATGTTATACGTATCTCAATGGAAAACGTTTAAAAGTATGGTCAGCAGAAGTAGTTCCAAGTGATACGACTCACGGTTTGATAGATGTCCATGGTAAACATGTACCAATTGCAATATCAGCCACAACTGTGCCTGGTACAATCGTATCTAAAATAGCCGGTTTAGGTGTATTTTGTGGTGATGGAAATATAATTCTATTAACAGAAGTCCAACCAGAAAATAAAAAACGCATTTCTGCAATTGATTTTATTAATGGACATCAGATTAAGGAAGGTATCGTTTTTGGAGACTCAATATAAGCAGTACGAAACGTATCCGTTATACCTGATATTATCATCAATTACATGTACTTTAATTACAGCAATAATCGGATTTCTAATGTATGTGTTAGAACCGGGGCTTTCACAATTACATCCTATTGCACCCATAATAAGTACAGTCGTTTTTTCTGTATGCATTTGTGTTATATGGTTATTGTGCGCATCTTTGATTATTGCTAGTTTTGGTATATTACGGTTACATCCTATTATTTTAAGGATAGCTAATCGGTTTATATATGGATTATTTCCATTATCTTTATTGATTGGCAAAGTGAGAGGGGTTACTAAGGATCAATTGCGTCAGTCTATGATTGATTTGATTAATCATCTAGTGATGCTTGATATGTATACAGTTGATCCAGAACGTATATTGTTATTAACACCTCATTGTTTACAGGAAAGTTCATGTGTTCATAAGGTTACACATGATGTATACAATTGTAAACAATGTGGTAGATGCCAAGTTGGAAGTTTATTGCAAATTGCTAAAGAGTATGGCTGTCAATTTATAGTGGTAACAGGTGGTACATTAGCGCGAATGAAGGTAAAAGAAGCACGACCAAAGGCTATTGTAGCTATTGCTTGTGAACGTGATTTAGCAAGTGGTATGGCTGATGTATTTCCGATACCTGTCATTGGCGTTTTAAATGAAAGACCTAATGGACCTTGTTGCAATACTACAGTAGATCCTAAACGTGTTCAAGCCGCAGTTGAACAATTAATTGGTAGGAAAAACGATGACTGAAGTTAAAACGAATCAACAACTAAATATTCGATTGCTCGCCGTGAAAGCTTTGAGTGATATTAATCGTAATGGTGCTTATGCCAATATCAAGTTACAAGAGTATTTACAAAAATATCATTTATCCGATTTAGATCGAAGATTTTTCACGGAGTTGGTCTATGGTGTCATCCGTAGAAAAAATTATTTAGATGCCATTATTGTTCATTTTGCCAAAAGACCATTAAAGAAATTATCATCCATGGTTGTAGAAATTCTTAGACTTGGCATTTATCAAATTATCTATATGGATAAAGTCCCTGAAAGCGCAGCGGTCAATGAATCTGTAAAACTGGCAAAAAAGTTAACTAGAGGATTATCTGGCTTTGTAAATGCTGTATTACGTTCAGTATTACGTGAAAGTGATAGTATTTCTATTGGTGAACTTGCTAAGTCTGAGGCTGAAGAAATTTCTTTCATTTATAATCAACCTTTATGGTTAGTTAATTTATGGATAAATGAAATGGGGAAGGATAAGACTATAGATCTTTGTGCTTGGTTTAATGAACAACCTCGTTTGACAGCACGTATAAATACTGTAAAAGTATCTATTGAGGATTGTTTAAAAGAACTACGAGATTTAGGTTGGACTGTTGAACAGGACAATGAGATTCCAGAAGTAGTTTATATTGATGCACATCAAGGGCACTTGGAAAAAGCAAAACCTGTTATGGAAGGTCATATTACCTTTATGGATAAAGCCTCTATGTTAGTTGCTCATGTAGTTGATCCTCAGCCAGGAGAGCGCATATTAGATTGTTGTGCTGCACCAGGGGGTAAGTCTATGCATATGGCAAGTCTCATGAATAATACGGGTGCTATTATGAGTTGTGATATATACGATCACAAATTAGAGCTTATGAATCAAAATGCTGAACGACTTGGAGTATCCATAGTTTCAACTAAGCTACAAGACGGTCGTTATTTACCCGATAATTGGAAGGAACAATTCGATCGCGTCTTAGTAGATGCACCGTGTTCTGGACTTGGCATATTACAAAAGAAATTGGATATGCGTTGGCGTAAAACACAATCTTTACTTACTGACTTGCCTCCACTACAGCTTGAAATATTAGAAAAAGCTGCTGAAATGGTTAAAGTTGATGGATATTTAGTATACTCTACTTGTACTATCAATAGTGGAGAAAATGAGGATGTACTAGAAAAATTCCTAGCAACTCATAAGAACTTTATCATTGATCCTGTATCATTTGATGGGTTGCCACAAGCTGTAGAGGGTATGATTACAACATATCCTCCACGAGATCAGATGGATGGATTCTTTATGGCTCGTGTAAAACGCATATCATAATAATAGAAATGGAGTACCATGATAGAATTATTGGGTAAGTCTTTAGAAGAGTTACAATCTATCTTTAAGACCCATAATATACAAAAGTTTCGAGCGAAACAGTTAATAGACTATATTTATCATAGATATATATTTGATTTTGAAGAAATGACGCAGTTTCCTAAAGAGTTGCGTCAATGGTTAAGTGATAATTGTATTATCTCTTTGCCTACATTAATTACGGAGTCTGTATCTCCAGATGGGAAGACTCGTAAAATTCTTGTTGAAATGACAGATCAAAGCCGGGTAGAAGCCGTTTTAATGGAGCAACATTATGGATACTCTGTATGTGTTTCTTCTCAAGTTGGCTGTGCCATGGGCTGTGTGTTCTGCGCCTCTACGCAGGGTGGTTTATATCGTGATTTAACAGTGTCTGAAATCATTGGACAAGTCGTTATTTTCGGAGCTCTTACAAAAGAGCAAATCCACTCTGTTGTAGTTATGGGGGCAGGGGAACCATTACAAAACTATGATAATGTGTTACAAGCTTTGCAATTGTTACACGATCCGGTAATTTGTAATATTAGTTATCGTAAGATGACTATTTCCACTTGTGGTTGGGTTCCTAATATTTATAAATTAGCTGATGAAGGTTTGCCTATAACTTTGGCTCTTTCATTACATGCTACAAATAATGAAGTGCGTCGTAGTATTATGCCAGTTGGGGCTCGTTATGAATTGACGGAAGTCTTAGATGCGGTAAAATATTATTATGATACGACTCAACGTCGTATCACCTTTGAGTATATTCTTATAGATTCAGTAAATGCATCTATGGAGGAGGCTCATGCATTGGGGAAAATCTGTAAAGATTTCCCAAATTGCCATGTTAACTTAATACCTGTTAATGGCAATGAACATATAGAATTATATAAACCATCTATTACAAATATGAATACATTTAAAGACATCGTTGCTTCCTATGGCGTATCTGTAACGGTACGAAAAGAGATGGGCGATGCTATCCAAGCCGCATGTGGGCAATTAAAAGCAGCTCATGGTCGGGAAAAGGAGAATTATGAATAATTTTGTTGGTTTAAGTAAAATTGGACTTGTGCGTCAGCGCAATGAAGATCGATTTTTTATAGACGGTCCTATTTGTGCTGTCACTGATGGCATGGGTGGATATAGTGGCGGTGAAATCGCTAGTACCTATGCTGTTGATGAAATTAAAGAGTATTTGGCCTCCCTTAAAACAGTGGGGCAACAAGATTTATGTGATGCTATTATTCATGCCAATGAACGTATAGCCAATCGCGTAGCTCATGAAGAACGTCTTGCTGGTATGGGCACTACTGCTGTTGTTACGGCTGTTAATGGTGACCAATTATACTGGGCAAGTGTTGGTGATAGTCGTTTGTATGTATATAGAGATGGTCTTTTACGACAAATTACTACAGATCATTCTATGGTACAAGAATTATTAACTGCTGGAGAGATTACAAAGGATGAAATGCTAAATCACCCTCAACGAAACTTATTGACCCGTGCAGTTGGGGTTGATGATACTTTAGAGGTTGATAGTGGTGTAGAATCTATTCTTCCAGGTGATCGTATTTTACTTTGCACTGATGGACTATGTGGTTATGTATCAGATGATGTTATTGCTAGTGCATTACAATCTAATAATGATGATATGAAGGTTGTAGAATCATTGATGGAAGCCGTATATGATGTCGGAGCAGGAGATAATGTGACCATTGTGGTGGGAACAATCTAATCTAGAAATGGAGAAATAATGAGTACTATGAATATAAAAGGTATACTTCTAGATAACCGCTACCGAATTGTTGATAAAATTGGCGTTGGCGGAATGGCTGACGTATACCTTGGAGAAGATACCTTATTAGGTAGACAAGTAGCAATTAAAGTATTGCATGCTAACTTTGCTAATGATGATGAGTTTGTTACGCGTTTTAAACGAGAAGCACAAGCGGCGGGCAAACTAAATCATCCTAATATTGTAAATATGTATGATGTAGGGTTTGATCAAGATTTACACTATATCATTATGGAATATGTAGATGGTGAAACATTAAAAGAGTATATAACGCGACATGGAAGACTATCCATAGACGAGGCTGTAAAATTCACTATTGCTATCGCAGAGGGGTTAGAACATGCGCATACGATGGGAATAGTGCATTGTGATATTAAACCTCATAATGTCATAATTACTCGTACGGGGCGTGTAAAAGTAACTGACTTTGGTATTGCTCGAGCTATGAATGCTACTAATACAGTTATGTACACGAATTCGATTTTAGGCTCTGCTCACTATTTATCACCTGAACAAGCCAGTGGAAAACCAGTAGATGGTAATACTGATATCTACTCTTTAGGCGTAGTTTTATATGAAATGCTTACAGGTAAAGTTCCTTTTGAAGGGGAAACTCCAATTGCAGTAGCATTAAAACATGTACGTGAAAAAGTAGCTCCTCCAACTCGATATAATCCTTCAATCCCACCGCTTTTAGAAGCTGTCGTAATGAAGGCATTATCTAAAAACCCTGCAGATCGTTTTGATTCTATTTCTGACATGATAAGTGATTTACGATTGTCTCAAGGCTTTACAATGGGTAAAACTCAACGTCATGAACCATATGATTTTGCAACCCAAATGATACCAGCTGTTGATCCTGAAGCCCTTGAGGATTTCAGTGATATTCAAGAAGAGCAAAAAGATGAGGGTAAAAAGAAGAGTATGTTAAGTAAAATAGCATCTATCCCACAAAAATATATCGTCCTAGGGGCTGCCGTAATTTTTTTAGTAGCCTTCTTAGGTGCCTTCTTGAGTTATGGTAATTTCTGGAGTAACACAACTGTAGATGTACCTAATGTTGTGGGTAAACAAGTTTCTGTAGCTAAAAATATTTTAGAAGATAAACATTTGCGTGTTTCTACAAGCGAGGTTACTAATCCTGATGTACCAGCTGGTCAAGTTATTTCTCAAACACCAGGTGCAGGAGAGAAGGTTAAAGAACAACGTACAATTCACCTTGTTGTATCTAAAGGTGTTGGTGATATTACAGTACCGGATTTGTCTGGTTTAACAGTAGACCAAGCTCGACAACGACTTAAAGATGTTGGTTTAGTTGTTGGTAAAGTAACACAACAGTCTGTAGATAATAAACCTGATGGTGTTATCATAGCTCAAAGTCCATCTGGTGATTCTAAAGTTTCTAAAGGCACAACAATTGATCTCGTTGTTAATAAAGCAAAAGCTAAAAAGATTCAAATGCCAAATGTCATTGGTATGACTTTAAAAGATGCACGAGATACATTGAGTAATGCTCATCTTGGTGTTAATCAAGTCGCTGGTTCTGTAGAGGAAAAATCTATTGTAACAGAACAAAGCATAAAAGCTGGCGATGAAATTGATGAAGGTACTGCAGTAAATCTAACTACTGAATATAAAAATGACAAAAAGAAAGATGATAAAAAATCTGACAGTAGTAGTAATAAAACTACTGGTACGGTAGATATTACAGTTCCGGCAGGCTCTAAAAACCAAGAGCTAAAAATTGTCGTAAAAGATGATGACGGTTCTGCTGTTATCTACGATGATACAAATAAACCTGGTGATCGTATTGTTAAAAAAGTGTCTGGTGTAGGTAATGTTCGCATTGAGGTTTATCTCAATGGTGCATTAGTACAAGAAACAGCATTATAGGGGAATTATGATTACAGGTATTGTTGTCAAAAATATGAATGGTTACTTCTATGTACAAGACGATGCAAGTACTGTTCATGAATGTAAAGTTCGAGGTAGATTAAAGAAAGGTCGCTACAGTTTACTTGTCGGTGATCGTGTTACGATTTCTGAGGATGGATTCGTTGAGTCCATCCTCGATCGTCATAATTCCATGGTTAGACCTGCGGTAGCTAATATTGATCAAGTTGTATTGGTTGTAGCTGCTCATGAACCAGATATTAATGAGCTTTTACTAAATAAAATGCTTGTCATGATTGAACATGCAGATATCCCGATTGTATTATGTATTAACAAATGTGATTTGATGGATCCAGATACAGAAGTCATGGTAAAGCTTTATAAATCTATTGGTTATGAAGTATTGATGACATCTACATATAATATGACAGGTATTGATGAGTTACGTCATGTGTTAGAGCATAAGGTAACTGCCTTTGCAGGCCCTTCTGGTGTTGGTAAAAGTAGTCTATTAAATGCTGTTGATCCTAAGTTTGCATTCCAAACGGGTGAGGTTAGTGACAAAATAAAGCGCGGTAAACATACGACCCGTCATGCTTCTTTATATAGTTTGGATTCAGATTCTTTTATTATGGATACACCTGGATTTAGTGCGATTGAGTTTAACGATGTTTCATTAGAACGGTTACCTACGTTATTCCCTGAATTTAGTAATTATGTTGATACATGTAAATTTAATCCTTGTTATCATGAACATGAACCTATTTGTGGCATAAAAGATGCTTTAGATGCAGGCCATATTCATCAAGGACGATATGATGCATATATGTCTATACGTAATGACATAGAAAGTCAACGAAAGAGGTTTTAAAATGATTAAAATTGCACCATCTATGCTCTCTGCAAATTTTGCAACATTAAGCGAAGAAATAAAATCTATTGAATTAGCTGGAGCTGATTTATTGCATATTGATATTATGGATGGTCATTTTGTACCAAACCTAACATTTGGTGCACCTATCGTGAAAGCCATCCGTCCTTATACACAATTACCATTTGATGTTCACTTAATGGTTACAAATCCTGGTGACTATGTGGAAGAATTTGCAAAGATTGGTGTAGAGTATTTTACATTTCATCAAGAAACTGTGCCACATATGCATCGTTTAATCCAACATATTAAACAATGTGGCATGAAAGCAGGGGTTGCACTTAATCCAGGTACACCAGTGTCCTTGTTAGAGGATGTGGCTGCTGATCTAGACATGATTTTAATTATGTCTGTAAATCCTGGTTTTGGTGGGCAATCTTTTATTCCAAATGCTATTAAAAAAGTTAAGCAAGCTAAAATGCTACTAGAGGAAGTAGATAATACAACTGCAGTTATTGAAGTAGATGGTGGCATTAATGATATTACATGTGTCCCAATTAAAAGAGCAGGTGCTACTGTTTTAGTAGCAGGATCTGCTGTATTCGGCGCTGATGAGCGAGCACATATGATTGAATCTATTCGCAATAATTAATATTTATATCGTATCGGCGATATAGAATACAAGCTTTAATATAGTCTATTGACAATTAATTCATTAAATTAAAATAAGGAGTGATGGATTCTTAAAGAAATCCTCACTCCTTGCTTGCTTTTACAATAATTATTTGTTAAAATTATCAGGTATGAAAAATATGCACGTCGGTGGACTTCGGTACTGTGCCTAATTTTGGGTGACCCGAAGGATGAAGCGGCGGAGGTTAATTAACAGGAGGTGCCACAATGGCAGTAGTATCAATGAAACAATTATTAGAGGCTGGTGTACACTTTGGTCATCAGACTAGAAGATGGAACCCTAAAATGGCGAAATTCATCTTCACTGAACGCAATGGTATTTATATCATTGACTTGTCTAAAACAGTTAAAAAAGTAGAAGAAGCTTACTCTTTCTTACGCGAAGTTGCTTCCCAAGGCGAAGTAATCTTGTTCGTAGGTACTAAAAAACAAGCTCAAGAAGCTATTAAAGAAGAAGCTATCCGCGCTAACATGTTCTTCGTTAACGAACGTTGGTTGGGCGGTATGTTGACTAACTTCAAAACAATTGAAACTCGTATTAAACGTTTAAAACAATTGGAAGCTATGGCAGAAGATGGTACTTTCGAAGTATTGCCTAAAAAAGAAGTTATCGGTCTTCGTCATGAAATGGAAAAATTGGAAAAATACCTTGGCGGTATCAAAGATATGCCTAAAATGCCAGGTGCTCTTTTCGTAGTTGATCCTAAAAAAGAAAAAATCGCTATTGCAGAAGCTAAAAAATTGGGTATTCCAGTTGTTGCAACAGTTGACACTAACTGTGACCCTGATGAAGTAGAATTCCCAATCCCAGCAAATGATGACGCTATCCGCGCTGTAAAATTATTGGCTGGTAAAATGGCTGACGCTGTTCTTGAAGGTCGTCAAGGCGAATCCTTGGACGGTGCTGAAGCTGCGGAATAATTCTGCAAAGCTACTAAATCATTTCTGATTAGCATTTGAAAGATAAATCTATAACATATATAATTAGGGTAAGGACTATATCCTTACCTTAATTAATACTAGGAGGAACAAAATAATGGCAATTACTGCTGCTTTGGTAAAAGAATTGCGCGACATGACTGGCGCAGGTATGATGGACGCTAAAAAAGCATTGGTTGAAACTGATGGTAATATCGATAAAGCGGTTGACCTTCTTCGTGAAAAAGGTTTGGCTGCTGCTGCTAAAAAAGCAGGTCGTATCGCAGCTGAAGGTGTAGTACAATCCTACATCCATGCTGGTGGTCGTATTGGCGTATTGGTAGAAGTTAACTGCGAAACTGACTTCGTTGCTAAAACTGATGATTTCCAAAGCTTGGCACGCGATATCGCTATGCAAATTGCAGCTGTAAACCCTACATACTTGAACCGTGAAGAAGTTCCTGCTGAAGTAATCGAACACGAAAAACAAGTATTGTTGGAACAAGCTAAAGTAGAAGCTGAAGAAGACGTAAAAGCTGGCCGTAAACCAAAACCTGAAGCTGTTTTGGAAAAAATGGTTGCTGGTCGTATTGAAAAATTCTATAAAGAAAACTGCCTATTAGAACAAGTATTCATTAAAGATAGCGACAAAACAGTTACAGACATCATTAATGAGAATATTGCAAAAATCGGTGAAAACATCAACGTACGTCGTTTTGTTCGCTACGGTTTGGGCGAAGGCATTGAAAAACGCCAAGATGACTTCGTAGCTGAAGTAATGGCATCTGTTGGTAAATAATTAAGAAATAATAAGAGAACACCGTACAGTGTTCTCTTATTTTGCAATAGAGGAGTAAACACATGGCAAAGAGAAACTTTAGACGTATTGTTTTGAAGTTGAGTGGTGAAGCATTAGCGGGTGAACAAGGTTTTGGTATTAACCCTGATGTTGTTGAAGAATTTGCAAAAGAAATTGCTGCTTTAGCAAAATCCACTGATTTAGAAATCGCAATTGTTGTTGGTGGCGGTAACTTGTGGAGAGGGTTAGCTGGTAGTAACCAAGGTATGGATCGTGCTACAGCTGACTATATGGGTATGCTAGCAACAGTAATGAACTCCTTAGCATTGCAAGATGCATTAGAACAAGCAGGCGTAGATACTCGTGTTCAAACTGCTATTGAAATGCAAGAAATTGCAGAACCTTATATTCGTCGTCGTGCCATTCGTCACTTAGAGAAAAAACGTATCGTAATCTTCGGTGCTGGTCTTGGTAAACCATATTTCTCTACAGATACGACTGCTGCATTACGGGCTGCTGAAATTGAAGCAGATGCAATTCTGATGGCGAAGAAATTTGCTGACGGTGTATATGATTCCGATCCTAAAACGAATCCTAATGCCGTTAAATTTGATGAATTAACATATAATGATATCATTACAAAAGAATTAAAGGTTATGGATGCAACATCCACAACTTTATGTAAAGATAACAATATTCCTATTATCGTATTTAGCATGGACATTCCGGGTAACATTACAAAAGCCGCTAAAGGTGAAGAGATTGGTACCATTGTTCGAGGAGAATAATTCAAATGGAAATTAAAGAATTGTTACAACAAGCAGAAGAACGCATGAATAAGTCTATTGAGGCTTTAAAACATGAATTCGCATCTATTCGTACAGGCCGTGCTAGTGTAGCATTGCTTGATAAAGTAATGGTTGATTATTATGGTAGCCCTACTCCAATTAACCAAGTTGCGAATATCTCTGTACCTGAGCCTCGCATGATTGTAATTGCACCTTGGGATAAAACTATGATTGGTGCCATTGAAAAGGCAATTTTACAATCCGATCTTGGTTTAAACCCAGGTAATGATGGTGCTCAAATTCGTTTAACTATTCCTCAATTAACTGAGGAGCGCCGTAAAGAAATCGTTAAGGTTGTTCATAAAAAAGCTGAAGATGCTAAAGTTGCAGTACGTAACATTCGTCGTGATGTAAATGATGCATTGAAAAAAGAAGAAAAAGCTAAAACAATTACTGAAGATGATGCTAAAGACGGTTTAGATCAAATCCAAAAACTTACAGATGCTAAAATTAAGCAGATTGATGAGTTAAAAGCAGTAAAAGAAAAGGACGTATTAGAAGTATAATGTTAGATTCTAATAGCCTTATTGGAATGCCATGGCAGCTTGCAAAGTCTCGTTTGCAGGCTGCCCATATTCCTTTTAAGGTAATGATTGGGGGATCCTTTAATCGCTTTTTTGATATTGCCGATAAAGGACTTTATGTAGCACGTATTACCAAGGTTGATGAGTGCTTACATATACTAGTGTATAGACCAATGATTGCCAGCGACTTCGGAAATTCTATCGAGGTAGACTATGCTAAAGAAATTATTTAACCGTAAACCATCTGATACGCCTGCTATTGATAGTAATGCGATACCAAAACATGTTGCTATTATTATGGATGGCAATGGTCGTTGGGCTAAACGAAGAGGGATGCCACGATCTATGGGGCACCGTGCAGGAGCCGACGTATTAAAGCAGATTGTTATTGCTGCAGATGAGATTGGAATTAGAGCTCTTACGGTATATGGTTTCTCCACAGAGAACTGGAAGCGTCCTGAACAGGAAGTTTCTTTACTTATGGCTCTCATAAAAGAATACTTAAACAATAATGTTAAGTATATGCATGAACATAATGTACGCATTCGCTTTATTGGATATATTGGTGCTCTTTCAGAGGAGCTTCAAAAGATTATTCGCGATGCAGAATTATTAACTCAGAATAATACAGGCCTTACTTTACAGTTAGCTCTTAACTATGGTGGGCGTGATGAAATAGTTAGGACTATCCGCAACATCACCAATTCTGTTGTAGATGGATCTATTACTACAGACGATATTACAGAAGACTATGTTAGTTCTCAACTTTTCACTAAAGAGTTTAGTGACGTAGACTTATTAATTCGTCCAAGTAGTGATTTTAGAATTAGTAACTTTTTATTGTGGCAGCTAGCTTATGCTGAATTCTGGTTTACTGATTTACATTGGCCTGATTTCACTAAAGAAACTTTATTAGAGGCTGTTGCAGCATATCAAAAACGAGAACGCCGATTTGGTGGCTTACGTGATGAGGAATAAAAATGTTAAAAACACGTGTTATAACCGCTGTTATAGGTTTTATTATTGCTTTAGGGGCCATTACATTAGGCGGATTTGTGTATGATGTTCTTATTACATTATTAGCTCTATTGGGATGGCGTGAGTTTGTTTTACTAGGTAAAGCTAAACATGTGCGAATGTCCATTTTATGGGGTTATATTAGTATTTTATTATTGATGATTGCCTTTGCATGTCATCAGTATATTTTAGCAATTGCTATATTAGTATTGAGTTTATCAGCCAATTATATGTTATGTACATTTGGTGAAAATAAATACTCTTTAGCTAGCGTTTCTTTTAGTGTATTTGGTTTATTATATGTTGGTATTGGTATGATTTCTTTGCTCATGATTCGTCATGACTCTATTTACATGTCTTTATCAATGCCATTTGAACTACATAACTGGGGAACAATTACACTTTGGTTATTATTGTTTACTACGTGGGCTAGTGATACTTTTGCATATTTTGCAGGTCGTGCCTTTGGTAAACGTAAGATTGTACCATCCATTAGTCCTAATAAAACATTAGAAGGTTTTATTGGTGGCTTTATTGGCTGTATCATTACAGGCACAGTATTTTCGTATATCGTGGGTATTCCATGGTGGATGGGTATTCATGTTGGTATGATCAGTGGTATATTAGCACCATTAGGTGATTTATTTGAATCAAAGATTAAACGATTATGTAATGTGAAAGATTCTGGTACCTTATTACCAGGTCATGGCGGTGTATTGGATCGGTTTGATAGCTTATTATTTACTGCACCTATTACATTGATTTATATATTACTATTCTCGTTCTAATCTAATAGAGGTAAGCTTATGAAATACCTAAGTATTATTGGCAGTACTGGCTCAATCGGTACACAGACACTAGATGTGGTGTCTCAACATCCAGATCAATTCAAGGTGGTTGCCTTAGTGGCACATCATAATATTGACCTCTTAGAAAAACAAATTAAAGAATATGAGCCATTAATAGCCGGTCTAGTTGATGAAAGTGCTTTTAAAGAACTACAGGGACGCTATGCCGGTCCTACAAAACTTGTGGGCGGTAAGGAAGCACTCATAGCTGCTGCTACGATTCAAGAAGCAACTATGGTTGTAACTGCTATTGTTGGTGCTGCAGGTATTGAACCTACTGTAGAGGCTATAAAGAAACGTAAGACTATAGGTCTAGCTAATAAGGAAACATTGGTTGCTGGTGGACCATTGATTACATCTTTGGCTAAGGAGTATGGCGTACAAATTCTACCTATTGATAGTGAACATAGCGCAATATTCCAGTGTTTAGAAGGGCAAAATCGCGAGAATGTTGATTCCTTAATTGTTACCGCTTCTGGTGGCCCTTTACGCACTTGGGACTCTGATAAAATTCAAACTGCTACAGCTGCTGATTGCCTACGTCATCCAACTTGGAATATGGGCAACAAAATTACGATTGACTCTGCATCTCTATTTAATAAAGGGTTAGAAGTAATCGAAGCTCATTGGCTATTTGGTTTTGATTTTGATCATATTGATGTAGTGGTACATCCACAAAGCATTGTTCATTCAATGATACGAATGAAAGATGGGGCTATCTTAGCACAAATGGGTAATCCCGATATGAGGGAGCCTATTCAGTATGCTTTGACATATCCTAAACGTGAAACTTTACATATGAATCATCTTGATTTTTCCAAGGTTTTACAATTAGAATTCTTGCCACCTCGATATGATGATTTCCCGGCTCTTCGTCTTGCTTATGAAGTAGGCCGATCAAGCGGTTTTAAACCAGCTGTGTTTAATGCTGCAAATGAAACTGCAGTTTATGCATTTTTAGATGATAAAATCGCCTTTGGTGATATTTATAAAGTCGTCACATCAGTCCTTGAATCTATGGGACCTGAAGATGACTTTACATTAGACAATTTATTGGCCATTGATAGATGGGCTCGAGAAAAGGCCACATCATTGATGGTATAGGAGTATATATGACAACGGCATTAGCCACAATATTTGTATTTGGTTTAATCGTGTTTATTCATGAATTAGGCCATTTCATTACAGCAAAAATGTCAGGTATGCAAGTAGACGAATTTGCCATTGGTTTTGGACCTGCCATATTCAAGGTTCAAAGAGGGGAAACTTTATACTCGATTCGTATCATTCCTCTTGGTGGATTTAATCGTATTGCAGGTATGACACCTGACGAGCCTCTTAATGAGCGTTCATTTTATACTAAACCTGCATGGAAGAAATTTATTGTTATTTCTGCAGGTGCTGTATTTAACTTTTTATTGGCCATAGTTTTATTCTTTGGTCTCAATGCAACAGTAGGTAATCTCACGTATACAAATGATCCTGTTATTGGTAATATCATCCCAGGTAGCGCTGCTGAACAGGCACATTTACAATCTAACGATAGAATTCTTACCATCGATGGTAAAAAAATCTCTACATGGGATGAAATCCGTCCTAGCCTACAAGGTACTGCCAATCATGGTGTTACTGTTGTAGTAGATAGAGAAGGGGAAACTGTAGAAACTACAGTGATTCCAAAAATGGAACAGGATAGTCCTAAAATTGGTATTTATCCTAGTTATACTCGAGAAACTTATAGAATTGGAGAATCTTTTAGTTTAGCCGTTACTCGCACAGGTCAAACAATTGTTGCTATGTTAAGTGGCTTATATGATATGATTCGAGGCACACAGGCAGCAGAGCTATCTGGCCCTGTAGGGATTTCACAAATGGCTGGTACTATTGCACAATCTGGCTTTGCGCCACTATTAAGTTTTGCTGCATTTTTAAGTATTAACTTAGGGGTTATTAATCTTTTGCCATTACCTGTATTAGATGGTGGTCATTTAATTATTATTTTGGCTGAAGCCATCACAGGTCGTAAGTTACCTGCTAAGGCACTTATGTATATTCAAATGGTTGGTGTTGCTTTGATGGTAGCATTGTTCTTATATGTAACGACTCAGGATATTTTCCGATTACTATAAGACAGATGGGAGATTATAATGATTGTACGTAAACCAACAAATGGTATCTATGTAGGTACAGTTAAAATTGGTGATTATGCACCGGTAAGTATTCAATCAATGATTACTACAGATCCGGTACATACGGAAAAGGCGATTGCTGAAATTAACCATTTAGCAGAGGCTGGGTGTGAACTAGTTCGTGTCGCTGTTCCAACAATGGAGTCTGCAAAGGCTTTAAAAGCCGTTAGAGCTGGTATTTCTATTCCATTGATTGCGGACATACATTTTGATTATAGATTAGCGTTAGAGGCTATTGAAAATAATGTAGATGGCTTGCGCATTAATCCTGGTAATATTGGGGGCGAAGATAAGGTATTAGCTGTTATTGAAAAAGCTAAACCTAAACAAATTCCAATTCGTATAGGTGTCAATGCTGGTTCTTTACCAAAGCATATCCTCGATGCTCATGGTGGTCATCCTACAGCAGATGGTATGGTAGAGACTGCATTAGAACATGTGCGAATTCTTGAAAAGCTTGACTATCGCCAAATGAAATTATCCATTAAAGCAACGGAAGTTCCTTTAATGGTAGAAGCCTATCGTAAGTTATCCGATAAAATTCCTTATCCTTTGCATTTAGGTGTTACTGAGGCGGGGACGATAAAACAAGGTACCATTAAGTCTGCTATGGGTATTGGTGCTTTATTATTAGACGGCATTGGTGATACATTACGGGTATCTTTAACCGGTGACCCAATACATGAAATAGAAGTAGGCCGAAGTATTTTAAGTAACTTGGGATTACGCAACTTTGGTGCTACAATGATTTCCTGCCCTACATGTGGCCGATGCCAAGTCAATCTGTTTGACATGGCGGGAATTGTAGAGGAGCGCTTAGCATCTATTAAAGCACCGATTAAAGTTGCTGTTATGGGATGTGTTGTAAATGGGCCCGGTGAGGCTCGTGAAGCTGATTTTGGTATTGCTGGTGGTAATGGTCAAGGTATTGTTTTCCGAAAGGGTGAAGTTATCAAGACTGTACCAGAAGCTGAATTAGTAGATACATTATTTAGAGAAATTGATCAATATTTAGAAAGCTTAAATGAGGAGTCTTTATGTTAGCCACTAAATTATATGCACCTACATTGCGTGAGGTTCCATCTGATGCTGATGTAGTTAGCCAACAGCTTATGCTTCGCGCAGGTTTTATGCGCAAAACTGCAAATGGTTTATATAGCTTTTTGCCATTGGGGTGGAGAAGTATCAAAAAAATTGAAGCCATTGTACGTGAAGAAATGGATCGTGCTAGTGCTCAAGAAATCATGATGCCTATCTTACAACCTGCAGAAATTTGGAAAGAGTCTGGCCGTTGGAACGCATATGGCGCAGAAATGATGCGTATTAATGATCGTCATGATAATGAATTCTGCTTGGGGCCAACTCATGAAGAGATGATTACAACTCTTGTAAAAAATGAGATTAACTCCTATCGTCAATTACCAGTAAATTTATATCAAATCCAAAGTAAATTCCGTGATGAACGTCGTCCACGTTATGGTTTGATGCGTAGTCGCGAATTTATTATGAAAGATGCATATTCTTTTGATGTAGATGAAGCTGGTTTAGACGAATCTTATAAATCTATGTATGATGCATATACACGTATTTTTACGCGTTGTGGTCTTACATTCCGTCCTGTAGAAGCTGATAGTGGTGCCATCGGTGGTAGTGGAACACATGAATTTATGGCAATTGCTGAAGCTGGTGAAGCTGATATTGTATATTGCACTAAATGTGACTATGCTGCAAACATTGAAATTGGTAAACCTGGTATTATGAAACAGGAAGAAGAAGCACTGCAAGAGTTATCCGTTGTAGATACTCCTAATGCTAGTACTATCGAAGCTGTTGCGGAAATGTTAAACTTACCACTACATAAAACTATCAAAGCTGTAGTATTCTCCATTGATGGTAAAGTGGTATTAGCAATTGTTCGTGGTGATCATGAAGTTAATGAAGTGGCAGTACAACATGCAGTTTTGGGTTCTGTAGAACCTGAAATGGCTACACCTGAAGAATTAGAAAAAGTGGGCTTAACAGCTGGCTTCATCAGTCCAGTAGGATTAAAACAAACAGAGGAGTTTGCTATTGTTGTGGATGAATCTGTTATGGAATCTTACAATGTTTGTGGCGGTGCCAATAAAAAAGATGCGCACTATGTTAATATCAACCCTAAACGTGACTTTAATGTAGAAGATATTATTGTTGCACCAATTCGTTTAATTACAGATGACGATGTTTGCCCAACTTGTGGTGGTGCATTAGAACATGCCAAAGGTATTGAAGTTGGACAAGTATTTAAATTAGGCACAAAATATTCTGAAGCATTACAAGCTACATTCTTAGACCAAAATGGTCGTCCTAATCCAATGATTATGGGCTGTTATGGCATTGGTGTATCTCGTACATTAGCTGCAGCTATTGAACAATACCACGATGAAAATGGTATTATTTGGCCTCGTTCTATTGCACCATTTGAAGCTGTTATCGTACCGATTAATGCTAAAGACGAAGCGTTGATGTCTACAAGTCAAACCATTTATACTGCATTACAAACTGCAGGTGTAGATGTGTTACTTGATGACCGCAAAGATCGAGCTGGTGTAAAATTTAAGGATGCTGATTTAATTGGTTATCCACTTCGTATTACAGTAAGTAAAAATACACTTGAAAATAATGAAGTAGAAATTCAAATTCGTAAGTCTGGAGAGGCCATTACATGTGCCATTGATTCTGTAGCAACTAAGGTTACTGAATTGCTTCAAGATTTATAATTAAATTGCGATTCTAGTGAATACTCATTAGGGTCGCAATTTTTCTTTCTAAACTTGAATTAATAGACTAAATCAGTCATAATTAAAAGATAGGATATTTGTAATGGGAGGTGCTCTATGCTTGTAGATTTTCACATGCACTCTATCTATTCTGATGGAGTCAAAAGTCCAGAGGAATTATTACGTCATGCATTAGATTGTAATCTATCTATGATGGCTTTGACTGATCATGATGAAATCGATGGTATTAAAGCATTGCGTACCGCTCAGGAACAATTAGATCCAGAGAAAACCATTAAAATTATTAATGGTTGTGAGTTTAGTTCCGATTATAAAGATAAATCGATTCATATTTTGGGCTATCGTTTTGATGAAACTAATAAGGAATTAAGAGATTTTATTAAGTATTTTAAATCAAAACGAGAAGAACGAATCGATGAAATTATTAAACGTTGTAATAATGTTGGATATTTAATATCAAAAGATGACCTACTCAAAAAATTTCCTAAAACACAAGCTTATGGGCGTCCACATATTGGACAATTATTAATTGATGGTGGCTACGCCAAGGATATCAATGATGTATTTAAAGGTATTCTCCGAAAAGATAGTCCTTGCTATGTGCCTAAGGTTAAGGTTGAGGTTCCATATATTATTGATATTATTCATAAAGCTGGAGGCCTTGCCGTTATGGCTCATCCTAAATTAGTATCTAGTGATGAGTATGTAGTAGAAATGTTAGCTTATGATTTTGATGGTATGGAAGTTTACCATACTAAACATAACGCGGATGATGTGAAACGATATAAAGCATTAGCAACAAAACATAACTTGTTTATTACAGGTGGTTCTGATTATCATGGTATTCCAGGAAAAGCACCAGATAAATTTGGAGACTACTTGGTATCATCTGAGAATGTATCAGAATTTATTAGTTTGTTATAAATAATGAGGTTGACTATGGAAGTCATTGCATTTGTAGGTAGTAGTGGCACTGGTAAAAGCCATCGTGCGCTCGTAGTTGCTCATGAAAACAATATTGAATGTATTATCGATGATGGCATTTTAATTCACGATAATAAGATTGTAGCTGGTTTTTCTGCTAAGAAGGAATCTAGCCGATTAAAAGCTGTTCGTCGTGCCATTTTCCAAGATGAAGTGCAAGTAAAATCAGTACGTGAGCAATTAGATAAAATCAATCCTAATAAACTTATGATTATTGGTACATCCGATAATATGGTTAAGAAAATTACTAAAGCATTAGGCTTGCAAGATCCCGATCGGTATATTCGCATTGAGGACGTTGCTACACCTAAAGAAATTGAAAAGGCACAACATGCTCGTCTAAAAGAAGGTAAACATATTATTCCAGTTCCAACGATGGAATTGAAACCTCACTTTAGAGGGTACTTAATTGATCCAATCAAAACTATGTGGCGTCGACGTACATTAAAAAAACAAGACCAAGATACATTGGGGCAAATTGGGTCAGAAGGCTTTGAACGTTCTGTAGTACGCCCTGCTTTCAGCTATTATGGACGACTCACCTTTGATGATGATGTAATTATTAAATTGATTCGCAATGGCCTTAAAAAAGTAGCTGGTGTTGACGAGTCTAGTGTTATTTCTTTCAAAAAAGGTGATAAAGGCCAAAATGGTCTCGTTGTTGATATGGCTGTTGTTATTGAACATGGTTATCCTGTAAAAACATTGATGCAGCAAGTACAAAAATCTGTACGCAATGAGATTGAATACATTACAGGCATGTCTATTGAACGGATGTCCATAAAAGTTAAAAATATTATAGAAACAAAACGTAAGATTGTTAAAGTATAGGAGTTAGAATGAAGTCTTATTATATTTACACCTATGGTTGTCAAATGAATACTGCTGATTCTGAGCGCTTATCGCATCAGTTAGAATCTGTTGGCTATACACCTACAGAGGACGTAGAAACTGCAGATTTAATATTATTAAATACTTGTGCAGTACGTGAGAATGCAGAAACAAAAGTCTATGGCCGCATAGGTGAGCTAATGAGACTGAAGAGAAAAAATAAAAACTTAATTCTTGCTGTTACAGGATGCATGGCACAGAAGAATCAAGCAGAAATGTTTAAGCGCGCTCCACATATTGATATTGTCTTAGGTACTCATAATATTCAACATATTAATGAAATGATTGAAGAGGTACAACGAGGTCATACACACCAAATCAATGTAGATATGGATAATTCCGTGTTACCTGAATTGGAAGCAAAACCTAATGGTACTTTTTATGCATGGGTACCTATTATGAATGGGTGCAATAAGTTTTGTACGTACTGCATCGTTCCTCACGTTCGTGGTAGAGAAATTAGTCGTCCTGTAGAGGCCATCGTAAAAGAGGTAACCGAACTAGGGGCAAAAGGGTTTAAAGAGATTACTTTGTTGGGGCAAAATGTAAACTCTTATGGCTTAGATTTTAAAGATGGTACTGATTTTGGTACATTAGTGGACGCTCTTGATGGTATTCCAGGTATTGAACGTATTCGTTATATGACAAGTCATCCTCAAGATATGACTAAATCTATGATAGATGCCCTTGGTCGTTCTTCTAATATTGTTACTCATTTACATTTACCGATTCAATCTGGTTCGGACCGTATCTTGAAGAAGATGAACCGTCATTATACGGTGGAGCATTATAAAGAATTACTCTCTTACTGTCGTGAGAAAATTAAAGATGTAGTAGTTACTACAGATATTATCGTAGGTTTCCCGGGTGAAACAGAGGAAGATTTCCAAGCTACTTTACAACTCTTAAAAGATGTTCGTTATGATATGGCATATACGTTTATCTATTCTAAACGTTCTGGTACGCCAGCGGCAACTATGGATGATCAAGTTCCAGAAGAGGTTAAACGCGTGCGTTTACAAACATTGATGGATGTACAAAATGAAATCTCTTATGAACTAAATAAACCTATGGAAGGGCAAGTGTTCGATATTATTGTAGAGGGGCCAAGTCCTCGCGATGAAGATATGTGGTTTGGTCGTACATCGGGCAATAAAATGGTGTTATTCCCGAAAGACGATTCTTTATCAATTGGCGAAACTGTACCTGCCTATATTGATAAAGCACAAACTTGGGTTTGCTACGGTACAATACAAAAGGGGTAAGTATGGCAAAAAAGCAAACACCTATGATGGAGCAGTATTTAGATATTAAATCTAGATATTCTGAAGAATTACTGTTCTTTCGGTTAGGTGACTTTTATGAATTATTTAATGATGATGCATTAATTGCATCTCGTGAACTTAATATAACCTTAACCGGTCGCCCAACAGGAGATGAGGAACGCACACCAATGTGTGGCGTTCCTTTTCATGCTGCTGAAAGTTATATAGAAACATTGGTAAAAAAAGGTTATAAGGTTGCTATTTGTGAACAATTAGAAGATCCTAAAGCAGTTAAGGGTATCGTTAAGCGTGACGTTATTAAAGTTATTACACCGGGGACTGTAATGACTGAAAATGGTAATGATGCACGGTCAAATAATTTTTTATCATTATTTTATATGGTAAAAGATGCATGGATACTCGTATTTTCAGATGTATCTACTGGGGAAGTTATTTGGCATCGTATTACTGATTGTGAAAAACGAAGTGATATGTTTGATGCACTCAGTATGTATCGTCCAAGTGAAATTATATTGCCTGAAGGAACTGTATTACCGCAAGATATAAAAGACTTTATGGATAATCAATTCAGCAATATTGTATTATCCCCATTTAGTACATATCATACACAACGAGAGGTAGCGGAAAAAGCAGTTACTCACTTTGGCGATTTAGGTCTTATGGAAGAGGATGTATGGGAAGCATTAGGGTATATGCTTTTATATTTAGAGGATATTATTAAGTCTGAAATTTCCCATATTAACTATGTACATCAATTGAGTGTAGGTAATCGCCTAATCTTAGATACATCTTCCTTACGTCATCTTGAAATTACCCATAATTTACGTGATGGTGGTCAAAAAGGTACATTACTCGATGTACTTGATCGAACATTGACACCAATGGGGGCGCGCCTATTAAAACAATGGCTTGAAAGTCCGTTGACTGATGTAAATCAAATTCAGCGTAGACAAGCTGCCGTAGCAGAACTTATTACACGCGGTGCTGAACGGTCTCATATCCGTAGCTTATTAGATTGTATTTATGATTTTGAGCGCATCGTAGGTCGTGTAGAAACAGGTTCTGTGTCACCTAGAGATTTAACGGCTCTTCGTGAATCTTTAGCAGTATTGCCAGATATTAAAAATGTATTAGGTACATGCTCAAGTTTAGCATTAACATCCATTAATGACCGCATCCAAGATCATAAAGACATTTATGATTTATTATGTCGTGCTATTGCTGACCAACCAGCATTGACATTAAAAGAAGGCCGAGTTATTAAAGATGGTTTCAATCCAGATTTAGATGAACTACGTTCTTTAGCTACTAATAGTGAGCAATGGCTGGCTAAGATGGAAGCCGACATTAAAGAGGCTACTGGTTTATCTAAAATTAAAACTGGTTATAATAAGGTATTTGGATATTACTTTGAAGTATCTCATAGTAAATCTGAACAAGTACCTGATTACTTTATTCGAAAACAAACTTTAGCTAATGCAGAGCGTTATATTACGCCTGAGTTAAAGGAGTTTGAAATCAAAATTCTTAGCGCTAAAGACAAGATTATCGCTTTAGAGCATGAATTATATCAACAATTACGAAATGATATAAAACTTGTTATTAAAGATGTACAAGAAACAGCTCGTGCTCTTGCTGAGCTTGATGTATTGTGTTCTTTGGCACTAGTAGGTTACGAAGAGAATTATATTTGCCCTACCATTGTAATGAATGGCCAAATCAATATTCGAGATGGTCGTCATCCTGTTATTGAAAAATTCTTGAAACGTGAAGTTTTTGTACCAAATGATATCGTTCTAAATCATGATGATGAGGAATTCTTGCTCATTACAGGCCCTAATATGGCCGGTAAATCAACATATATGCGTCAAGCTGCTATTTTGATGATTATGGCTCAAATAGGCTCCTTTATTCCTGCCCGTGAAGCATCTATTTCTCCAGTGGATCGCATCTTTACACGTGTAGGTGCTAGTGATGATATTTCTACTGGTCAAAGTACGTTCATGGTAGAAATGAAAGAGGTAGCCTATATTTTAGAGAA
Organism: Veillonella sp. 20925_1_51; assembly: GCF_041431445.1. NCBI lineage: Bacteria > Bacillati > Bacillota > Negativicutes > Veillonellales > Veillonellaceae > Veillonella > Veillonella sp. 20925_1_51. The sequence goes on from NZ_JAPVXT010000001.1 coordinate 273,860, forward strand.
TGCTACACATAACAGCTTAATTATCTTAGATGAAATTGGTCGCGGTACGAGTACATTTGATGGTTTAAGTATCGCTCAAGCTGTAGTTGAGCATATTTGTAAGCATATTCACGGCAAGACATTATTTGCTACCCATTACCATGAGTTAATTAGTTTAGAAGAAAGCTATAGTAAATTAAAGAATTACACTGTAGCTGTAAAAGAAAAAGGTAAGGATGTTGCATTCTTGCGCCGCATCATCAGAGGTGGCGCAGACCGTAGCTATGGTATTCATGTAGCGAGATTGGCAGGATTACCAAATTCTGTATTAAAACGTGCAGAGGTAATTTTAGAATCATTGGAAGATCAAAGTCATGATGCTAGTGATTTAAATAACCGCGTAATTGGTGGACAATCTACTAATGTGGTTAAAACGACTACAAAACAAGTGAGTGATTCACCACTAGGCAATTTATTTACTCATTCTGTAGTCGATAGCTTGCTGGAAGTGGATGTAATGAGTATGACACCGATTGAAGCATTAAATAAATTATATGAACTACAAGAGGAGGCTCGTAAAGGAGGCGGGAAATAATGGCAACCATTCATGTATTGGATGAAACCACAATCAATAAAATAGCTGCTGGCGAAGTTGTGGAACGTCCCGCATCTGTTATTAAAGAACTCATTGAGAACTCCATTGACGCTTCTTCGACCAATATTGAGATAGAAATTGGAGATGGTGGTGTGGCATATATGCGCATTACCGATAATGGTATTGGCATGACTGAAGAGGATGCACGGTTAGCAATTCTACGTCATGCTACCTCTAAAATACAACAGGTAGAGGATTTATTTGATATAGCTTCTCTAGGCTTCCGTGGCGAGGCTTTGGCTAGTATTGCCTCAGTGTCTCATTTTTCTTTGACTACACGTAAAGCTGACTCTGATTTGGGTACTCGTATTACCGTAGATGGTGGTACGTTCACCGATTGTATTCCTTATGGTGCTGCACCGGGTACGACTATTGAAATAAGAGATTTGTTCTATAATACGCCAGCCCGTCGCAAATTCTTGAAATCAGAGCGTACAGAATCTTCTAAAATTCAAGATATTGTAGGCAAATTAGCTCTTAGTAACCCACATATTTCTTTTAAACTCATCGTAGATGATCGTGTGGCTATTATTACTCCTGGAAACGGCAATATTGGTGATACGGTAGCCGCATTATATGGCTATAAAACGAAAGATGATATTTTCACTGTTGCTTATGAAAGTGACTCTATTTATATCGATGGTGTAGTGAGTAAACCTACCCTTCTTAAAAGTACAAGAATTTGGCAAACTATTATCGTTAATAACCGTGTTATTTCCGATAAAACAATAATGAAGGCTATCGATAATGCTTACCATGCATTGTTACCTAAAAACGGTCATCCTTTAGTGGTACTTAATATTACTGTACCTGCTGGTATGGTTGATATTAACGTTCATCCACGAAAGAGTGAAGTAAAATTCTCAGATGATAAGATTATATTTAAAGCTGTTTATCATGGTATTTTAAACGCCTTAAATAATCCTCTACATGAGCGATACGAACGAGAATCATCTTCTTATATAAATGGCACAATTAATAATGGAGCTGATTTCCGTAATAATGAAACCAATTGTAATGACGTAAATACTAACAGTAATGATACAGTTACTAATTCTAGTTCTTATAGTAGTTTATCTCATCATGGCAATAGTACATATGATTCGTATAAAATACCTTCTGTTGTACAAGATGAGATGCAGTCTGCTGAGCATATAGCTACTGCGGTAGATTATGACAAAGTATTTGGTAGTCGCCGTACTAAAGGATACGAAGTCATGCGCGGTGAGACTACACAGTTTGTAGAGAGTCTTAAAACTAAGGGTTTTACACCACCTCCGCCAAAGGCTACTTATGAACAGTCGTCCTTTACAGACGAAAGCTTCGATGCTGTTCCTACTGAATATACTAGTTATACGAAGGAAGACGTTGATAAATTTAAGTCTTTAGCTCAGGATATTCGTAAAGAAAATACAGAGGAGCGTACTATTCAAAATTCTGGATTCTTACCTATGGGGCAAGTCGCTTCTTGTTATATTTTGGCTAAAAAGGGTGATGATCTCTACATAATAGACCAACACGCAGCTCATGAACGTGTACGATATGATAAGCTTTGTAAGTCTTCTGAATCCATTCCTATGCAATCTATCCTTGTGCCTCAATATAGTGAGGCTACAGATGATGAAATGAATTTGGTAGAGGAAGAGCGAGAAACCTTACTAGATCTTGGCTTTGATGTAGAGTTAGGTGGTCCTACGAAAATAAAATTAGTAGGGGCGCCTGTAGATTTAGTAGAGTCAAAGGCTTTTGAAATTCTCCAATATGTATTCTCTTACTTACACGAACATCAACAGCCTACTAAGGCTCAGTTACGTCATGAAATGCTAGCGTATGCATCTTGTAGAGGGGCCATTAAGGCAGGTCATAATTTAAATATGTATCAAATGACTACCTTAATTGAGGATCTCTTTAGTACTGAGAAACCGTACGTATGTCCTCATGGCCGTCCAACGATAATCAAGTTTACACCTGATGAATTAGGTAAATTATTCTTACGGTCTTAATATGAATATACTAACCACATCTCAAAAATCTAATGAGGTCATTCAGGAGGAAGCCAAAGCACTGGCTTCCTCTATGCATATGACATATATTAAACGAGGTAAAACATCGATACCAGCCTTATTCGGTAAGTATCAATGCGAATATATTGCGGTTCTTGCTGGTTCTGGATTAACTATTCATTTCCCAGAAAATCAACAACATACCTTTCATTTGTCTATGGCTCAATTACGTATATTACGTTTACAACGCGGTGAAGGCGATCATCTCGTTAATGCGGTACATGTCATATTAGATAAAAAAGGATTATCTAATAGAGATAAATTTACGTTTTTAGACTGTACAATTGGCCTTGGTAGTGACAGTATTGTAGTGAGTTATGGTTACCCACAGGCTCAAATAACTGGCCTAGAAGGGTCTTTACCTATATGGCTTGCCACTAGTCATGGTTTAGCTCATTATATTCATAGTGACGATAGTGTAACAAATGCATTGAGACGTATTAAAGTAAATTATGATACCTTTGAACACTATTTACCAAACTTACCTGACAATAGTATTGATATTATTTATTTTGATCCTATGTTTGAAGTTCCTGTAGAGGAAAGTCCTCAATTCAAACCTCTTCGGGGACATACTGTGGAAAGTCATATAGAGGATAAAATCATGGCACAGGCTATGCGTGTTGCCACGTATGGTGTTATTATTAAAGAACGACCATTTAGTTCGGTCTTTCAAAACTATCCACCGCATCAATGGGTGGGCGGAAAATATAGTCGTATAGGCTATGGAGTATATATGAAGGAGTTAATGTGAATCCCTTAATTACCATTGTTGGACCAACGGCGGTAGGAAAAACAGATCTTACCTTGGACTTAGCAGAACAGCTACATGCTGAGGTTATTTCTGGTGATGCTTACCAAGTATATAAACAACTCAATATTGGTACCGCCAAACCATCGGTGGATGAACTTAACCGGGTAAAACATCATCTTATCGATATATTAGAACCAAATGATTCATATTCAGTATCTATTTTCCAAAATCAAGCAAAAGAGATAATTGGTAGATTAAATGATAGGAATATTCTACCTATTCTGTCTGGTGGTACAGGGTTATATGTTCAATCATTATTAGAGAGCTATAACTTTAATGACGTTAAACCTGATGAAAGTTTACGATCAGAGCTAGATGGGCTATTTAATGCCAAAGGTATTGATGGTTTACGAGAATATGCTTTCACATTAGGAAAAGAACATAATATAGAAATTCAATATAGTGATAAGCATCGTTTGTATCGAGCTATTGAAATATTGCATCATGGTGATGTAGATTCGTTACGTAATCAGACTAAAGATGGTATATCTTATAAAGGGCCTGTTATTGGTCTTATGAGAGATCGTGATCAGTTATATGAGCGCATTAATTTACGCGTTGATATGATGTTTGATGCAGGTTTAATTGAAGAGGTTGAACAACTCATTAAGTCTGGAGTAAATCCAGATTGCCAAGCCTTTAAGGGGATTGGTTATAAAGAGGTTGTAGAATATATGAATGGTAGTATTAGCCTCGATGAATGCCGCGATTTAATTAAGAAAAATACTCGTCATTTTGCCAAGCGACAAATCACTTGGTATAAGCGCATGCCATATATTGAATGGATTCATATTGATAATAATACATCTAAAGATTTTATATTTAATAAAGCTATGGAATTAATTCGTAGAGAAGGATTAGCATGACATTAGAAGAAATACGTAGTAAAGCCCTTGAGATGGCTGAACCTGAATTTAAAAAGTTTGAACCTATTGCATTAGCCAATACAAAAAAGGTATTAGAAGCCTTTAAAGAGTGTCAAGTATCTGATTATCATTTTACAGGTACTACTGGTTATGGTTATAACGATGTGGGCCGTGAGAAGTTAGATGAAGTATTCGCCTATGTATTTAAAGGTGAAAAAGCCATTGTTCGTCCCCATTTTGTTTCTGGTACTCATGCACTAGCAACAACTTTGATTTCTTTAATGGGGAATGGTTCAAAAGGGACTGAATTTATCTATGCAGTTGGGGCTCCTTACGATACGATGCAATCTGTTATCGGTGCATCTCGTGAAGTGCGTGGATCTCTCGTAGAAAAGGGGTTTACCTATACTGAGGTACCGTTAAAGGACAATACCTATGATGTAGAAGCCATTGCTAATGCTGTTAATGATAATACGCGAGTAGTAGTGATTCAACGCTCTCGTGGTTATAGTACGCGTGAACCATTATCTATTGCAGATATTAAGATTATTGTAGATGCCGTAAAAGCTAAAAATTCGAATACTATTTGTTTTGTAGATAATTGTTATGGTGAGTTTACAGAACTGCAAGAACCTTTAGAAGCTGGTGTAGATATTATGGCTGGTTCGCTCATTAAAAATGCAGGGGGCGGCTTAGCACCAACAGGTGGCTACATCGTAGGTCGTGAAGACTTAGTTGAAGATGCAGCGTACCAACTGACTGCTCCAGGACTTGGTGATCATATGGGCTCTTATGCGCCGGGTTACCGTTTATTCTTCCAAGGGTTGTTTATGGCTCCTCATGTAGTATTACAAGCTCTTAAAGGGGCTGTATATACAGCTGCAGTAGGTGAATTATTAGGATATGATGTCTTCCCTAAGGTAAATGCTGATCGCTATGATTTAATCCAAGCTATCAATTTAAAAAATGGAGAAGAAATGGAGCACTTCTGTGTAGGTATGCAAGCATATTCCCCTGTAGATGCTCACGTACATCCTATTCCTGGTGATATGCCTGGGTACGAAGATAAAATCATCATGGCCGGTGGTACTTTTGTACAAGGCTCATCTATTGAATTAAGTGCAGATGGTCCTGTTCGTCCTCCATATACGATTTTCATGCAAGGTGGCTTAGTATTTGAGCATTCTATGCTCGGTATTCTAGGAGCCGCTGAAGAGCTTTTAAAACATAGATAATAATTAGAATCTCTTTCTTTTGATGAAGGGGATTCTTTTTATTTCAAATCTTTTCAATGTACCTAATTCTAGGCTATAATATAAGTTGCTATAATTTCATAGCAATACTACTCGGACTTTTACACCGAACTAGTGTTTTACACGTCAGGCTTTCACCCTGATTAGTTTTATGATCAAGAGATCATTAAAAGGAGAAAGTATGGAAAAAGTTATCGCTGTAGCTATGAGTGGCGGCGTAGATAGTTCTTTAACTGCTGCAATGCTACTAAAACAAGGCTATAAAGTATTTGGTATTACCCTATGGCTGTGGGTGAGTGGTACACCTTATGATTCAGTGCCTCTCGCTGTAACAGATGCTAAGAAGATGTGTGATTTTCTTGGTATTGAGCATCATGTTATTGATGCTCGTGATGTATTCTACGATAATGTAGTAGATTACTTCGTAAAAGAATATGCCTATGGTCGTACACCAAATCCTTGTGTATTCTGTAATAAAAATATCAAATTTGATTTGATGCTCAATCGAGCCCTTGAACTTGGTGCCACACATATGGTTACTGGCCATTATGCACAGGTTAATTATAATGAAGAAACTGGTTTATATGAATTACATAAAGGCGTTGATCCTACCAAAGATCAAAGCTATGTTATGTACAATATGAACCAACGCATTTTGAGTCACCTCATGTTCCCACTAGGTGGACAATGTAAGACTGAAACACGTAAATTAGCTGCTGAATATGATTTGCCAGTAGCTAAAAAACCAGATAGTGTAGATATTTGCTTCTTGCCTCATGGGAACTATCAAAAGCTTGTAGTAGAAGAAATGAAAGATAAACCAAAGTCTGGTAATATCGTTACTGAAGATGGTGAGGTATTAGGTAAGCATAATGGTTTATTTAACTACACTATAGGCCAACGTAAGGGCCTAGGGATTGCATATAAACATCCATTATATGTAATTGGCTTTAATGGTGAACGCAATGAAGTTATTGTAGGTCCTAATGATCGACTTTTTACGAATCGTATGATTTGTAAGTTCTATAATTTCTTGGATGATACAATTCATAAAGAATTAAAAGCAGAAGGTAAAATTCGCTATGCAGCAAATCCTTCACCTTGTACTGCACGTATCTTAGATGATGATACGATGGAAGTTATCTTCGAAGAACCACAACGGGCTATTACACCAGGTCAGTCCGTAGCCTTTTATAATGGCACTCAACTATTAGGAGGTGCTGTTATCGATCGCGTATGTTAGAAAGGAGAATACAAGTTCCTTGAACTTGTTTACATAGTATGTCAACGAAAAAGATTAGAAACTTCTGTATTATAGCTCATATTGACCATGGTAAATCTACCATCGCCGACAGATTAATTGAATATACTGGCACATTACAAAAACGAGAAATGGAGGCTCAAGTTCTAGATTCTATGGATTTAGAACGGGAGCGAGGTATTACTATTAAAGCGCAATCTGTTCGCATTTTGTATAAAGCACAAGATGGAGAAGAGTATACTTTGAACCTTATCGATACTCCTGGCCATGTGGATTTCAGCTATGAAGTATCTCGTTCTCTTGCTGCTTGTGAAGGTGCATTACTAGTAGTAGATGCTGCACAAGGTGTAGAGGCTCAAACGTTGGCTAATGTGTATCTCGCTTTAGAACATGATCTTGAAATTATTCCTGTTATCAACAAAATAGATTTGCCTTCTGCCGATCCTGAACGGGTTAAACATGAAATCGAAGATATCATTGGTTTAGATGCATCAGAAGCAGTATTATGTTCTGCTAAATCTGGCATTGGCATTCCAGATATTTTAGAAGCCATTGTAAATAAGGTGCCTGCACCACCAGATAAATCTGATGAACCAACAAGAGCATTGATTTTTGATAGCCGCTTTGATGCCTATAAAGGTGCTATTGCTTATGTGCGCGTAAAAGAAGGTACTATTAAAGCAAAAGATACGATTCGCATGATGCATGATAATAAGGATTTTGATGTAACTGAGCTCGGTATCTTTACTCCAAATCTTGTGCCTGTCCAGGAATTACCATGTGGTTCTGTAGGTTGTATTGCGGCAAGTATTAAGAATGTAGCAGACTGTCACGTAGGTGATACGGTAACATTAGCTGATAATCCTGCACCAGAACCATTACCAGGCTATCGTAAAGCCGTATCTATGGTATATTGTGGCTTGTATCCAACAGATTCTAAGGACTATGAAAATCTTCGTGATGCATTAGAAAAGTTACAGCTTAATGATGCTGCTTTAGAATATGAAGCTGAAACATCTTTAGCATTGGGTTTTGGTTTCCGCTGTGGCTTCCTTGGTCTGCTACATATGGATGTTATTCAAGAACGGTTAGAGCGTGAATATAACTTATCCCTTATTACAACAGCTCCATCTGTAAACTACAAGGTTTATAAGACGAATGGAGAAATGCTTGAAGTGGATAACCCTGCTAAATTACCACCTCCTACAGAAATCGACTACATTGAAGAACCATATGTAAAAGCTACTACAATTGTGCCTAAAGACTTTGTTGGTACTATTATGGAGTTATCTCAAGATAAACGTGGTGAATATCAATCCATGGAATATTTGGATGAAACACGTGTATCTGTTGTGTATCACTTGCCTTTGAGTGAAATTATTTACGACTACTTTGATAAATTGAAATCTGCTACCAAGGGTTATGCATCTCTTGACTATGAGTTGATTGGGTATAAACAATCTCCAATGGTTAAGATGGATATTCTGTTAAATGGTGATCCAGTAGATGCATTGTCTATTATCGTACATAAAGACCGTGCTGCTACACGTGGTCGTGCGTTAGCTGAAAAATTAAAAGAATTGATTCCTCGTCAAATGTTTGAAATTCCAATTCAAGCAGCGGTAGGCACGAAAATTGTGGCTCGTGAAACCGTAAAGGCTTGGCGTAAAGACGTTTTAGCAAAATGTTATGGTGGCGATATTTCTCGTAAACGTAAACTCTTAGAAAAACAAAAAGCCGGTAAGAAACGTATGAAGTCAGTGGGCTCTGTAGAGATTCCACAAGAAGCATTCATGGCTATTCTCAAGGTTGAGGACTAATATAATGAAAACAGATTCTAATACCCTGAATCTGTCTACACTTGGGGATATGGGCTTGTATGTCCATATCCCTTTTTGTAAACAGAAATGTATGTATTGTGATTTTCCTGCCTATCAAAATCTACAAGATTATTACGAAACCTATGTATATGCATTAGTACAAGAAATAGATCTATGGGTTACAGAACACCCAGAATCGAAATCTAGACCTATTGATACCATTTACTTTGGTGGTGGTACGCCTACTGAATTATCAATTCAACAACTAAAGATGATTCTTGATAAAATTAAAAGCACTTTTACAATTACTGATGATTGTCATATGACTATCGAATCTAATCCTGGGGAAGTAGATCTACAGTATCTAACTAAGTTAGTTAAACTAGGTTTTAATCGTATTAGTTTTGGCGTTCAAACCTTTGATGATAAGGCACTTACCATGTTGCATCGCAGTCATGATGGAGAAAAGGCAAAACAAGCCATATATGATGCTAAAGAGGCTGGCTTTACAGATATCAATATTGATTTGATCTATGGATTACCTAGACAGTCTTTAGAAGACATAAAGCGTAATTTAGAGATTGTAAAAGATTTGCCTATAAATCATATTTCTACTTATGGATTACAGGTGGAGGTAGGAACCTATTTATACCATCTAGTACAAAAGAATCTCATTTCTATTCCTAGTGAAAGTATTGATGAATCCATGTATGATACGATGATGGAAGGCTTAAAAGAACTAGGTTTTGAACGATATGAAATTTCCAATTTCGCTAAGGGTAATTCCTATAGTCGTCATAATTTAAAATATTGGCACTATGTAGACTACTTAGGATTTGGTGCTGGAGCTCATTCCTTCTATGATGGTATTCGCCGCAGTAACAATCGAAATGTAATGCCTTATATACAATCTGTTGATCGATACACTATGCCTACTATCGATACGGAGATGATTACTGTAGAGCGAGCGCAAGAGGACTTTTGCTTCTTAGCGCTTCGCACTAAGTGGGGCCTTGATGAGCAAAAATTTGAGGATAGATTTGGTGTATCTGTTCATAATTTATTTGGTAATATATTAGAAGATTTGGTTACTAAAGGCTTATTAGAGTATCAAAATGGTAGTTATCATTTGAGTTCTGAAGGGGCTAAGCATGGTAACTATGTATTTAGTCAATTTATTCGAGAGTAATTTCTCACAGTATCTCAAAATCTAATATGTTAGTATAAATAGGATGATGATGAATAAGCATGCTAGATTTGAGGAGGAACGATGAAGACATCTGTCATATTACACGGTTTACATAACGAATTTACTTTAGATCAAATGAAGGCATGCATAAAATTAGCTGAAAAATATGGAGGATCCTTCCGTCATGTTGTAACAGGTATACAAATTACAGGTATTGAAAAAGACGATAAGGAAAAACTTATCTCTGAATTACCAGAAGGTGTAACCACTGTTATTCATAGAGGTGTTAATTCCTTAATTGCTTGCGTAGGTAAAGGATACTGTAAAAATGGCCAAATGGAAACTAAAGAATTGGCTGATTATGTAGAGAGAAAACATTACGGCCGAAAAACATCTCACAAGTGCAAAATTGGAATTAGTGGCTGTGGTCGTAACTGCCCAGATGCAATGGTAAAAGATATTGCTTTTATTGGAACATCCCAAGGTTTCATGTTAGCTGTTGGTGGCAATACGGGAATGCGACCAGAGGCTGGTAAAATTTTGGCTAGAAAGCTTACTGTTGAGCAATCCAAAAAAGCTGTAGATATCTTAGTAGATTGGTATGCAGAACATGGCGAGCCCCGTGAGCGTATGGGAAAACTATTAGAACGCCTAGGTAATCCCTTAGAAGGTGTAGAACTATAAGTTGCTATATTTTTAGTGCAAATGGTTTTATAGTTCTTAATCTGTACGTTTATCTAGAGAGTGATTAGTTTTTCTCCGAATTTTAGTAACAATAAAATTATTACATATAAACACTTATACTATTTTATGGTTTTAATAATAAAAATTTTATTAGACCATCATATTCTACTTTTTAGATTTTAGAATATGACATAAATGTAGATAGTATAAGTGTTTTCTTATTATTACACTTTGATTTTTTGACTAATTAATTTAAAATATTCAATTGTCTTTTTGACTAAATAGATATTATTTGACTTTTTAAGGATTTTTTTGCTTGACAATTTTTTCCTATGTGATAATATTATACATGCGATTAGCACTCAAAGTTTATGAGTGCTAACAAGAGGTGTCATTATGGATGAAAGAAAACAGCGCATCTTGCGAGCCATAATTGAAGACTACGTTAAATCTGCTGAACCTGTAGGTTCCAGGACGATTGCAAAGAATTATAATCTTGGTATTAGTCCTGCAACAGTACGAAATGAAATGTCCGATTTAGAGGAGTTAGGCTATTTGGAGCAACCTCATACATCGGCGGGACGTATTCCTTCAGCTAAAGGCTATCGCTTATATGTTGATTCTATGTTGAGTCAACAACCTGTTCCATTACAGGATGCTGAGAAAATTGAAATGTTATGGAAACATTCTAATGGATCTACCAGTGAGCTCTTCTTAAATATGGCTAAATTATTATCACAAGTGAGCCATAGTATGAGTTTGTTCTTAGCTCCAGCCCATGATAGAGCATTAATCAAATACATTCATGTATTGCCCCTTGATTCACATCAAGCTGTCATGGTTGTTATTACAGAGACTGGTGCTCTTGATAATGAATTAATGTACTTTACTGAAGGCGTTTCGCCTGATGTATTACAAAGTTTAGCTATGCAATTTAGCAATGCTTTACAGAATATAAGTATTGGTCATGTAACGGCTGAAGCGTTAGGAACACTTTTGATTCATATGGAAGGTCCACAAGGGATTTTGATGATCCTTTCAGAAACATTATTACGAGCAATTAATAAACGTAAGTTGTTCTATTCTGTAGGTACCACAGAGTTATTAAATCAACCAGAGTTTAAGTCTGTTGAAAAGGTACAACCCTTACTTTCATTAGTGGAAGAACAAAATCAATTGGGGCAACTATTAAAGGATGATTCACCTACACCTGTAAAGGTAAAGATTGGCAATGAAAATGATACCGAAGCACTTCAATCGATGAGTGTAGTACAAGCTGATTTTACAAATCAAGATCAACCTATCGGTACTCTTGCTATTCTAGGACCGACACGAATGGAATATGGTCGTATCATTGGCATGTTGTCTCATATGAAACATATAATGGAATCTATGGTAAAAGAACAAAAATAGAAAGGGCATATAATGGCTGAAGAACAAGACATTAAACAAGAAACAGTTGACGAAACAGTGGAAACTACAAATGTAGAGACGCCAGCTGTTGAGGAAGCTGAAGAAGTTGTGGCGGACGCAGCTCAAGTATTAGAGGAGCTCAAAGCAGACTTTGATAATCGCTATAAGCGTTTACAAGCGGACTTCGACAACTTCAAACGTCGTACTAATCAAGAAAAAGAGCAACTTGCAGGATATGTTAAAGGGGATGTACTTACAGATCTACTTCCTGTATTAGATAACTTTGAACGAGCTGTTCAAAGCCCAGTGGAAGGTGATGCAAAGGTATTCCTTGATGGATTTATCATGATCCATCAAAATTTGATGGCTATGTTATCTAAACATGGTTTAGCCGTTATCGATGCGGTAGGTAAACCATTTGATCCAAATTTCCATCAAGCGATTATGCGAGTGCCGTCAGATGAATATGAATCTGATACGGTATGTGAAGTATTACAAACTGGCTATACTGTTGATGGTCGTTGTATTCGTCCAGCAATGGTAAAAGTTGTTGAATAGATTATAAAGGTTTTAGGAGGCATATATTATGGCAAAGGTAATTGGTATTGATTTAGGTACTACAAACTCTTGTGTTGCGGTTATGGAAGGCGGCGAACCTACGGTTATCACTAACCAAGAAGGCGCTCGTACTACTCCTTCCGTTGTTGGTTTTGCAAAAAATGGCGAACGTTTAGTAGGTCAATTGGCTAAACGTCAAGCAGTATCCAATCCAGAAAACACAATCATTTCTATTAAACGTCACATGGGTACTGACTACAAAGTAACTGTAGAAGGTAAATCTTATACTCCTCAAGAAATTTCTGCAATGATTCTTCAAAAAATCAAAGCTGATGCAGAAGCTTACTTGGGCGAGCCTGTTAAACAAGCTGTTATTACAGTTCCTGCTTACTTTACAGATGCTCAACGTCAAGCTACAAAAGACGCTGGTGCGATTGCAGGTCTTGAAGTACTTCGTATCATCAACGAACCTACAGCAGCTGCTCTTGCATATGGCGTAGATAAAGATGAAGATGGTAAAGTTCTTGTATTTGACCTTGGTGGTGGTACATTCGACGTATCTATCCTTGAACTTGGCGATGGCGTATTCGAAGTATTGGCAACATCTGGTAATAACCATCTTGGTGGCGATGACTTCGACCAACGCATTATGAACTACCTTATTGAAGAATTCAAAAAAGAAACTGGTATCGATTTATCCAATGATAAATTAGCTGATCAACGTTTAAAAGAAGCTGCTGAAAAAGCTAAAATTGAATTGTCTGGCGTAGCTAGCACAAATATCAATTTGCCATTCATCACAGCTGATGCTACAGGTCCTAAACACTTGGATGTAACATTGACTCGTGCTAAATTCGAAGAATTGACTGCTGATTTGGTACAAGCTACTATCGAACCTACTCGTAAAGCTATGAACGATGCTGGTTTATCTGCATCCGATATCGATAAAGTATTGTTAGTTGGTGGTTCTAGCCGTATTCCAGCTGTACAAGATGCTATTAAAAAAGTATTGGGTAAAGAACCAACTAAAAACGTTAACCCTGATGAATGTGTAGCTATTGGTGCTGCTATTCAAGGTGGTGTATTAGTAGGTGAAGTAAAAGACGTATTGTTGCTTGATGTAACTCCATTGTCTCTTGGTATTGAAACAATGGGTGGTGTATTCACACGTATTATCGATCGTAACACTACAATTCCTACATCTAAATCTCAAGTCTTCTCCACTGCAGCAGATAATCAACCATCTGTAGATATCCATGTATTACAAGGTGAACGTGAGTTCGCAGCAGATAATAAAACATTGGGTCGCTTTAACTTGGATGGTATTCCAGCAGCTCCTCGTGGGGTTCCTCAAATCGAAGTAACATTCGACATCGATGCTAATGGTATCGTACATGTAAAAGCAAAAGACTTGGGTACTCAAAAAGAACAAAAAATTACAATCACTTCTTCTAGCGGTTTAAAAGAAGACGAAATCGATCGCATGGTTAAAGAGGCTGAAGCACATGCAGCAGAAGATAAAGCTAGAAAAGAAGAATTAGATGTTAAAAACAATGCAGATTCCTTGGTATACCAAGCTGAAAAAGCATTGAAAGAACTTGATGGTAAAGGCGACACAGCTTTGTTGAAAGAAGTTGAAGAAGCAAAAGATAAATTGAAAAAATCTATCGAAGCAGGCAACATCGAAGATATCAAAAAAGACAGTGAAGCTTTGGAACAACCATTACATAAATTAGCTGAGCAAATGTATGCAGCAGCACAACAAGCTCAACAAGCAGCTGGTGGTGCAGAGCAAGGTCAACAACAAACAAAATCTGATGACAATGTAGTTGATGCTGATTACACAGTAGTGGATGACGATAAGAAATAAGAAGGGTTGGTAACTAATGGCACGTGATTATTATGACATCTTAGGGGTCAGTAAAAATGCCTCTCAAGATGAAATCAAAAAGGCCTTCCGTAAAAAGGCACGCCAATACCATCCAGATGTAAATAAAGATAATCCTAAGGAAGCGGAAGCAAAGTTTAAAGAAGCGAACGAAGCTTACGAAGTATTGTCTGACGAAACTAAAAAAGCTCAATATGACCAATTCGGCCACGACGCCTTCAAACAAGGAGGCGGCGCTGGCGCCGGTGGTTTCCAAGGAGGCTTTGGCGGTTTCGGTGGTCAAGCTGGCGGCTTTGGTGATATCTTTGGCGACATTTTTGGTGGCATGTTTGGCGGTGGTCGCCAACAACAAGGCCCTCAAAAAGGCAATGACTTGCGCGAAGATATTGATATTTCCTTTGAAGATGCAGCCTTTGGTAAATCTATGGAAATAGAAGTGCATCGTCATGAAGAATGTGATCACTGTCATGGTACTGGTGGTGAACCAGGATCTCGTGTCGATACTTGTCCAAACTGTCATGGTTCTGGTCAAGAAGCGGTTATTCAAAATACTCCATTTGGACGTATGCAATCCGTTCGCACTTGTTCTCGTTGTCATGGTACTGGTAAAAGCATTGAAAAACCTTGTTCTAAATGCCGTGGTACTGGTGAAATGCTTGCTAAGCGCAAGATTTCTATCAAGATTCCAGCTGGCGTAGACAGCGGTTCTCGCTTACGTGTAGCTAATGAAGGGGAACCAGGTATTTTGGGCGGTCCTAAGGGTGACCTTTACGTATATATCTTTGTTCGTCCTCATAAGGAATTTGAACGAAATGGTAATGACGTTATTAGCCGTGTAAATATTAGTTTTGCTCAAGCTGCATTAGGTGCTACTATACAAGTTAACACCTTAGATGGTAAAGTAGAGTTAAAGATCCCAGAAGGTACTCAAACGGGAACGGCATTCCGCGTAAAGGGCAAAGGTATTCCATATTTGCGTAACCCTAAGCAACGAGGGGACCAACATATTGTGGTAACTGTTCAAACGCCTAAGAAGTTGACAGATACTCAACGTGAGTTGTTATTACGCTTTGCAAACGAAAGTAACGAAGATGTAAATAATTTACAAGTGAGCAAAAGTCTTTTTGAAAAAATTAAGGACGTTTTGACTAAATGAACAGCTCATGTGAAGGAATGGTTTGTTCCGTCACATTCCCTATAAAGGAGCATATATGCAGTGGATAGAAGTATCCATTGTCTGTGAAAGAGTAGCCACCGATGAGGTGACTACTCTTTTTGACGATTATGCAGACAATGGAATTATAGAAGAAGATGTAGAAAATCAACCAAATTTGATTCAATTAACTATGTATGCAGATCCATCATTGGACTCTAATACAATTAAGTCAGACTTAGAAAAACGTCTTACAGAAGCAAATATTAGTGTCACATCCGTTGATACAAATATATTAGATGAATCTACATGGCTCAATTCTTGGCAGCAATATATTGAACCTACAGAAATTCTACCTAATTTAATTATTAAACCTGCTTGGCAAGAATATGATAACGTCCACAATAAAACAATTATAGAAATCGATTCCGATATTTCCTTTGGTACTGGCTCTCATGAGACAACACGTACATGTGCCGAACTATTGAAATCTTATTGTGAATCCATGGATCTTAATCAAGTTACTTGTTTAGATATTGGTACAGGAACGGGTATTCTCTTATTGGTAGCAGCACATTTAGGGATCAAGCATTTGGTTGGGATTGATATTGAGGAATATGCTGCCAATCAAGCTCGTATTAACTGTGAGAATAATCATGTATCTGCAGAGATTATTTGTGGTAATTTGGATAGTGATTTCAATGATACTGCCCAATTAATTTTAGCTAACTTAACAGTGGATCCACTTAAAATACTATTACCTCAAATTGGTAAAAAACTAGAGGATAAGGGTATCTTAATTATTAGTGGCATTATAGATGATCGGTATGATGAGATTATGCCATATATTAAGGCTGATTGGCATATTATTGAGGAGCGCATTGCAGGGCCTTGGCATACATTTGCGCTAGAAAAGCGATGAAAAAGATTTTTATTCCTACACCATTAGATGAAAGAATAGAATTACCGAAAGATGTGACACATCATGTGTTACATGTATTTCGTCATAATATTGAGAAACCTATCATTGTAACGGGTAGTGATAATCGTTGTGGTACATACCAAATTACAGAAGAAGTGGATGGCAAGGCTCAAGCAAAACTTATTGAATATGTAGCGTCTGATGTATCGTCGTATCGAACTATTCTAGTTCAATCCTTATTGAAAGGCGAAAAGTTAGAATGGGTATTACAAAAGGCGACGGAGTTAAATGTAGATACCATTTATCTTGTATCTACGGGAAACTGTGTAGCTAAATATGATGATAAGAAACTACAATCAAAAGTCAGTCGTTGGGAAAAAATTATGCTAGAAGCAGCCCAACAGTGTGGACGCAATCAACTGCCCACACTTGTAGTAGGTGAAACGCTTTTACAAGTATTAACAATCGAAGCTGACGCATTAAAATTAGTAGCTTATGAAAATGAAGATGGTCATACTATTAAGACTGCACTACAATCAGTACACACTAATCAAACTATAACTGATATTCTAATCTGTGTTGGTCCAGAGGGGGGCTATCAAGAGAAGGAAATCAATGCTATTATAGAGAGTGGTGGCAAATCAGTATCGCTGGGCAATACTATTTTACGAGCTGAAACAGCTGCCATTGGATCATTAGCAATGATTCAATATGAATTAGAACTATAAATTAAATAAGAATAGAGAGGTGCAATGAAAACCGTTGCTTTTACAACCTTGGGCTGTCGTGTCAATCAGTATGACACAGATGCTATGAAAGGTTTATTTTTACAAAATAATTACGAAGCAGTAGACTTCGATGAAAAAGCTGATATATATGTAATTAATACATGTTCTGTAACCAATATGGGGGAAAAGAAATCCCGTCAATTGATTCGGAAAGCAAAGCGTCAAAATGAAGATGCTTATGTAATCGTTACTGGTTGTTATGCTCAGCTTGATCCAGATGCGATTGCTGCTATTGACGGTGTTAACCTTGTTATTGGTACCAATAATAGATCTAAAATCGTTGAGCTAGTAGAGCAATTAGAATCTACAGAACGTCAAATCAATGCTGTTAGAGATATTATGAACGAGTCTAACTTTGAAGAAATGCCATTATATGGTAATGAATCTGATAAAGCTCGTGCTTTCATGAAAATTCAAGAAGGTTGTAATAACTACTGTGCCTTTTGTATCATTCCGTATACTCGAGGAAAATTAAAATCTCGTAAAGTAGATGATATTGTACAAGAAGCAAAACGTTTAGTAGACCATGGATTCCATGAAATTGTATTAACAGGTATACATTTGGGGAATTATGGTGTAGAATTGCCAGGTCGCCCTACATTAGCCGATGTAGTAAAAGCTTTATTAGAGATTCCTAATTTATATCGTATTCGTTTCGGGTCTATTGAGTCTGTAGAGGTTTCTGATGAGTTAGTAGAATTAATGGCTACTAATAAACGTGTTTGTCCACATTTACATTTACCACTACAAGCTGGTTCTGATCATGTATTAAAGTTGATGAAACGCCATTATACATTGCAAGAATATAAAGACTTGATTGCAAGTTTGCGTTCTCGTATTAAAGATTTATCTATTACGACTGATATAATTGCAGGTTTCCCGCAAGAAACAGATGAAGACTTTGAAGAAACATTAAATACAGTACGGGAAATTGGGTTTACCCATATTCATGCATTCCCATACTCTATTCGTGAGGGCACACCTGCAGCTACTATGCCGGATCAAGTACCTGAAGCTGTAAAGAAAACTCGTGTAGCGCTTTTAAATGGTCTTAGCCAATCTGGCTATGAAGCATACGCAAAATCTCGCATTGGTAAGCCTGGTGAGATTCTCATCGAAAAAGAAGAGAATGGATATTATATGGGCTTAACAAATGAGTATGTAAATGGTAAAGTAAAGTCTGATGGATTACATAAGATTGGTGATCTAATCGGAGGTACTGTTGTAGGTTTAGAAGATAATTATTTAATTATTGAATAAGGAGTTATCGTATGAGTGACTGCATTTTCTGTAAAATTATCAATGGTGAAATTCCATCTAAAAAAGTATTAGAAAACGATAAATTTTATGCATTCCATGATATTGAGCCAGTAAAAAAAGTACATGTTCTTATTGTGCCAAAAAATCACGTAGCTAACATTGCTCATCTTACTGAAAAAAATGAAGACTATGTAGAAGGTTTATTGCCATTTGTACGTGATGTAGCAAAAGAACTAGGTATTTCTAAAGATGGTTATCGTTTGATCTTTAATACTGGCGCAAAAGCAGGTCAAACTGTATTCCATATGCATGCACATCTATTAGGTGGCGAAGAAATGGGCTGGCCTGAAGCTTAAAATTGAGTATAATGTATTCTTTTTATAATACTTATTAAAATTCCTATAAAATATACCGGAAAATATTGACAACATCTATACCTATACATATAATATTATATGTGCGTATGTAAATTATCAGCACTTCCCGAGATTATTTTGGAGGGAGGGATATAGATGTCTGAAATCAAAGTCGGTAAAAACGAAACGCTTGAAAGTGCTCTTCGTCGATTCAAACGCTCCTGCCAAAAAGCGGGTGTTTTGTCTGAAGTAAGAAAACGCGAACACTACGAAAAACCAAGCGTAAAAAGAAAGAAAAAATCTGAAGCAGCAAGAAAACGCAAATTCAGAGCATAAGATGATTACCCTAATTCTGCCTTTTCATGGCTTCATGAAATCCAGAATTAGGGTTTCTTTATATATAAAATAGGAGGAACTATGAGCTTAAAAGATCAATTAAAAGAAGATATGAAAGCGGCTATGAAAGCGCGTGAAGAAGGTAAAACGGCTCTTTCTGTAATTCGAATGGTTAATAGTGCTATTAAAAATACAGAAATCAATGATAAAGTTGAGCTTGATGATAATGGTATTCTTGGTATTTTGGCAAAAGAAATGAAAACTCGCCAAGACTCTTTAACTGAGTTTGAAAAAGCTGGCCGTGAAGATTTGATCTCTCATGTAAAAGAAGAGATGGCTGTGCTTCAAAAATATTTACCAGCTCAAATGAGTGAAGATGAAATCCGCACTGTTGTAAAAGAAGCGATTGCAGCATGTGGCGATGCTGTAAATATGGGTAATGTTATGAAACATGTAATGCCTAAAACTAAAGGCCGTGCAGATGGTAAAGTAGTTAATAATATCGTTAAAGAGTTACTTGGATAATATATTGTAAAATAGCTAATTAAACAGTTGATATAGTTAGTATATTTAATTCATTAACATAGAACTCTTAAAACTATAGTTAAGAGAATTATGAAATTCTATAGAAAGTTATTGACATATATTTTCACTATATGATATTATGAGTTCAACAAAATAATTGGTCAACGAAGACTCCACTTTAGATATATGGAATATATATCTATTTGTTGGAGTCTTTTTATTTTTAGGAGGAACCATTATGACAAGTACTAAAGATTTATTGTATTACATTCCAGCAGGTCAATATGGTAAAGAAGGTGTTCTTGCTCTATTAGAACAACATCCAGAAATTAAATTTGTATCTCTTGTTGGTATTGATTTAGCTGGTAATGATACAGATGAAAAAATTCCTATGGCAGCATTCTTTGATGATTATGAAGCATTCTTCGAAGGTCGTGCCGTTCAAACAGATGGTTCTTCTGTAGTACTTACAAATATCGCCACATTGAATAATGCACGTGTAGATATGTGGGGCGACCCAAGTGTAAACTGGTTCGTTGATTATAACTATGAAAATATCGATGAAGCAACAGGTTTACCAACTGGTACACTTCGTATTCCTGCATTCTTGATGCATAACTACCGTTATGTTGACTCTCGTTCTATCTTAAAAAACAGCTGTGATTATGTTCGTGCAGAACTATTATCCTTGATCAAAGAACATGGTCTACCTGGTATGCCTCATGTGAAAGCTGATGACGTTGTAGACATTATCTTTACATCTGCTACAGAATTGGAATTCTGGGTAAAAACTCCATCTAGAACAGTTACCAAAAAAGAATTATCTGTATCTCAAAAATTACAAGAACAATACTGGCAACGTACACATGGTACAGTTCGTACTGCATTAGAACAAGCAGTTGAACGCTTAGACCAATACGGTATGGTTGCAGAAATGGGTCATAAAGAAGTAGGTGGCGTTAAAGCTAAACTTGATGAAGATGGTCATGAAGCAGTTGTACTAGAACAATTAGAAATCGACTGGAAATTCTCTAATAACCCATTACAAACAGCAGATAATGAATTACAAGCTCGTATTATTGTTCGTGAAGTGTTCCGTGAAAATGGTCTTGATGTAACATTCAATGCAAAACCTATTATTGGCGTAGCTGGTTCTGGTGAACATACACACTTTGGTGTTATGGCTAAATTAAAATCTGGTAAACTTGTAAACTTGTTTAGCCCAGAAGATATGCGTAAAGAATCTGCTAGCTCCTTGGGTATTGGTGCTATCATGGGATTATTGAAACACTATGAAGCAATCAATCCATTTATCAGTTCTACAACAGACTCCTTAAATCGTTTAAAACCTGGTTTCGAAGCTCCAGTATGTATCGTTACATCTTTAGGTACTGATCCTTCCGAACCAAGCCGTAACCGTACAATCCTTTGTGGTTTGATTCGTGATATCGATAATCCTATGGCTACACGTTATGAATTACGTTCTCCAAACCCTTACACAAATACATATACTGCATTAGCATTGATCTTCATCTCTGCATTTGATGGTATGAAATATGCTATTACATCTGGTAAAACACAAGCACAATTAGAAGCAGAGCTTTCCAAAGAAGTGGGTGAATCTGCTGATTATCTTGCTACAAATCGTGCATATCGTACAGAAAAAGACGTATTCGATGATTTCACTCAAGAAGAACGTAATCAAATGTTTGGTGTTGCACCAGCCACTGTATGGGAAAACATTAAAGGTTACCATAACAATCCTGAATTAGTTGAAACATTAGCTCAAGGCAATGCATTCGCAAAAGATTTGATGGATTCCTTTATCGCATCTATTTTGAAACGTTGGAAACTTGTATTGGCTCACCGCTTAATTCCGGATAATCTTGATACAGTTCGTAAGATGGTAGCTATTCATACTGATAGCCGTAATAGTGTAGATGATAAACGTTTTGCAGAAGTTAACGACTTACGTTTCTATCTTGCTAAAGATAGCGATGATCGTAAATCTTTATTCACTCGTTTAATCGATGCACTTAACTCTGGTGAATATGACTTAGCATCTCAATTGCAAATTGAAATGAACGATAAAATGGAAGAATTAGAAGCTAAATATGCTAACTATGCAAAAAACATCTTCTAATATCGGTTGATTCTATTACTCAAAAAGGGCTCCTACATTTGTAGGAGCCCTTTTATTCATATTAACTTTTTATAATTTAGTCGTTAAAGCTATTACTCGTTATGTCCTATAAACTTTTCTACTAGTACTAAGCTACATACAAGTACAAAAATTGCAACAGACCAGATTAAATTATCATATGACGATTCATGATCGATGATTAGCAGTCTAACAATTGCAGTTATGCCAATATATAAAAAGAAATTAAGCGGGAAGTGGAAGTTATTTTTAAAGTATTTTACGATGAGTGCAATAAACTCAAAGTATAAGAAGAAGGTAATTAATTCTTCAATTAATAAATAGTAAGTGCTATAACCTTGGATATTTGCCCACGTAATAAATCCTAGGCTAATTAAGGTATTAATGAGGGCAATACAAAGTGCAATACCTACACCAACAAGAGCTATATTTTTTATAGTTAATAATAATTTAGAAATACGTATCCACATATATAATTCACCTACAATAAATATCTAAATACTATACCACATAAAAAAGACCGTACACCTGAACTGCACCCCAAAAATTGGACACAATTTTTGGAGGTGCAGTTTTTTTATGTCAAAATATTCAAAAGAAGTAAAAGAAAAGGCTATTTATCTTTCTGAAAAAGGATGGAGTCGCTTTAGAATTGCTAAAGAACTTGAGGTTCCAGAAAGTACTGTAAGAAATTGGCTACACAAGTTTAAACTTAGTCATAATTTGACCCATAAAATTGGTAAACAAGTATTTTCAGCAGATTTTAAACGTAAAGTTCTTGAAACTAGGTGGAAGAATAAGTTATCCTTTAATGAAACAGCAGAATTATTTAATTTAGATAACCCTAGTCTAATTGCAGCATGGCAAAAGCGGTATTTAGACGAAGGAATTTTTGGGTTGTACCCCAAACCTAAAGGTAGATCATCTATGAAATCGAAAGAACTAATACCTCCCACAAAAGATCAAAGTATTAAATCAGACAAAGAACGGATTAAAGAACTAGAAGCTGAAATTGCTCGGTTGAAATATGAAATGTCTTTTTACGATGACTTTATGAAAGAAATGCGTGAAATTGCTAAACCTAATAGAGCTGTAAAAAAAAAGCACAAACAATTGCCATCGAAAGATTAAGAAAAATATACCCCCTTCATTTTATGCTCGAGTACTTTGGCATTAGTCGTAGTACATATTATGCACGTTTAGCTAGCATAAAAAAGGGAGAGAAATATGCAGAGGAACGAGAGGCTATTCGCACACTTGTGGCGATGAATAAAGGTCGTTATGGGTATCGTCGAATTACAATAGCATTGCATAAATTAGGCATTCATATAAACCATAAAGTTGTAATGCGAATTATGAAGGAAGAAAACTTAACATGTAAAGTTCGACTAAAGAAATACCGCTCATATAGAGGTACTGAAGGAAAAATCGCTCCTAATATTATTAACCGAAACTTTACTGCAACAAAGCCAGATCAAAAATGGACCACAGATATTACAGAATTCCACTTGTTTGGGCGTAAGGTTTACTTATCACCAATCTTAGATATGTATAATGGTGAAATTGTATCCTATGAAATATCAGAACGACCTGTATTAACACAGGTGTTATCTATGCTAGATAAAGCCTTCAAAAACAGGCCAGATAGCAAAGGTTGTATCTTACATTCAGATCAAGGCTGGCAGTACCAGCATAGTAGTTATCAAGAGACATTAAAAAATCACGCTATCATCCAAAGTATGTCTCGAAAAGGAAACTGTTTGGATAATAGCGTGATGGAAAATTTTTTTGGTTTATTAAAATCAGAGTTGTTATATTTGGAGAAATTTACTTCCTATGAAGATTTTATCAACAAATTAAGAGATTATATTGATTATTACAATACAAAACGCATTAAGCTCAAATTAAAAGGAATGAGTCCGGTAGAATACCGAACTCATTCCCAAAAAGTAGCTTAATTATATCTGTCCAAGAAAATGGGTGCAGATCAACCGTACGGTCTTTTTACGATTACACCACAGTATAATCAAGAGAATATCAAAGGATTAGATATCAGCTTTAATTGCTTCTAATGCAGCATCGAAGTTAACTGCTTGAGTTACTTCAGGAACGTATTCAACATAAGTTACTTTATTTTCTTTGTTGATTACTACTACGCCACGAGTTAAAAGACGAAGTTCTTCAATCAAGAAGCCATAGTTTTCACCGAAGGAAGCGTCTTTGTGGTCAGACAAAGTAATAACTTTATCTACGCCAGCAGCGCCACACCAACGTTTTTGAGCGAAAGGTAAGTCCATAGAGATTGTCAATACTACAACATCATCAGAAAGTGCTGTAGCATCTTGGTTGAACCAACGAGTTTGAGCGTCACAAACGCCTGTATCAAGGGAAGGAACAACGGAGATAACTTTTACTTTACCTTCGAAATCTTTTAATGTTTTAGGTTGTAAGTCGTTGCTTAAAACTGTGAAGTCAGGAGCTTGTTGACCTACTTTAACTTCTGGACCAACCAATGTGATAGGGCCACCTGCAAATGTTACTACGCCAGTACGTTTTTCCATGTTGTATTCCTCCTAAGAGTTTTAATTCTAATTTATGTAAGGATACGTTTTGTATCTATGCATAGTATAACACTTACATTACCATAAGTAAACTAAAAAATTCGATATAGTATTTTTTAGGGAATAAATAGTATATCATTGGCTTCACAATCAAGAAAATATCTTATAACTACATTATATACGTATAGGTGTATTAAGATATATGAAAAAATTGTGTATACTATAAGGAGTATATTTAAATAATGATAATCCTGTAATATAGAAATTTAACTGAGAGGTCCTATGAAACCTATAGAGCTATTTATGCAGTTTTTCCGCCGAGAAGGTTGGGTGTATGCCATCGGATTAACTATGCTAATTGCTATTGATATAGCATTTTTATTTGTTCCACAATTCATTGGTAATGCCATCGATACTCTAAGTCACAATAAAGAGGGCTTAGTCAATTATATTATTTACTTTATTTTATTATTTATTATTATAACGATTCTAAAAGTTATTTCGCGACGCACCTTACTTGGTTCCATCCGTCGTATGGAGTACCTTTTTCGTGAAATCTTGTGTAGAAAAGCATTACAAATAAAAACAACATATTATGAGGCAAATGGACCTGGTAAAGTTATGGCGTTGATGACAAATGATGTTACATCTCTTCGTGTAGCGTTAGGTTTAGGTGTAATGATCGTGGTGGATATTATATTTTATTCCATTGTAGGATCTATTATTTTAATACAAAAAATAGATGGTCTATTAGCTTTTAAAATCATGACACCTGTATTCTTCATCATTGTTGCAATATTTGTGTTGGGCAGAAAATTACGTGCTAAACAGCGTAGTGCTCAAGCTACTTATAGTGATATGACAGAGTTTGGGCAAGAATTATTCCAAGGTATAGATGTAATTAGAGCCTTTAATCGAGAACGTATTATTTCTGACTCGTTTGAAAAAATAAATAAATTGAACTATAAGAAAAATATGGAGGTTGCCTTATTAGATTCTGTACTAACACCGTTAACAAGAATTGCACCGTTTATTTGTATTAGTATCAGTATTTTCATATGTGGTCACCTAGCTGTAAATGGTCAAATGTCCATAGGTGAATTTGTAACTATCAATTCATTCATTATGCTAATCGTAGGACCTTTAATTGGCTTTGGGGGACTCATTTCGATTGTACAAAAAGGCTTGGCATCTTTAGATCGTATTACCGATTTCTTACGACTACCAATAGAGTCAATTGATGACTCAACTGAAGTATTACCACTTGAGGATATTAATATACGATATTTAGATTTTAATTATGAAAATTCTAAAGGTCATGCATTGTCTCAAGTATCTACAACTATTCGTAAAGGCTCTTTTATAGGCATTGTTGGTAAACCTGGATCTGGTAAAAGTACTCTCTTTAAATTACTCATTGGTTTGCAAGAGTGTCCGCCTAAGTCTATATATTTTGGAAATCAAGATATATCAGATATACCATTATCTAAGCTTAGAAACTCAATTGCTTATGTGCCAACTCAATCTTATTTATTGAGTACTACTATTGAAGATAATATTAAATTTGGTAAAGAATTACCTATGCATGAATCCGTAGAGGTGGCTGCAAAAAAAGCCGACCTATATAGAGATTTAGGTAATCTATTAGATAATGACTTACATACTCTTGCAGAAGAAGGACATGATTTATCTGGTGGTCAAAAGCAACGTATTAATATGGCTAGAGGTTTTTATAAAAATGCACCATATTTATTATTAGATGATTGTTTCTCAGCTTTAGATGCAGTAACAGTAAATACTATTTTAGAGACATTACATACGGTAAATGCACAAACTATATTGTGCATTTCACAGCGTTTAGAGGTTATAGAAAAAGCAGATAAAATCCTTGTATTTGATGAGGGCCGTATTGTAGAAGAAGGTACTCATGAAGAATTATTAGCTAAAAAAGGCTTATATCACACCTTATATGAAGCGCAGAAAGGAGGGGCTAGTAATGAAAAAGCGTAATTTTAAAAATGATTGGGCTTTGTTCTCCTATATAACTGCGTATATTAAGCCTTATTTGGGGATTTTATTATTAGCTACCATTGCGCTAGCTGGCAATTTAGTACTTTTACTTTTAAGACCTTATATAACTAAGCAAGTTATTGATCTCGGCTTTGCTACTAATGATATTAATGTTATCGAATATTATGCTGTAATATATGGTCTTACTATTATTGGTAGTGTGTTATGTATATTTGTAGAAAATTATTTTTTGAAAAGCTTTGGACAAAAAATTATTTATAATATACGTGCCATTGTATTTCAAAAGATACTTCATAAGTCCCATGATGAGTTTTATAAATTACCCATTGGTAATTGGGTAACTCGTATTACTAATGATGTAGAATCACTTCGTACCTTATATACAGACGTACTATTGAATTTAGCGAGTAGCGGCTTAATGATTATCGGTATTTTAGGATTCATGTATGCTATTAATGTACCGTTAGCAATTATCATGACGATTTTATTACCAATCATGGGCGTAATCATATGGGTATTCCAAAAGTTTTCTCGTAAAGCATTCCGTCAAGTTCGCCGTTCTGTAGCTGCCTCTAATGCGAGTATTAAAGAGCTATTAAACTACATAGTCATTGTCAAATCTTATAGCGGTGAAAAAGAAATTGAGGAGCGTTACAATACGGTTAATAAAGGTTTTTTAGAAGCCGGTCTTTTTGAAGTAACAACATTTTCTATTTTCAGACCTCTCGTTGATGGCTTGTTTTTTGTAGCTTTAATCGTCATATTTACTACTACTAATTTGGTAGATTCTGTAGCCGATGCAGGTACTGTATTTGCTTTCATTCAATATATGGATCGATTCTTTCAACCATTAAAGGACATTGCAGACAAATATAATTCCCTGCAAAGTTCATTAGCTGGTGCAGAACGGTTAGTTCCATTATTAGAGGAAAAAGAGCGAAATATGGTAGATGAAGTTCCAAAGGAACTGATTCCAGTAGAATCAATTGAATTTGATCATGTTTGGTTTTCCTATGAGAATAACGATGTCTATGCATTACAAGATTTCACCTTACATATTAAAGCTGGTGATTTTACTGGTATTGTAGGACCATCCGGTAGTGGTAAGTCCACATTATTGTCCTTACTAATGGGTATCTATAAACCTACAAAGGGTTCCATCTACATTAATGGTATTGATATTTCAAAATATGATAGTTCTGTACTTCGTCATTTAATGGGCTATGTATTCCAACAAGCTTACTTATTTAAAGGTTCTATTAAAGATAATCTTACACTTTTTGATAACTCTATATCTCATGATGAAATGGTAAAAGCTGCAAAACAAGTAAATTTAGATTCTATGATTGAACAATTACCTGAAGGCTATAATACACCTGTTGGGTACTTAGGTTCTTTATTATCAGATGGACAAAAGCAATTACTAGCCTTTGGTCGTACATTAATAAGAAATATACCTATTTTATTATTAGATGAAGCAACTGCTAATATTGATAGTCATACGGAAAAACAAATACAAGCAAGTATCGAAAATATCCGTGGCAGTAAAACAATCGTAAGTATTGCTCATCGGCTATCCACCGTACAAGACGCCAATGAAATTGTTTATATTGAATATGGTAAAATAAAAGAAAAAGGTTCTTTCAACGAATTGATTGAGTTAAAGGGCGCCTTTTATAATCTATGGATTCGTCAAAAAAGTGGGAGTTAGCATGGAATTTATCCAATCTAAAGATAATAAAACTATAAAGCATATAGTTTCTCTAGGGCAACGCAAAAATCGTAGTAAATATGGTGAATACATTGTAGAAGGGATTCGTTCCATTCGTGATATTTCAACTATGGGAGTAATAAAAGCAATTGTTATACGCGAATCTAAATGTAAAGATAAAAATATAGAGGCATTATTATCCTTAGAGTCGATGCAATCGATACCTACTTATATTGCTCAAGATCCAGTATTTGATAAAATTGATAACACCGTAAATGGACAAGGTATCGTTGCAATAGTATCTAAACCTAAACATAGTATGGAATCAATTTCTATTGAAGATGGTGTATATATTACATTAGATGGCGTACAAGACCCGGGTAATCTAGGTACGATTTTACGTACCGCTGTAGCGGCAGGTGTGAAGGGGATATTTTTAATGAAAGGTACTGTTGATCCATATAATGATAAGACTGTACGTAGTACAATGAGTGCATTACATAAAATACCAGTTTATGAAGATGTTACATTATCTATGCTTAATGATCTTATTGCAGAATCTAATATGTCTACCTATGTAACTGCCCTAGATAATTCAAAACCATACCATATGGTGGCCTATGATAAACGATGTATGTTGATTTTAGGCAATGAAGGGAATGGTGTAACACCAGAGGTTATGAATCTATGTAAACACCGTATTATGATTCCTATGTATGGAGATATAGAATCCTTAAATGTGAGTGTGGCAGCAGCTCTATGTATGTATAAAGCACAAGAACAATTGATGTGCTAATTAAAATATATTAGGGTTGAATTATGTATTTATGATAAAAATTTATAAGTATATCGAAAGTCCTCTACTAGTATACAAGTAGAGGGCTTTTGTATTGATTTTATAGCTCTGTATTTGGTACAATAACATATATCCTTTGTGGGAGAACAAAGTTCTCCCTTTTTTTTATGAAAAGGAAGTAAACTATGTCCAAATTAATAGTAAATGCAGATGACTTTGGTCTTCATAGTGCAGTTAATGCTGCCGTCATTGATGGTCATCGTACAGGTATCATTACGAGCACCTCTCTATTAGCGGGAGGCGAAGCTTTTTCAGAAGCCATAAGTATGGCAAAAAATAACCCTAAGTTGGGCATTGGTGTTCATATCGCCTTAGTAGGTGGACTTAAACCGGTATGTGATCCATCTGAAGTATCATCTCTGCTTACATCTGAAGGCGTATTTCCAGAAACATATATCGATTTTATGAAGCGAATTTATACTGGAAAGATTAATTATAGTGAATTGCGCAAAGAAATTCACGCTCAAATGGAACGTATTATGGAATCTGGTTTACATGTAACGCATATTGATGGTCATCAACATATGCATGTATTACCGACGGTACTACCAATCGTAATAGAGCAAGCTAAACAGTATGGTATTAATGCTATACGCATTCCAGATGAATCTTCTTTATTTGTCAATTATATGTACTCTCCGGTGCGATTGTTAGGTAAGGTGGGGTTATCTACTGTGGCTGCAAAAGCACGTCCTACAATACGTGATAACGGCATGTATTCCACACAATATTTTTGGGGTATGGTAAATGGGGGACACATTAATCAGAAAACGTTAATGGGTATATTAAAATCCGTATCTAAAAAATCGGGTACTCATGAATTGATGATTCATCCAGGTTTAAATAATACGCTTCTTGGAAATCAATATAAATGGGGCTATCATTGGGAAGATGAATTACAAGCTGTATGTTCCAACCATACGCATTTATATATTAGACAACATAATATTGAGCTAATTAATTATGGAGATTTGATATGAGTAAAATGATGAAGAGAGGCATTTTTATGTTTCTCTTACTATTGGCTGTGTCAATTGGTATCATTTACTACACTATTGATCTAGATGCATTAAAAACAATTTCATCATTTAATAGTATTTCTTTATTATTGGCTTTAGTGGCCTTAATAGTAGGCATGTATTTTGATGGTTTACGTTTACAAAGACTCGTAAAAATCGGAGGATATAAGTTATCTATAAAGGCTGTACTTCGTGTAATCTTTAGTAATTATTTCATGGCTATGTTAACCCCAGGTGCTAGTGGGGGTGCTGTTGCTCAAGTATTAGTATTACGGAGTTATGGTGTGCCAATATCTAAAGGGACTCCTATTGTGTTAATACGTACCGTATTTTCTATTATGTTCCTTGTTATTATGTTACCCTTCGTATTCTTAAGAGATGCTATTGAAATTCCATATATTTCAAGAGATATGCTATTGATTTTTGCAGTAGTATCTGTCATTGCAATGCTGGTAGGTACTTATATCTTACAAACTAAATATATGCGTCAATTCGTATATAACTTAGCGCAACGGTTTAAAGCACATAAAACGAAAGATTGGCTTTCTAAATTAGAAACATTGAATCAAGGTTTAGGATTACTATATAAACAACCAATTCAATCGTTTATTGTATTTATTGAATCTGGGTTGAGTCTATTATGCTTATACTGTATTGCGCCAGCATTAATGTATGCTTTTACACCAGATATTCCTATCATTGATATATTAGATCGAATGATTCTATTGAATCTTATTTTATATTTTGCACCAACACCAGGGGGAACAGGGATTGCAGAAGGACTATTTGTAGTATTGTTTAGTACCTTTGTCCCTAATGGAACGGTTGGTATTGTTGCTGTAGCATGGCGCGTTATGGCAGAGTATTTGCCATTTTTTGTCGGCATGTATGCGGTGTTAACATTATATGGGCGTCAATTTGTAGCCCAAGAAACTTCAACAGAACAATAAGGGAGTGTGTGTTCTATGACTAAACCAAAAAAAGATAAGTTTTATCTGGTGCAAGAAGATATTTTACCAGAAGCGATAAAAAAGACGATTAAGGTAAAAGAAATTTTGAAACTAGGTGAGGTTAAAACTATTAACGAAGCAGTGGAAAAGATGGATTTAAGTCGTTCTGCATACTATAAGTATAAAGACTATGTATTCCCATTTTTTGAAATTGCTCAAGGTAAAATTGTAAGCATTTATGTTTCAATGTCTAATGAATCAGGTATGTTATCTAGTGTGTTAAAAGCTATTGCAGAACGCAATGGTAGTATATTGACTATCAATCAAGACATTCCACTACAAGGTATAGCTAATAGCAGCATTTCCTTTGAAACTAAAGACTTACAAGGTTCATTAGAAGATTTATTATTAGATATTCGCTCTATGAAGGGCATTATTAAAGTAGAAATTTTAGGCCAAGCATAGGCTAATTAAGAGAGTAGGACAATTATGACCACTATAAAAATTGCGTTATTAGGTTTTGGTACTGTTGCACAAGGTACATTTAATTTATTGCAAGATAATGCTGAGTTAATTAGAAATCGTACAGATGTTAATGTTGAAATTTCTAAAATCTTTGTACGTAATCCTGATAAATATAGCCATATTACATTGCCTGAAACAGCTCAATATGTAACAGATATTGAGGAAGTACTAAAAGATGATTCCATTCAAATGGTTGTGGAATTAATGGGTGGTACAACCTTTGCTAAAGATTGTGTAGAAGGTGCTTTAAAGACTAAAAAAAATGTAGTAACTGCAAATAAAGATTTGTTAGCAGAATCTGGACCATATCTATTAGACTTAGCTAGCAAAAACGGCGTAGATTTACGCTTTGAAGCATCTGTATTAGGTGGGATTCCAATTATCCGTACATTATATGAGTCCTTAGCTGGCAACCGTATTACAGAGCTAATCGGTATTATGAATGGTACTACAAACTTTATTTTAACTAAAATGTCTGAAGAAGGTTTAAGCTATCAAGACGTACTAAAGGAAGCTCAAGACCTTGGTTATGCTGAGGCCGATCCTACAGCGGACGTTGAAGGTCTAGATGCGGCACGTAAACTTGCTATCCTTGCATCTATTAGTTTCAATCGTCGCATTTTCTTTGAAGATGTATCCGTAGAAGGTATTACTTGCATTGATACGGAAGATATTAAATTCGGTAAAGAATTTGGTTATAACATCAAGCTATTAGGTATTGCAAAAGAAACTAGTCAAGGTTTATCTCTAAATGTATACCCAGCATTTATTCCTACCACACATCCTTTAGCATCTGTTCGCGGTTCTTATAATGCGATTTATGTAAAAGGTAATGGTATTGATGATGTAATGCTATACGGTCGTGGTGCTGGTAGCTTACCTACAGGTAGCTCTGTAGTATCCGATATTATGGAAGTGGCTAAAAATGTTTCATACAACGAAACAGGTCGTTTGAAGCCATTCTATTATGATCAAAAAAATATTTACTCACCTGGTAAGATTCAATCTAGCTATTACTTACGTTTGGAAGTAGATAATAAAACAGGTGTATTAGCAAAAATTTCTGCCAAATTAGCAGAACAAAAGATTTCTGTTTTATCCATCGTTCAAAGAAATATGGATCCAGAAACTGCTGTATTAGCGATTGTAACATCTAAATGTCCTAGATCTTATATTTTAAATCTTATCGATTCCTTTAACAGCTTGCGTTCCGTTAAGTCTGTTAATAGTGTAATTCGTATTATGGAAGATTAAGCTATGAACACTGTTCGCGTACAAGTACCAGCCACTAGTGCTAACTGTGGACCTGGTTTTGATTGCTTAGGTTTGGCACTCAAATTATACAATATTTTTAGCTTTACACCTGATGTAAAAGCTACAGAATACACCTATACTTTTGAAGGTTTTGGCGCAGACATTTTACGTGCTGAAGATCCTAAAAACAATCTTATTGGCTTTGCAATGGATCAAGTTTTTGCTACTGTGCAAGAACCAATCCAATATGGACATATTATGTCTGAAACTTTAATTCCTCCATCTCGTGGGCTCGGTAGTAGTAGTACAGCAATTGTAGGCGGCTTATTATTGGCTAACGCGTTAGTTAATCATCCACTTTCAAAAGAGGAATTGTTAGTCATTGCAAACCGTATGGAAGGTCATCCAGATAATGTGGCACCTGCTATTTTCGGTAATTTATGCTGTGCTACAGGCTTAAAAACAAAGGTATTAAATACAGTTATCTCTATTCCATCTGAATTGCATTTTGCCGTAGTCGTACCTGAGGTCATGGTTTCTACAGAATACGCTCGTTCTGTGTTACCTAATCATGTACCATTTAAAGAGGCTGTACAAAATGTGAGCCATGCATCTTTATTTGTAACTAGTTTGATTACACATCAATTAAGCAATTTATCTGTTGCATTAGATGATAATTTGCATGTACCATATCGTAAAACATTAATACCACATTGTGATGTAGCCTTTGAAGCAGCTAAAGCTGCTGGCGCATATGGTGCAACTATTAGTGGATCTGGATCCACTCTAATTGCCTATGTAGATAAAGCCCACGTACAAGCTGTGGCAGATGCTATGGGTGCTGTATTTACATCTAATGGAATTGAAAATAGAACATATTGCTTAGAAGCCGATAGTAAAGGAGCATCAATTATTTAGTTTGTGGTATAATTATAGTGTTAGGCATAGTCCATAACTATAATTGGAGGAAACTATGAACAATATGAAAACAACGCTTTTATTAGCGACTTTGACGGCCATTTTAGTGGTCTTAGGTGATATGATTGGTGGTAGAAGTGGTATGATGATTATGTTCGTTATATCCATGGGCATGAATTTTATGTCCTATTGGTTTAGCGATAAAATTGTTTTAGCACAATATAACGCACAACAAGTTACTGCACAATCTAACCCTAAATTATATGGTATGGTAGAACGATTGGCTAAAAATGGTAAATTACCAATGCCAAAGGTATATATCATCCCTAGTGATGTACCTAATGCATTTGCTACAGGTAGAAATCCGAGTCATGCAGCAGTTGCTGTTACAGAAGGTATCCAGCGACTATTAACAGACGACGAGCTAGAAGGTGTTTTAGGACATGAATTAACCCATGTTAAGCATCGTGATACATTGATCAGTACTATTGCTGCTATGATGGCAGGCGCAATTTCCATGATTGCAAATGTACTTCAATTCTCAGCGATTTTTGGCCGTTCTGATGACCGAGAAGGCTCTAATCCTTTAGCATTAATAGGTGCCATAATTATTGCTCCTATCGCAGCAGGACTTATTCAGATGAGCATTTCTCGTGCCAGAGAATTCTTAGCTGATGAGGGGGGCGGAGAGATGTGCCGCAACCCTTTAGCTTTGGCATCTGCCCTTGCAAAAATTGACTACTATTCAAAACATGGTGCATTGCCAAATGCAAGTAATGCAACAGCCCATATGTTTATCATCAACCCTATGGTTGGTATTGGTGAAAGCTTGAGCAATCTTTTTAGTACACATCCTCGTACAGAGGAACGTATTGCAAAATTGAAACAACAAGCAATGAATCCTAAATATAAAGAGAAAGCATTATTTTAATTAATATCTACAGGAGGATATCATGCAAGAAACATTAGTTTTAATAAAACCAGATGCAGTTAAGCGTCAATTAAGTGGTGAAATTATTAGCCGTTATGAACGTAAAGGTCTTGTCATTAAAGCGTTAAAACTTATACAAGTGCCTCGTGAATTAGCGGAAGAGCATTATGCTGAACACAAAGAAAAACCATTCTTCAGTGAATTAGTTGACTTTATTACATCTGGTCCAGTTCTTGCTTTCGTATTGGCCGGAGACAATGCCATCGTATCTGTACGTGCTTTAAACGGTGCCACAAATCCTGTAGATGCTGCCCCTGGTAGTATTCGTGGTGACTATGCCTTAACAATGGACGCTAATGTAGTACATGCTTCTGATTCTCCAGAAGCTGCTGCTCGTGAAGTTAGCCTTTGGTTCCCAGAATACAAATAATCTCTAGGTTGAGATCATTTAGCTTTTATTTCTACATCCATGTATATCTATAGGAGGTAATAATATGGCAAGTAGTGTTTATACAAAAACAGGTGATGCTGGTACAACTGGTTTATACACAGGTGAACGTGTACAGAAGTCATCTTTACGCGTAGAAGCTTATGGTACAATCGATGAATTACAAGCTTTCTTAGGTTTGGCTCGCTCCTATGCTGAAAATCCTCGTGTTGCAGCGGAATTATATGATATTGAGCGCAATTTATGGACATTAATGGCCGATATTGCTAGTCTAAATGCGGCTCCCGTAATTACTGAGCAACATGTAAAACATTTGGAAAAAGTCATCGATCGCTTCGATGAAAAGCTAGAACCATTATCTAGTTTTGTGATTCCTGGTGAAAAACAATCTTCAGCTTATTTACACGTAGCGAGAACGATTACTCGACGTGCTGAACGTGATTTATGGCGTGTATTAGATGCTGGTGAAAGCATTCACGAATCTAATTTAAAATATTTAAACCGTCTATCCGACCTTTGCTTTATTATGTGTCGTGTAGAAGAGGAACTTGGAGCTGAATAAATAAAAAAAGCTATGTATTTTACATAGCTTTTTGCTCGTTATAGACCTTATTGTGAAATCGTTTGATTTAAAACATCGTGAGGACTTGGATAGTAGAAGAAAATATGAGGAATTTCATAACGGAATTTTTCTCTCAATAGATCAGAAAGTGTTGTTTCGAAGTTTATAATCTTATCAGCTTCGAAATCAAAATCTTCTACTAAAACCAATAACTGTGGTTCTACTTGAGGTGCATTTTCTGGTAACATTTCTGGTGGTAGTGGAACATTTACAACTACACGTGCAGTGCCAATATATTTACCTTGTCCATCGTCGATGGCAACACGATAGGTATTATCCCATAAAGTAGCCATCATTTTTAGTTTCATATTAATAATTTCCATAGTATCGCTCCTTTGTTATACTTATAATGATACTGAAATTATAAATTCTTGTATAGGTGCATTATGAAATCACAAATTATATTGTGTTCCGGTGGGGCACGAAGTGGAAAAAGTGAATTTGCAGAACGTTTAGCCCTTGCCACAGAAGGTCGAAAAGCTTATGTGGCAACAGGACAAGCTTTTGATGATGAAATGGTTGATCGTATAAAGAAACATCAAGAGCGACGTGGTAATATATGGACGAATTTTGAAATACCATTATATTTGGCCGAAGAGTGGCAACATATTAGTAGTGTAGCGGATGTAATACTCATAGACTGCTTAACCATGTTTACAACAAATCATATGATGGCTCATGGGTCAATACAAGGCCAACAAGATGCAAATCGGTTAGAAGATACTGTACTTTCAGAATTAGAAGCATTATTAAATCTAATTAAAGTAAGTGATGATAAAATAGTTATATTTGTAACTAATGAAATTGGTCTTGGTATTGTACCAGATAATAAGCTAGCAAGATATTTTAGAGATATTGCAGGCCGCGTCAATCGAACAGTAGCAACTGAGGCTGACAAATTATACTTAACGATTAGTGGCGTTACCATTGAATTAAAATCCCAGGAGGTTCATATAAATGGCTAAGAAAATTATGTTCCAAGGAACAAGTTCCAATGTAGGCAAAAGTATTTTATGTACTGCATTATGCCGTATCTTTTATAGAAGAGGTTTTAAAACTGTTCCCTTTAAAGCTCAAAATATGGCCCTCAATTCTTATGTGACAAAATGGGGCGATGAAATTGGCCGTGCTCAAGTAGCGCAAGCTGAGGCTGCTGGCATAGATCCAATTGTACAAATGAACCCTGTGTTATTAAAACCTACAGGTAATCAATCTTCTCAAGTTGTATTGATGGGTAAACCTGTGGGCGTTTATAGTGCTAAAGAATACCATACAAAATATTCCTTAACCGCTCTTGATAAGGTAAAAGAATCTATCGATTTCTTAGATTCCAATTTCGATATGATGGTTATTGAAGGTGCAGGTAGCCCTGCAGAAGTGAATCTCAAGGCTAATGATATCGTAAATATGCGCATTGCTAAGATGACGAAAGCACCTGTATATCTCATCGCTGATATCGATCGTGGTGGTGCTATTGCATCTATTGTGGGTACATTAGAATTGCTCGAACCAGAAGAACGAGATCTTATTAAAGGTATTGTTATCAATAAATTCCGTGGTGATATTAAACTATTAGAACCTGCCCTTACCTTCATTGAAGAAAAAACAGGAAAAAAGGTAGTTGGTGTCATTCCTGCCATTGAAAACCTTGATATTGATGAAGAAGACTCTGTTGCACTGGAAAACAAACGCAATAGTGGTGCTAAAGAAATTCAAGTAGTGGTTATGCAAACACCTAAAATTTCTAACTTTACTGACTTTGATGCATTAAATTATGAACCAGATGTATCTGTTCGATTCGTCGGCCCTGGCGATGTTATTGGCAATCCTGACTTAATCATTTTACCGGGCTCCAAAAATACACTAGCAGATCTTACATATCTTCGTAACTCTGGTTTTGCCGATGAAATAAAAAAACTTGCTGACCAAGGTACACCTGTTATTGGTGTATGTGGGGGCAATCAAATGTTGGGTAAAACGATTTATGATCCGCATCATATGGAAGGAGATATTGAAGAAATTGAAGGTCTTGGTTTAGTCGATTCTTCTACGACTATGAAGGATCAAAAAACAACACATCAAGTAGAATTCAATGTTTCAAATCTTCAATTTTTAAATGGTACATTTACAGGTGAAAAACTAGTAGGCTATGAAATCCATATGGGTGATACTACACCATTAGTAGATAGTGTGCGCCGTTGTTTCACCATTACAAGTCGCAGTGAAGAAGCCGTTAATGTAGTCGATGGTTTTATCGATGGTAATCACCAAGTAATGGGGACATATATTCATGGTGTGTTTGATAATGATGAATTTAGACGCTTTATTATCAATCAGTTGCGTGAACGTAAGGAGTTAGAACCATTAGATGTAGTATTCCATTATTTCGAACACAAGAATGCAGCTTATAATCGATTAGCTGATATTGTAGAGGAACACTTAGATATGGATTATATTATGTCTACCTTGGGGTAATAGGGGAGATATATGGAACATTTAACAATCTTGCATTGGTTTACAAAGTATAGCTTTGTATGTATACCAGTCTTAGCATTTTTATTAGATTTACTCATTGGAGATCCTAATAGTAAATACCATCCTGTAGCTATTATTGGTCGCATCATATCCTTTTTTGAGGCTGTTCTCTATAAAGATACTGATAACGATACTAAAAAATTATGGTACGGTGGTATTGCAGTTGGCTTAATCCTCGTTTCTGTATACATTATAGTGTCTTTAATACTATGGCTTGGTGGCGTAGTTGATGAATGGGTAGAATATGCTCTTGAAGTAATTATTTTATATATTGCTATATCTCCACGTTCACTAGCTGGTGCAGGCTTTACTATTAGCCAATTAATTAAACAAGATAATATTGTAGAGGCACGCAAACGATTATCTTGGATTGTAGGTCGCGATACAGAAGAATTAGATGAAAGTGAAATTACACGAGCTACAGTAGAAACCATTGCTGAAAACACAGTGGATGGAATTATTGCTCCGTTATTCTTCTTTATCCTTGGCGGTCCAATGGGTGCAATTCTATATAGAACTGCCAATACTATGGACTCTATGCTTGGGTATAAGAACCAAAAATATTTATACTTTGGACGAGTAGCAGCTCGCTTTGATGATCTGCTCAATTGGATTCCTGCACGCATTACCTTTATATTATTAATAATTTCTGCATTCTTTTTACGCTTTGATGCTAAAAAAGCCCTACAAATAGGCTTGCGTGATGCCCATAAGCATCCAAGTCCTAATGGCGGTTATGCAGAAGCACCAGTCGCAGGAGCCTTACATATCCGATTAGGTGGATACAACCAATATTTCAAAAAAATGACCTTCCGTGAATACATGGGAGATCCCATTGAAAAATTAAATCGTAACCACATTACACGTACAATTTATATGATGTATTTTACGACTATACTAATGATCATAATTAGTACAGCCATTACTTATGGGATGAATGTATAATGACACCTTTTTTCATAGCATTACAGTTTCTAACACGTTTAAAAATCGTTAATCAAACAGAATGGTCTGTAGAAGATTTTGGTAAATCCGTTGTAGCCTTTCCCTATGTAGGCTTAATTATTGGCCTTATTTTAGCATTATTGTATGGTATATTATCACCATTTATACCGTTAGTACCATTGATGTTAATCCTTGTTATAGCGGAATTCTTAATTACAGGTGGTCTCCATGCTGATGGCCTAATGGACACCAGTGACGGTTTATTTTCTGGACGTGAAAGGGACCGTAAGTTAGAAATTATGAAAGATAGCCGTATAGGTTCTTTTGGTGTTGTTGCTTTTGTATTTGTTACACTTTTAAAATGGCAATTATTAACAGCGATTCCAACAGCGGAATTTATTCCAATGGCACTGATTATGATGCCATTAATGAGTCGTTGGTCCCTTGTGTTGAGTATTCGATCCTATCCCTATGCACGAGAGCA
The DNA here is from genome assembly GCF_041431445.1 of Veillonella sp. 20925_1_51. NCBI lineage: Bacteria > Bacillati > Bacillota > Negativicutes > Veillonellales > Veillonellaceae > Veillonella > Veillonella sp. 20925_1_51. The sequence goes on from NZ_JAPVXT010000001.1 coordinate 313,594, forward strand.
GGGAATGGGGGCTGCATTCGCTAATTTAGCACCCAAACATGTTATTACATACAATACACTATCAACCTTCTTTATGCCTATTGTAATATTACTAATTGGTGTAATTTTATATACCCTTTTATATGGCGTATATTCCATTTTTTCTATAGCTGATGTAGGCTATGTTGTTGGATTAGGCGTATTGGTTTACGCTACATTAGGTATTTTTCAAATTAATATTGTAAGTATGATTATTACCTATATTATTAATCGTATACTCAACCATTATATTGTTAAGCAACTTGGTGGTACTACAGGTGATACTTACGGATTTGTTGTTGAAGTTACAGAGGTTTTACTACTTTTAATTTATATTATTATATTATCTGTATTATCTGCTTCTGTGGCTTCTAATACTACGATGTTTTAATAATTATTTATCCATTATTTTGTAAAAACAATTACTGTTTTTGTTTAATGCGAAAGGAGTTTAATGTGACCTATTATGTAAGAGCCCCAGGTACATGTGGGGAATTTCTACAAGGTTCTATTAATGGCCAGTCATTTTTAGTGACTTGTCCTATTAATCGTTACTCCTACGCATTAAGTAATGTAAAACATCCATTTTCACAACATTATTGTGCATTACAACCTAAGTCAGCTCTGGCAAGACAATTAGTACAACGATTATTAGAGATAAAAAATAAAGATCAAACTTGTCCACCTGTATATGTACGTTCTGACATTATACAAGGTAAAGGGATGGCTTCAAGTTCTGCGGATATTTCTGTAACGGCTATGGCTACTGCTTTAGCTATGGATTATAATTTATCACTAAAAGAACTAGAACAAATCTGTTTATCCGTAGAACCTACAGATGCTTCATTTTATCAAGGTGTTACGCAGTTTGATTATATTAAGGGTACCATTTCTCAACCACTAGGAATGTGTCCGCCATTGAAAATTCTTGTATTTGATGAAGGCGGTAGTATAGATACCATTACCTTTAATCAACAAGTAGATTTACAAGCTAAAATTTTAGAAAAAGAGTCTATTATACGTGAGTCATTAGATTTATTTAAACGAGGCTTACATACACATGATATCAATTTAATTGGTCAAGCTGCTACATTGAGTGCTTTTGGTAATCAACGCATTCTATATAAAGCAAATTTATATGATTTTCACGATATAGGTAATTACTATAACAGTGTTGGTACAATCATAGCTCATAGTGGTACTATTATGGGACTGCTATTTCCAGTAGATTACAGTCGCATTGATGATTGTAAGCAAGAAATCATACGTAAGTTACCTCACTTATCCTATGTGGATACAGTAGAAACCACAAATGAAGGATTAACCTATATTAAACGATAATATATTTAATAGAAAGAGAATTAAATGTCTAAGATACATGGGGGCAATATATTTCAGTTTGCCCATGAACAACGAATTGAACCATATGAGGTGGTCGACTTTAGCGCTAATATTAATCCCCTTGGACCTAGTCAACGTGGATTAGATGCATTAAATGCACAATTACGCTACATTTCTCATTACCCTGATGCTACCAATGATGATGTATTAAATGCTATTGCTGATACATATGAAATGGATAAACATCAAATTATAGTTGGTAATGGTGCAGCCGAGCTATTATATGCTATTTGCCGTTTACCTGGATATACAGGTGCTTTTGTACCAGCACCAGGATTTTCTGAGTATAAAGAGGCTCTTGAAGCAAGTAAGATTCCTGTACGTGATATTTTTTATCGACCTTGGGAAGATGATAATGGAAAACCTTATTTTGAGGTACCATATTTGGCATTAGAAACCTTTGCGGCTGAACTAAAAGGGCAAGATGGTCGCATCATTGTATTTTTAGGTAATCCTAATAATCCAGATGGTACATTACTTGATAAAGATCATATTCGCACTGTAGCGAGTATGTTGAAAGATGCAAATAGCTTACTCGTTATAGATGAATCATTTATCGATTTTGTTGGAAATGATCCATTACAAGATAATGAGCATTCTATGCGCTCTTTAGTAAATGAATTCGATAATATCATCGTAGTTCATTCCTTCACAAAATTCTATGCTGTACCTGGTTTACGCATTGGTGCCGCTTTTGCTAACGAAACATTAATTACTCAATTACAGCAATATATTCCTAGTTGGTCTGTAAACACATTAGCGCAAGCATATACAAAGGCTGCCTTGAATGATGTGGATTACATTAAGCGAACTAAACAAGAATTAAATGAAGAAAGAGCATTCATGTACAATGCATTAGATGATATAGAAGGAATTACTGTATATCCACCTTCAGCTAATTTTATTTTGTTCCAAGTTAATCAAGAAGGAATTACAGCAAACTATATTAATGAAGAGCTAAAAAAATATAATATGATTGTGCGCAATTGTGACTCCTATGTAGGTTTAACTAATCACTGGGTACGCATTGCTATTAAAGATCATGATACTAATATTAAACTGGTGGATAAACTGACAAATATTTTGAAAGTATAGGAAGATTATGAAGACATTATATATTGTGCGTCATGGTGAAACTGATTGGAATAAAATGGGGAAATATCAAGGTATTACAGATATTCCCCTCAATGAAAACGGTTTGAATCAAGCTAAAGCATGTGGTAATGCCCTTAAAGATGTTACCTTTGACCGTATCTTATCTAGTGATTTAAGTCGTGCCTTAGTTACAGCCGAAACGATTCGAGGTGACCGCACAACATCTATCACAGTAGATAAACGATTGCGAGAGCTTAATTTTGGTGACTGGGAAGCTATGCTATTTTCAGACATTGAAGCACGTTGGCCCGGCCTTATTGATGAGATGTATTTGCGGCCTCATCTTGTAAAAGTACCAAATGGCGAAAGCTTTAAAGATTTGCAAGATCGTGCCTGGGCTGGTCTGGAAGAATTCCTCAATGTTAATGATGAGGAAGAGACTCTTTTAATAGCATGTCATGGCGGAACAATTAGAACCTTATTATGTAAATTATTAGATATTTCTATTAGTCATTGTTGGAATTTTAGCCAAGGTAATACAGCTATTAACCGTATTTTCTATAATGGTATGGGCGAATACGATCATAATATTTTGAATTTGCTCAATGATACAGCTCATGTTGAATTACTCCAAGGACATGTATGATGCGACTCGATAAATTATTAGCTAATAAAGCTTATGGCAGTCGAAAAGAAGTTCATCAACTCTTAAAGGATCAAAGAGTTACTATTAATGGTGAAATAACAACAAAAAAAGATATCCACGTTGATATTGAATCTGATGTAATAATGGTTGATGGACAAGTTGTTAATACTAAGCAGCAGTATTATGTAAAATTTCATAAACCCAAAGGCTATGTTACAGCTGTGGAGGATGCAAAGCATCCAGTTGTAATGGATTTATTGCCACCTGAATATATTAAAATGGGCGTAGTTCCTGTGGGAAGATTAGACAAGGATACAGAAGGATTACTGTTGCTTACCAATGATGGTGTTTGGGGACACTCAATCATCAATGGTAATAAACATGTATCCAAGGTTTATTACGTAGAATATGATGGTGAGTTAACAGAAGAAGGAATTCAACGTATAAAAGAGGGGATTGTACTAGGTGACGGAACCCATTGCAAGCCTGCTTTAATTGATGTTGTATCTTCTCAATCTCTGCATATTACCATTGAAGAAGGCAAATATCATCAAGTAAAACGTATAATTGGTGCTGCAGGCGGTACTGTTACATATTTAAAACGGTTAACTATAGGCCATATAGATTTAACAGGCATAGAAGAGGTTGGTTCTATACAGGACTTAACCATTGGTGATATAGAGGCTTTCAAAAAATAGCATAAAATTCTATTCAATATAGGTATTTTATGGTAAGATTAATTGTACTTTATAGACTAGGAGCATGATTATGAATGGTTTAAATCTGCTACAACAGTATATTAAAGAGCAAGAATTAACAGGCGTCATTTTGATGAGCCCTATAAATTTACATTATTTTGCTGGTTTTACTGGTACTACAGGCTTTGCTATCATTACACAAGATAAAGCCTTTATGATTACTGATTTCAGATATACTGAGCAAGCTACAAAACAATGTGAAGGATATACAGTCATTCAATATGAATCCTCTGTTATGGATACTCTTGTAGATATATTCAATGAGCATCATATTCACGAAGGTTTATTCGGTATTGAAGGCAAGCAAATGCCGGTAGATACGTATGAAACTTTATGTGATACATTAGATGAACGCTTTAATTTTACATCTATCAATTTTGCTAAACTTCGAGCAGTTAAGCGAGAAGATGAATTAGAATTATTGCGAAAAGCTGCTAAAATTGGTGACGACGCCTTTGCTGCATTATTACCCCAATTAAAGGTAGGGATGACAGAAAACGAAGCGCGCATCATATTAGAAACAGAAATGTTAAAACGTGGATCAGAGGAGCCTTCCTTTGCAACCATCGTTGCTTCTGGTAACCGTTCTAGTATGCCTCATGGTGTAGCTAGTGATAAGGTCATCGAAGCAGGTGATTTTGTTACCTTCGACTTTGGTGCCGTATATAAGGGGTACCATTCCGATATGACTAGAACTATTGTAATGGGTCCTGCCTCTGAATTACAAAAAAAGCTGTATAGTATAGTTTTAGAAGCACAAAAACGCGGCGTAGCTGCTGTTCGGGCTGGTATTACCGGTAAAGAACTCGATGCAGTATGTCGTGATTATATCAAAGAACATGGATATACCAAGGAATTTAATCATGGTACTGGTCATGGCGTAGGTCTTGAGATTCACGAAGAACCAGTGGCTAATACAAAATCCGATACGGTATTTACAGAAAATATGATCATTACGGTAGAGCCTGGTATTTATATTACAGGTACTATCGGATTGAGAATAGAGGATAGTGTCATCGTCAAATCTGACGGCTATGAGGTGTTGACACATAGTCCAAAAGAGTTAATTGAAATAGGTATTTAGAAGGAGAAGAGTTAGATGATTTCCAGTAATGATTTTCGTCCAGGTGTAACCGTTGAAATCGACGGTAATGTATGGCAAGTAGTTGATTTCCAACACGTTAAACCAGGTAAAGGTGCTGCATTCGTACGTACTAAAATGAAAAATTTGCAAACTGGTTCTGTAGTAGAACGTACGTTCAATGCTGGTGAAAAAGTGCCTAAAGCACATGTTGACCGTCGTCGTATGCAATACTTATACGAATCTGATGGCGCTTACACATTCATGGATAACGAAACTTACGATCAAGTTGAACTTAACCTTGAACAACTAGGTGATGCTAAAAACTTCCTTCTTGAAAATATGGAAGTATCCATCATGTTCTTCCAAGGTATCGTAATCGGTATCGATTTACCTGTAGCTGTTGAACTTCGAGTAGTTGAAACAGACCCTGGTATCCGTGGTGATACTGCTACTGGTGGTAACAAACCAGCTGTATTGGAAACAGGCTACACTGTAAAAGTACCTCTCTTCATTGAAGTAGATGATGTACTTCGTATTGATACTCGTACAGGTCAATACATCGAACGTGCCTAATACTTATTGATATGTATTGGGGCTAGATCTTTTCATGGAATCTGATTCCCCATATATCTAACATTTGCACTGTAAGCACTTGTCGTCTATGTAATTATATATAGGGACAAGTGCTTTTTTTGAAAGAGGCCAGTATGACCAAGAAAAATACTGAACTAGAGTCGGGTAAAATTAAGATTAGTGAAGATGTATATGCTACGATTGTCACTATAGCAGCACTTGAAACAAAGGGTATACATCATATGAGCTCCACCTTTAATGATGGTGTTAATACCTTCTTTAGACGTAAATCTGATCATGAAGGTGTAAAGATATCATTTAATGATGAAGGGGCAATTTCTGTTACTTTATATGTTTGCATTCAATATGGGTACCGTATCCCTGATGTGGCCTTACGTTTACAAGAACGTATCAAAACAGCTTTAGTTTCTTATACAGAAATTGAGGTACAAACCATTGATGTAGTGGTACAAGACATTATTTTTGATGATTTAGTAACACCATCACAGCCTTAGGAGGGTATCTATATGAGTTCAGACAATCAATTAAACTATGGATTAGATATGGATACCATTGATATTGCAGATTCTGTCATCATCGATGTAGCTACTAAAACGTTAGCTACGATTCCAGGTATTCATTCTTTAAGCCCTCGCTTTTACGATGAATTAGTAGAGGGCATTACACATGCCTTTGGTCAACGTAGTTTACCAGGTATCAATGTTAAACATCGCAAAGGTTTTATTGAAATCAATATTTATATTAAAGCCTTGTATGGATACAATCTTATTGAATTATCCAAACAGTTGCAATTAGAAATCAAACAAACCTTAAAGAATATGCTTGATCTTGATCATGTTAAGGTTGATGTTCATATTGAAGGTATTGTAAAAGAAAAGGAGCCAACTCCACATGGTAATTAAGCGAAATCGACGTGAAGCACGTCAATACGCATTTCAAATGTTATATGCTAATGAATTTCATGCTGACCAAAGTGATGTTCAATTTCCAGAAGGACATATTCATAAATCTATGGATAAGGCCTATGCGAATAACATTATAAATGGTGTATTATCTGCTTCTGAAAGTATAGATGCAGTATTACAGCCATTTTGTAAATCACGTAAAGTTGAAAACTTAGACAAGGTTGATCGCGCTATTTTACGTATTGCTTTATGGGAAATGACAAATGAAGATGAACATTTAGAACCATCTATAGCTATTAATGAAGCTATTCAATTAGCTAAAGATTTTGGTTCTGATTCTTCCTATAAATTAATTAACGCAATTCTAGATGCATATAATAAGAGTAAATAATGAAACGATATTACTTAGGCATTGATACTAGTTGCTACACTACAAGTTGTGCCATTATAGATAGCGACTTTCAAATAGTTGGGGAAGCCCGCAAAATATTAGAGGTCAAACAGGGTGAGCGAGGACTACAACAATCAAATATGGTCTTTCAACATACAAAGGCATTGCCTAAGTTAATATCTGAATTGCCACAACTACCAATTAGTGGTATCGGTGTTAGTGGTTTTCCTAGACGTGAGGAAAATTCCTATATGCCAGCCTTTATGGTAGGGCTAGGGTATGGTCAATCTCTAAGTCATATGATGAATGTACCTTTACAAGTTTTTGCACATCAAGAAAATCATATTTTAGCTGCCCTTCGAGAATTAAAAACTATTCCTAAAGATCCATTTTTAGCACTTCATTTATCTGGTGGTACTACGGAGCTCGTATATTGTCATTATAAAGGAGAAGGCATATTTGAGTCTCACATTATTGGCGGCTCTAAGGATTTACAAGGCGGTCAATATGTAGATCGTATTGGTGTTGCAATGAGTTTGCCATTTCCTGCAGGTAAGCATCTAGAGGCATTAGCATTAGAAACTACAGAATATGAACCATTACCATCTTCTGTAAAAGAAGGTTGGATAAGCTTTGCTGGGCCATGTAGTGCGGCTATGCGACGCATTAGTGCTTCCATGAGTGATTTAGACAAGTCTAATTTGGCGAGAGCTGTATTCACCTCCATAGGAAATGCGTTAGAAAAAATGATTACCTATCATTTACAAAATAAACCTGTTCAAACATTAATTGCCGTTGGTGGCGTAATGAGTAATAGTATACTTCGTCATCGTATGAAGCATTATTGTATACGTAATCACCTTACATTACATGTGGCACAGCCACAATTTTCTGTAGATAATGCCACTGGCAATGCTTTTGGCGCTGCTTTTTTACAAGAAACTAGAGGATAATCGTGAATGTATTAACCATTACACAATTAAACAATCTTATAAAGCGCACCTTAGACCGTGAATATCTACTTAAGAATGTCTATGTTAGCGGTACTATTATTAACGCAAAGCGTCATAGTAGTGGTCACATGTATTTCTCGTTAAAAGACGAAGAATCTGCTATTGATGTTACCATGTGGTCTAGTACCGTTATGCAAAAGGGCCTTGCCAATGCCATTCAGAATGGTTTATTAGTGACTGTAAAAGCATCTGTTAATTTCTACAATAAAATGGGGCGTTTAAATCTTATTGCATCGGATATGCAAATAGGGTCTAAAAGCCCATTACAGCTCGAATTTGATGCGTTAAAACGAGAGTTAACGGCGCTAGGATACTTTGATGACAACCACAAACAAAGTCTTCCATACATGGCAAGTTGCATAGGTATTGTTACATCTCAATCTGGCGCTGTATTGCATGATATTTTACACGTTAGTGAGAGACGTAACCCATTAGTGCAATTTAAATTATTCTCCGTTCCTGTCCAAGGCAATACTGCAGGACCTGTTATTGCAAGAGGTATTGCTGCTGCCGATGCTAACCCAGAGGTAGACCTTATCATCGTTGGTCGTGGTGGTGGATCTATGGAGGATTTATGGTGCTTCAATGATAGAGCAGTTGTAGAGGCAATTTATACTGCTAATACACCAGTTATCTCAGCAGTAGGTCATGAAACAGATTATACTTTATGTGATTATGTAGCAGATGCTCGTGGTGCAACGCCAAGCCACGCTGCAGAAATGGCTGTACTACCTATTACTACACTACAAGATCAATTAACAGAAAAAGAAGAATACCTACACGAGTTTATACGTTATACATTACAGCAGAAACGTACAGATTTAACATTGCTCTTTAATCGTAGATTAGGTATTCCTGCTCTACAATTTTTACATAAACAAAAAACACATTTACAAGAGCTTTCACAATCATTAACTAATGCTACAAAAGAACGATGCAATACAGAGAAACATAGTTTAGCATTATTAGCTCAACAATTAGAATCTCTTAATCCATTACAAATGATGGTAAAAGGGTTTGCAAAGGTTGAACATAATGATAAACCTATAACGTCTGTTACTCAATTACATCCAAAGGATGATATACGAGTTACACTTGCTGATGGTTATGTGAATGCTACGGTAAAGGAGGCGCACAAAGATGGCCGCATCACTAAAAAGTTATGAAAAGAAATATAAAGCCTTAGAGGATATCGTGAAGCAATTAGACGATGGTGATATGACCATCTCTGAACTCTTAACTCAATATAAAAAGGGCTTAACATTAGTAAAAGAATGTGCAGAAATGCTCGATTCGGTTGAAGATGAAGTTCAACAAATTATCGAAGAAGTCCGCATCAGCGAATAAGGAGATTCTATGTTCAAAGATTATTTAGGGTCTAGCAAACAACATATTGAACAATGGTTAGGTGAGGTATTAAGTAGCCCAAATCAAGAATTTAAACCTCTTTATGAATCCATGAGTTATAGCTTAATGCAAGGTGGCAAGCGAATCCGACCAATCTTATCTAAAGCTGTGTTAGAAATGCTTCATAAAGATCCAGCTGATTATAAGGAATTTCTATGCGCCATGGAGTGTATCCATACATATTCCTTAGTACATGATGATTTACCAGCTATGGATAATGATGATTATCGCAGAGGTAATTTAACAAATCATAAAGTTTATGGTGAGGGTATGGCTATTCTAGCTGGTGATGGTTTATTAACTTATGCTTTTCAACTAATGACTGAGAATAAAACTGCTACGCCCCAGCAAAAAATAGATGCTATTAAATGCGTAGCTACTGCAGCAGGCCCGGAAGGTATGGTTGGTGGTCAAGCCTTCGATATGCTCAGTGAAGATAAGCATATCCCACTAGAAGAGTTAAAGGTTTTGCACAGTGGAAAAACGGGTGCATTATTTAATGCATCAGTAGAATTAGGTCTTATTTTAGGCAATGCAGATACGATTACTCGAAAAGCGCTTATGGAATATGCTAATTGTTTAGGATTGTTATTCCAAATTACTGATGATATTCTAGATGTAACTGGTACAATTGAAGAATTAGGAAAAACTCCTGGCAGTGATATTCGCCAACACAAATCTACCTATGTATCCTTACTAGGTTTAGAGGAGGCTAAAAATCAAGCTTCTTTAGTTGGAAAACAGGCTCATAATGCTTTAAACTCCGTTTCTTATGATACATCTATATTATCTGCTTTAATTGATTATCTTTTAGAACGAACTAATTAATTGGTATTACCTGAAGAAGGTATAAATAATGATTGATATATTACCACAAATAGCACACAACTACATAGCACAAGCTGCATTTTGGGGATGGTTTACTGCGCAGGCTATAAAATTTGTATGGCAACTAGTTCGGCATGGTAAATTTCGTCCAGAACGCCTTGTGGGCTCTGGGGGATTTCCCAGTTCCCATACATCCTTTGTAATCGCTACAACTACGGCTATTTACCTTAAAAATGGTGTATCAGATCTCTTTATCTTGTCTTTAGTATTCTCTATAGTCGTTATGTATGATGCATCCGGTGTTCGATTAGAGGCAGGAAAACAAGCTCAAATACTTAATCAAATTGTGGAATATTTTACGAAGAAAAATATTCCTGTTGCCATCACTCGTAAAGAGGCCTTAAAAGAATTATTAGGCCATACACCAATAGAGGTATTTGGGGGATTAATTCTTGGCATTCTTGTAGCATGTATTCAATTTTATTATATTTATAATGGTGTCATATGAGCAGTAAAGAACGTTTAGATATACTCCTTGTCAATCGAGGACTTTTTGAAAGTAGAGAAAAGGCAAAAGCGGCCATAATGGCAGGCCAAATCTTCATGGATACTACGCGTATTGATAAAGCAGGTACAAAAATTCCTGTAGATGCCAATATTGTTGTAAAGGGCAATACTTTGCCTTATGTTAGTCGCGGTGGATTAAAGTTAGAAAAAGCCATTCAAACGTATCCTATCAACTTACAGGATGCTGTTATGGTTGATATAGGTGCTAGTACAGGTGGTTTTACAGATTGCGCCCTACAAAATGGTGCATCTAAAGTCTTTGCCATTGACGTAGGCTATAATCAATTGGCTTGGAAATTGCGTCAAGATCCGCGTGTAATTAATATGGAAAAGCAAAATATCCGTACTGTTACACCTGAGCAGCTTGGTGAACTGGTGGACTTTATTTCTATTGATGTAGCATTTATTTCTTTGGATAAGGTTCTACCAGTTGCGACTACCTTATTAAAGGATACAGGAGCTCTTGTTGCTTTGATTAAGCCCCAATTTGAGGCGGGTAAAGAGAATGTAGGTAAAGGCGGTATTGTGCGGGATCCTCTAATCCATAAAGAAGTTTTACATCGTATCTTACACGTTGCTCATGATTGTGGATTATATATTCACGGCTTAACATTCTCACCAATTAAAGGCATGGAAGGTAATATTGAGTTTTTAGGTTATTTTAAAAAGTACGAAGAAGGGGCGTTAGCCATTGATGATGCTTTAATTGATTCAGTGGTTGCAGAAGCCCATTCATTATAGGAGATTACTATGCGTATCGGATTCTTCCCAAACATGGGGAAAAGCAATATTATGGCAGTTCTAAAAATGGCCGCACATATTTGTAAAGATGAAGGTATCGAAGTATTTTTGCCAGATGATCTCGAATCAGATGCACCTGCACGAGTACTTAAGATTCCTGAAACTCATATTTTAAGTCGTCCAGAAATCTTTAAACAAATTGATATTGCCTTTAGTTTTGGTGGTGATGGTACCATCATCCATTTGGCAAGACAAATTTACCCATATAATGTACCTGTTTGTGGTATTAACCTTGGTGAACTCGGCTTTTTAAACCAAATTGAAGTTCATCAAATGCAAAGTCATATTAAACGTATTGCAAATGGTGATTATAATATAGAAAAACGTGGACATTTATATGCATATATTGACCGAAATAATGGTAATGAAGAAGAATTAGTACCTATCATTAATGAAATCGTTATTACCCGTGCTGAACCAGCAAAAATGGCACGTATTAACATGTCCATCAATAATCAACATACACAAATGTATCCTTCAGATGGCTTGATTGTTTCCTCTGCAACCGGGTCTACGGGATATAATCTATCCGCAGGTGGCCCTATTATGAAGCCTGATAATAGATCCATTATTGTTACACCTGTTGCGCCACATCTGATTCAAGGTGTTTCACTTGTATTAGAAGAGCATGATACAATCCAAATCACAATGCCAGAACGTGAACCACAATTACATATCTGTATAGACGGTACATTTGACTATACATTTACCAATAAAGAAACACTACATATAAACTCTAATCCTGTATATTGTTTATTCGTACGTTTTAAAGATCAATGTTTCTTCGGTACATTATTTAAAAAACTAGCATCTCGTCGTGACGAGTTGTTGTAATACTAAAATCTCAAGTGAGGTGATTTTGTGATTAATATTAACAATGCTGTTCAGTTTCAACATTTAATCTGGGATCGAGTAATGAAACACGCTAATATAGTAGTAGATGCAACATGTGGTAATGGGCATGATTTACTATATTTAGCAGAACGAGCAAAAAAGGGCTGTCATCTATATGGCATCGATATTCAAATGAAAGCGATTAATAGCAGCCAAGAGTTATTGCAGTCAAATGACATAGCGCAAGATGTAAGTCTAACATTTATTCATGACTCCCATGATCGTGCATTAGCTAATCAATTAAAAGATGAAGTTATTGATTTAATGAGCTTTAACCTAGGCTATTTACCAGGTGGTGATCATCAAGTTATAACTAAACCGCATCAAACTATTGATGCCATAAATGAAGGCTTAGAAAAATTATCGAAGTCTGGAGTTATCACAATTGTTGCTTACCCTGGAACAACAGAAGGGTTTGAAGAAATGCAGATGCTTAAATCATATTTATCAGATTTAGAACAGAAATTGTATAATGTATGTCATTGGCATCCAATGAATCAAATCAATAATCCACCTGAGTTATTTATATTGCAAAAACGATAAAACGAAATATATCTTTATTCATTATGAATAAAACTCATAAGAAATATGTAAAAGCCCCTTTATAGGGGCTTTTATTTATACATGTATAATCTTCTAATTTTAAATTATTAATTTCATATAAATAGATGAAGCCTATAGGATATGTGTTTATACGCTATCAGTATATAGAAAGTTTACAATATTTTAAATATTAATATAATATGCATAACTAGTATGAGACATGCAATTTATACCATATATTAATTATGAATATATGGTATAATAATATCAGAAAAGATACTATTCTCTTTTATGTGCAAGTTTTAAAAAAGGGAGTTTAAAATGAAACGCTATCGCTATAACAAAATCAAAGAAATCGTGCAGTCCAAGGCGATTGAAACTCAGGAGGAATTAGCAGCGGCCTTATTAGAAGAAGGCATTGAAGTAACGCAAGCTACAGTTTCTCGTGATATTAAGGAATTGATGTTAATCAAAATTCCTACAGGCGATGGACACTATCGATATGCATTATCACCAGAAGAAAATGTAGTTCTATCTCGTAGTCGAATTAATCGATTATTCCAAGATTCTCTAATTAAGGTAGATCATAGCTTGAATCAAGTTGTATTACATACAATTCCTGGTTCAGCTCAATCCGTAGCATTTTCTATTGACCATGCAAAATGGTCTGAAATTATTGGTACATTAGCTGGTGATGATACAATTTTGTTAATTGCAAAATCTGAAGCTGAAGTTCCAGCAATTTTAGCTAAAATTCAAGATTTAATGAAGGACTAAATAGATGTTAACGCAAATGAGCATTCGCAACTTTGCGTTGATTGAGCAAATGAATATTTCATTTAATGATGGCATAACTATCTTTACCGGCGAAACTGGGGCAGGGAAATCCATATTAATGGATGCCTTTAGTATCCTTTTGGGAGAACGCGCAAGCAGCGAGTTCATTCGTCACGGTAAAGATAGTTTTGTTATAGATGGAATATTTGATATTGCCGATCACCAAAGTATACAAGAGCTATTAGAATCTAAAAATATTATGGTAGAAGAAGGGGAATTAATTCTCTCCCGTTCATTTAATCGCAATGGTAAATCTACTATCTTAGCTAATGATCAACCTATACCATTAAAAGCATTAAAAGAAATTGGTCAACATTTAGCAGATATTCATGGTCAATATAGCAATCAACGATTGTTAGATGCAGATACTCATCATGAATATTTGGATACGTATAATAAAGAAGGACAAGTAGCTTATAAGGCCTATTTAGATGCCTATAAAGTATATAAGCAAGCTAAACAAGATGTGGATCACTTACAAGAAAATATGGCTGAACGAGCACGCGAGCTCGATATGCTACGATACCAAATTGATGAAATTGAAGAAGCCGGTCTCACTATTGGTGAGGATGTCTCTATTGCAGAAGAATTAAAACGTCTTGATAGCTTTGAGCATATTGATAAGGTATTAGGTTCATGTTATGATGCCTTCTATAATGGACGCCAACCATTACTAGACACTATTAACTCTATCAAGGTAGAGGTTAATGATCTTGTAAAGTATGATAGTGAATTAAAGGAAGTATCTGAAATGGTTGACTCTGCTTATTTTCAATTAGAGGAAGCAGCCCAATCATTAGATCGCTACAGAGATACTATTAGCTATGATGAAGAGCGCTATAAGTATTGCCAAGATCGTGACACATTACTTTATGGGTTAAAGAAAAAATATGGTGAAACCATAGAAGAAATTCTAGCATACGAAGAAAAAGCACAAGCCCGTTTAGAGGAACTTGAAAGCCTTGTATTTGCACAAGATGAATTAGAGGCTCGTCTTCATAAGGCTCAAAAAGTGGCAGAAGAGGCTTTAACGGTTTTACATGACATTCGTCAAAAAAATGCAAAAGCTATAGCTAGTGCATTACATCAAGAATTAGTAGATTTAGGAATGCCAAAAGGTGATATTCAGTTCCATATAGAGGATGGCGAAGGATTATCTCCTTTAGGTGCTAAATCAATTGAACTACTATTTTCTGCCAATAAAGGGGAGCAATTATTACCGCTTCACAAGGTAGCCTCTGGTGGTGAATTAGCTCGTATTGCGCTAGCCTTCAAATCTGTATTCCGTACTGACACTTTCAAAACAATGGTATTTGATGAAATCGATGTTGGTATCAGTGGAGATATAGCGTTGAAAGTAGCTGAAAAGATTCTACATCTATCTAAAACTAATCAAGTATTCTGTATCACTCATTTACCTCAAACTGCGAGTATTGCTAAGCAACATTATCACTTGTCTAAAATAGAGCAAGATGACCGTACAGTTTCAACATTATCTGTACTTAATGAGGATGAACGCGTTACGCAAATCGCTTCCATGATGTCTGGTCGAGGTATGTCCTCAACAGCATTAGCAGCGGCAAAAGAACTAATTGCCCATTTTAATTGACTAAAATCGCATAATTACTTATACTAATAGTATTAAGTGAATATGTTGATAGAGGTGCGAGTATAAATAGTAATCATGAGGAGTAGGCATGCATTGATCCATGATAAAAGGGATGCTTGCCGAAGTTCGGTGATTGCGACTCATCGTTCTGGTTGTCTATTTAATAAATGGACGACTGTCATCAATTTGAATTGGTGGAGTGCTATCATTGAGCTTTTAGTAACAGTTATAAGCTATATAAACTTTAAGGCCAGTGGATGCATCCACTGGCTTTTTTGGAGGTATATATGATTCGAGTAATGGTAAATGGCGCTGGCGGTAAAATGGGCCGCGAAGTAGTCAAAGCAGTACATAATGATCCTGAGTTAACATTAGTAGGCGGTATCGATCCTACTAAGGCAGGTCAAGATGTAGGCTCCGTAGCGGGCATCGAACAATTAGGAATTACAATGAATGCCTCCATCGATGAGGTTCTAGATACTAATAAACCTGATGTAATTGTAGATTTTACAAATCCTGCTGTTATTTATGAAAATGCTAAAAAAATGTTATCTGCAGGTATTCATGTAGTTATTGGTACTACAGGTTTAACTGCGGAACAACGTGACGAATTAGATGCTATTGGTCGCCAAAATAATGCAAACTGCCTTGTAGCACCTAATTTCTCTCTTGGTGCAGTTATGATGATGAAGGTCTCTGCAGAATTAGCACCATATTTCCCTAATGTAGAGATTATTGAATTACATCATAACCATAAATACGATGCCCCATCTGGTACATCTATTTTAACAGCTAAATTAATTAACGAAGCTAAACAAGCGGCGAATGCAACGCCTGATGAGGATTTGACTCGTGAAAGTTTACCAGGTGCTCGTGGCGCTAAGGTTGATGACGTAACAATCCACAGCGTTCGTTTACCTGGTTACGTAGCTCACCAAGAAGTACTATTTGGTGGCTATGATGAAACGTTAACAATTCGTCACGATAGTTTAAGCCGACTTTCCTTTATGCCAGGTGTAGTATTAGCATGTAAAAAAATTAGTGCTAAAACTGGTTTAACTTACGGCTTAGAGCATTATTTATAATATTAGAGCAAGGAGATATAGTAATGAAAAAACCTAATGTTGCAATTCTTGGTGCTACTGGTGCAGTAGGTGCTGAATTTATTACACTTATTGAAGAGCGTAATTTCCCATATGAAAATTTAAAATTGTTGGCATCTGCTCGTTCTGCAGGTACTGAACTTACAGTGAATGGAAAAACATATGTAGTAGAGGAAGCAAAGCCAGAATCCTTTGAAAATATTGATATCGCATTATTTGCAGGTGGTTCTATTTCTAAAACATTAGCACCAGAAGCTGCTAAACGTGGTGCAATTGTTATCGATAACTCTAGTGCATTCCGTATGGATCCTGAAGTACCTCTTGTTGTACCAGAAGTAAATCCAGAAGATATCTTAAAACATAAAGGTATTATTGCTAACCCAAATTGCTCTACTATTATTATGAGCTTAGGTTTAAAACCACTACATGATATTTCTCCAATTAAACGCATCGTTGTAAGTACATATCAAGCAGTATCAGGTGCTGGTAAAGAGGGTATTGAAGAACTTGAAAACCAAGTAAAACAATATACTGCTGGCGAAGAAATGACTGCAAACTTATTGCCAACAGGATCTGCCCCTAAACATTATCCTGTAGCATTTAACTTATTGCCACAAATTGATGTGTTCTTGGACAATGATTACACAAAAGAAGAAATGAAAATGGTCAATGAAACACAAAAAATTCTTCATGACGACACAATTCAAGTAGTACCAACTACTGTACGTGTTCCAGTGTATCGTTCCCACTCTGAATCTGTTTTGGTAGAAACAGCTGAACCAGTTTCTGTAGAAGCTTTCAAAGCAGCATGTGAAAAATTCCCTGGTTTACAAGTAAAAGATAATCCTGCAGAACAAATTTATCCTATGCCATTATATACGTCTAATCAAAACGACTGTGAAATCGGCCGTATTCGTAAAGACTTATATAACGACAATGGTATGAATTTCTGGATTGTAGGGGACCAAATTCGTAAAGGTGCAGCACTTAATGCGTTGCAAATTGCTGAGTACTTGGTAGAAAAACAAGCATTTTAATCTATCAAGGGGAGGACAGATATGAAAACCTTTGGTCGAGTATTAACGGCTATGATTACATCATTTAATAATGATGGATCCCTTAACATAGAAAATAGTGTAGCTATTGCTCATCATTTATTAGATAATGGTTCTGATGGTCTTGTTGTATGTGGTACAACAGGAGAAAATCCAACTATGTCTAAAGAGGATAAATTAGCTTTATTTACGGCTATCGCTAAAGAATGTGGTCATAAAGGTACAATTATTGCCAATGTTGGTACTAATGATACAAAATCTTCCGTAAATTTTGTAAAAGAAGTATCTAAAATTGATGGAATCGATGGTTTATTAGTTGTAGTACCTTACTACAATAAGCCAAATCAACAAGGCCAATACTTACACTTTAAAGCTATTGCAGAGGCTACTACACTGCCAATCATGGTATATAATGTACCAAGCCGTGTAGGAACAGGCATTTTCCCAACAACACTAGCACAATTACATAGTGAGTATCCACATGTATGCGCGATTAAAGAGGCCAGTGGCAATCTTATGATTTCATCTGAAATTAAACGCTTAATGCCTGAGGATGACTTCATGGTATATAGCGGAGATGATGGTCTTACATTGCCAATGCTATCTGTAGGAGCATGCGGTGTTGTATCAGTAGTTTCTCATATAGCGGGCAAAGATATGAATGCTATGATTCAAGCTTATAAATCTGGTCATAATTACGAAGCACTTCGTATTCATCAAAGCTTAGCGGATATCATAAAAGCTATGTTTATTACTACAAATCCTATTCCTGTTAAATATGCAGTCCGTAAAATAGGTTTACCTGCTGGTGTATTTAATTTGCCAATGTGTGACCCTAGTGCCGAAGAAGCAGCATATATTGATAAAGCTTTAGCAGAATATTTACAATAATATATAAATAATCATAAAACCAGTAACTACTATGTAGCTACTGGTTTTGTTTTATATGTCTTATATTTGTTACTAATCTTTATAGTCTAATAACCAAAAATATAATGTGTAAACTTTTTATTATGATATAATTGCACTGGAGATAGTATTTTCAACTATACTCTAGTCTACTGTTAATTCATGATAAACAGAAATTTGTGATATTTCGAATCGACCATAAGGCGATTACATTAAAACACAAGGAGTTTAACATGGAACTAACAATGTTAAAAGGTAAAATTCACAGAGCTACTGTGACACAAGCAGAACTTGATTATGTGGGGAGCATTACTATAGATACAGATCTTTTGAGTGCATCTGGAATACGAGAATATGAGCAAGTTCAAATTGTAAATATTAATAATGGAGCACGATTTAGCACATATACTATAGCCGGAGAAGCCGGTAGTGGTGTTATATGTTTAAATGGAGCTGCTGCACGACATGTACAAGTACATGATAAAATTATTATCATGTGTTATGCACAGTTGAATGAAACTGAAGTTGAGAGCCATAAGCCTCTCGTTGTATTTGTAGATACAAACAACAAGATAAGTCATATAAAAAACTATGAGAAACATGGTTTATTAGTTGATCAAAATTAATTGTTATTGATCGAATTACAGTAGACTGTATAGGACTATCTTCGTATTTACAATAAACGGAGGAATTACTATGGAACATGTACTTACAATTGAAAATGTACGCAATACGATTAATAAATGGAAAAAAGAAGGCTATTCCATTGGTTACGTCCCAACTATGGGGTTTTTACACGATGGGCACGCATCATTAATAGATCAAGCAAGAAAAAATAATGATAAGGTAATTGTCTCTATTTTCGTTAATCCCATTCAATTTGGAGAAAATGAAGATTTAAGCACATATCCACGTGATATCAATAGCGATAAAAAGCTATGTGAATCACATGGTGTGGACCTCATATTTACACCTAGTCCAGAAGAAATGTATCAAGATAAAAAGGCTTTTGTAGATATTGTTGATTTATCTAGTACATTATGTGGCATTCGTAGACCAATTCACTTTAAAGGTGTATGTACTGTTGTAGCAAAATTCTTTAATATTATTCAGCCTACAAATGCATATTTTGGTGAGAAGGATGCACAGCAATTAGCCATTATCCGTAAAATGGTTTTTGATTTAAACTTTCCTGTAAATATTATTGGTGTTCCTATTGTGCGTGAACAAGATGGATTAGCAAAATCTTCTCGCAATACATATTTATCGACTGAAGAGCGTAAGGCAGCAACTATATTATATAAATCTATCCAAAAAGGTAAAGAATCAATTACACCAGGTTGTTCTGCGGATAGCATAATTAATACTATGACAGAAATAATACAGTCAGAGCCTCTTGCTAAAATTGACTATATTTCAGTTGTAGATGCTAATACTATGCAACCAGTTGAAGAGATTAATGCTCCTGTTCTAGTTGCCATGGCAGTATATATTGGTACTACACGTCTAATAGATAACTTCTCCTATGATCCAAATTAGGAGGGAGAGGTTATGAAGCAACTAGTAACACTAAATCAACTGATATCCAAATACTTAATGATACTAATCATAGGCTTTTCTTGTATTGCTTATATAGTGCCTTCATATTTTTCTTGGGCCATAGCGTATACACCATTTTTACTTGGCATCGCTATGTTTGGCATGGGACTAACTATTAAATTTGAAGATTTGTGTAGTATTCTCAGACATCCAAAGGATATTTGTATAGGTGTACTGGCTCAATATACAATAATGCCTTTATTAGCTTGGGGAATCTGTCATATTTTTACATTACCTCCAGATTTAGCAATTGGTGTCATATTAGTTGGCTGCTGTCCAGGTGGAACCGCCAGCAATGTCATCACCTATATTGCTAAAGGTGATGTTCCTTTATCTGTAGGAATGACGATTACTTCAACATTAATAGCACCAATTGTAACGCCTTTACTAATCCTATATTTGGGAGGTACATGGGTAAATGTAGCATTACTACCAATGATAATAACTATGGTAAAAGTAATTATAGTTCCTATATTATTAGGTGCAATCATCCAATATGTTTGTAAATCACGGATTAATACATTAACTAGCGTAAGTCCTATTGTTTCTATGATTGCTATCATATTATTAATAGCAGCCATTATAGCCATTAATAGAGATAAACTTTTAATTTCTGGCCTAGAAACACTAATAGTTGTTGGTATACATAATATACTAGGCATGCTGTTAGGCTTAGGTGTAGGATATATACTTAAATTAAGATATGATAAAACTACAGCGTTAGCGATTGAGGTAGGAATGCAAAATAGTGGTTTAGCAGTCACATTGGCGGCAACAAATTTTGCATTAAATCCTTTAGCAACGTTAGTAGGAGCTATCTTTAGTGTATGGCATAATATATCAGGTGCTATCTTTGCTATGTTACGTAGAGAAAATAGTTTACAAGATATTTGAATCTTATAAATGCAATAAAAAACGGCTACATTACGTAGCCGTTTTTATATTATATTCTATCTCGTACAAGACCGATAACAAGGCCTTCAATATGACAGTCATCTACAATAATAGGATCAAAATTATCATTTTCAGGTTGCAAACGAATATGTCCATTTTCTTTATAAAAACGTTTTACTGTAGCTTCGTCATCAATACGTGCTACAACAACATCACCATTATTAGCCGTATTTTGATGACGTACGATGAGCATATCACCTTCATACATACCAATATTCATCATGGATTCACCTTGAACGCGTAATAAGAAGCAGTCAGAATCACCAGTTAATTGAACAGGTAATGTAAGAGTAGATTCTAAATTTTCTACCGCTGTAATAGGCATACCAGCTTGTACAGTACCAATAAGAGGAACTTGTTTTAAACCAGCCCCTAAGAACTCAAAATTATCAGAACTTGATGTTTCATTACCATCTACAGAAATAGAAGGTTTTGTATCCTCTAGTACTGTAATAGCACGATTTTTATTAGGATCCCGTTTAATATAACCAAACTTTTCAAGAGCGTTCAAATGAGATTGCACAGTAGAAGTAGAACTAAGTCCTACATGGGTACAGATTTCTCGAACAGTAGGACAACGATATTCATTATGTAATGAGTCCTTAATAAAATCTAATATACGGCGCTGTTTAGTATTAATATCTGTAGCAGGGCGTCTCACGATGAACCTCCATAGTCAATATAATGTCAAAATACTATTAATATATATGCGGAAAAATTTACTCATTTAGTACTATATAATAAAAACATAAGATAATTACTTATCTTATATACCTATTATAGGCAATTTTAAAAGTTTTTGCAAACATTTGTTCTAAAACACTTGACCGAACATTCGTTCGTGTGCTAATATAAGCATGTAAACAAACAAATGTTCTCAGATATTATGTTCGATGTAAATGTGAGGTATGAGATGAAAAATATATTGATGATGGTAGGAATGTGCTTAACAATCTTGTTCGGCTATAATATGACAAATCCTGTAACAGCTACAAATACACATGCAGTACGTGAAGTAAAGGTACAAGCAGGCGATACTATGTGGGATATTGCAGCTCGTTCAGCTCATAAAGATATGGATGTTCGAGAAATGGTATATGCCATGAAAGAACTCAACAACATCAGTGATTCTGGTACACTTGTACCTGGTACAGTATTAAAGGTACCAGCACATAATTCTGATAGTCCAGTTAGAGCTTTGGACTATGTGGCTCAAAACTAAATATATATGGGTATAACCCACACGAAAAAGCAGCTACTCAATTGAGATAGCTGCTTTTTGTTATCTAATGCATGTTATTATACGATTTATAGATATTATCTTAATCAACTGATTTATAATTATCATCTAAATCGTTTTTCAAAAATTGTAGAAATAGGATTATCTACAAACTTATTGGCTTCATTAATATAACGACGAACCATGTTAACACTGTGATGACGTGTTTGTCTCATAATATTACGTTCTTCCACACCATAAGCTGCGGCAGTTGTTGCAAAGCCATGACGTAAACTATGAGCTCCATACATAGATGGATCAAGACCAATGAGAGAAATATATTTCTTCACAATTTCTGCAATCATTTTATCGGATATGCCTGTTTTACGAAGTGACATATTTTTAGTAAAACCTCTAAATATAGGACCTTCAGTAATACCAGAGGCACGTAACCATTGCTGTAAAGCACGTACCGCGTCTAGAGAAGAACCGGATAGATGAGGAATCGCTACAACAGCACCTTGACCTTCTTGGTCGGCTTTTGAGGATGGCACAAAGATTTCAACACCTTGTGGAGAAAACTGTAGATGTTCTACTGTAATAGCTGCAATTTCACTACGACGAAAAGCACCCATAAAACCAATTAAAAGAATGGCCTTATCTCGTAATAACTGTAATTCAGGTACATCTAGTTTAGTCATACAATCTAAAATATCTTCAATATCCTCTAATAGTACTGGTGTTTTACCTTGTTGAAATGTACCTTTTAAACGTCTAATCCCTCGTAACGCTTGTTTTACAATTGGTGCCATACATGGATTATCCCGATGTCCAGAGGCATTATAATTCTCTGAGATAGCGCTAATACGACGAGAGATTGTATTTGCCTTAGCATAATCAGCAAGATCATTTATATAATTCACAATTGTTTCTGGTGTAGCTGGAAAATAAGGTACCTTTTGATAAGTACACCAATCAACGAAATCATCCCAATCTGATTCGTAAGCATCCACAGTATTCTCAGCCTTAGATAACAATATACTTTGTTTAGCTTTCATAGACAACTTGGTACTATTCATAAGCGCATCATTATTACGCAAATAGAAATGTTTTTGTTGTTCCTTAGATTCTGACATAATTCACCCTTATCCCTAAAATTATCAATATAATTGTACCATAGATTAGACCGTAATATGCTATAATTAGAGAATATGATAACTAATTCGGGAGAGTTTATAAATAATGACGAAGAAATATATTTTAGTAGGAACTATGCTTGTCCTCTTGGGGACGAGCGGCTGTTCATACATTCCAACAGAAAATATTTCTTATGGTGTATATTACAATGATACAGATTTATCTAATACACCTAAGAATGAATTACAGGCTCGCTTACAAGAGTTAAATAGTAAAATTCCTCAAACTATATCTATTGATATGGGCAATAATAAAAAACAACAAGCTACCTATCATGATTTAGGGATCCAAATCGATACAGATGCTATGGTAAAAGCTATTTCTACATATGGCTATGAAGATGATATGTGGACACTACTTTCAAATAGATTTAATGCCTTATTCTACGGTCATCATTTTAAACCACAATATAAGCTTGATGAGGTAAAAGGTAAAACCTATCTAAGTGAATTGGCTAAAACAATTGATACGCCAGGACATGATGCATACCTTACCATTGAAAATGGACAAGTTGTATTACATCCTGCAAAAGAGGGTAAGCGTATCGATATTGATGCTACGCTTAAGAAATTAAAAGATGATTTACAGGCCGGTGATAGTATTAACTCCTTATCTATGGTATTTACTACACAAAATACTGTAAAAGTAAGTGATGCCGATTTAAAACCATTGAATACGGTATTAGCTTCTTACACTACAGAGTATGATCCTAGTAATGAAAGTAGAACCCATAATATTCAATTAGCATCTGATAAAATAAACGGTACCCTAATTAAATCGGGTGCACAGTTCTCCTTTAACGATGTTGTAGGTGAACGTACTGCAGAGGCTGGCTATGATGATGCACCTGTTATGATTGATGGTAAATTAGTTCCAGGTATTGGCGGTGGCATTTGCCAAGTAAGTTCTACCATATTTAATACAGCTTTACTATCCGGTATGAATATTATCGAGCGTACACCACACTTTGAGCCAGTAGGATATATTCAAGCTGGTCGTGATGCCACTGTAGCATGGGGCTATTTAGACTTTAAGTTTAGAAATCCTTACCAACAATCTATTTATATCCTTAGTGTTATGAACAACGGAACATTAACGATCTACATTATAGGTACGGCTCAAGATAAGCCTAAAAATGTTTCTATTTCTGTAGGAGACTATGGCGAAATTCCTAACAAGACTATCACTAAGGTAGATCCTTCATTAAAAGAAAAAGAAGTGCAGGAGGGGCATGTAGGTTTAACAATGAATACGTATAGAACCATTACATATGGTAACTGGGTTACGCAAACAGATTCCTTTGAATCCGTATATGATCCAGTAGATACGATTATAACAATGCCTCCAGAAGGTACTACTAAAAAAGCAGATAAAAAGAAACCATAATTAAAGATTTTATTAAATATAGCCTAAGCTATTGACCATGATGTATAAATAGTTTAGGCTATTATTTGGATGTAAATGAGAAAGTGATATATACATAGTATAAAGTATATAGAAATCCAATACAGAATATTGAGGATATAATCTACATTCATCCATTCTCAATAATTATCATTTAATAAAATAGAAGAGGAAGCTATGGACACAATCTTACAATTTGATCACTCTTTGATTTTCTATGTACATGATCACCTTGTATATAGTTTTTTAACACCTATTATGGCATTTATTTCAAAAATTACTGGCAGCGGTGCCTTATGGATTGTAATTGCCTTGTTATTGATGTTACAGAAAAAATATCGTGTATTAGGCGTAGCTATAATAATTGCATTAGGATTTGTATTCATCATCGGTGACCAAGGTTTAAAACCACATGTAGCTAGATTAAGACCATTTGTAGATTTTCCTAATGTAACGGTTCCATTAGAATCTGCATTACCAAAAGCAAATAGCTATTCATTCCCGTCAGGCCATAGTTTTGGTTCATTTGCGTCAGCCATGACTATTTACCTAGGCTTGAGTCAAATAGCGCCTCAGAAGCGATATTTGGGAATTATAGCATTACTGGGGTCATTAGTAGTAGCATTTTCGAGAGTATATCTATTTGTACATTATCCAACAGATGTATTAACAGGCTTAGTATTGGGAATCATCGTAGGCTTCATTGCTTGGAAGCTTGCAAGAATTGGTTGGAACTGGTGGACTAACCGCCATAATGATGTAGAATACGAACCATATACATTTAAACGTAAATAAGCTTAAATAGCTAAAAAACTAGATAACATAAGAGATTGGGCCATTTAGGCCCAATTTTCTTAATACAATTACTTCCGATAATATATCGTTATCGGAAGTAATATAAAAACAAAAGAAAAACTAGCTTATATTGCTATAAGCTAGTTTATGTAGATTAAATCAAATAATAAGTTAAAACTAATTATTTATCATAACGAGTCTATTCTTTTTATATATTTAGCGAGCTCAGGCTCATTGATAGTCACTTTATCAAATTTAGGTTCAATGATTATACGGCCCTTATAATCCATTAAACCATATTTACCATCAGACTTATAAACAAATAAATCTTTATAAAATGACGTTATGTCATCATCAAAATATGGTAATTTGAATAGTTTATAACCTAAATTAGTATCAATCACATATTTTGTTTTATCATAGGTTGCTGTAGTAACTTTATTTAATACATAAATAGGCTTAGTTGTATCTATACTATCATATACTTCATCAAATAAAACACCATATTCAGCATTAAATATATGACTCCCATTAGAATCCTTTAATACAAAACTACGATCACTTAATTGTTCATAAGAATCATAGTTCATGTGTACAACAATTTGATTTAAGGAGTTAATAATACCATACTTATTATTTTCATTAGATACAACAAAATAATTAAACTCATTACCTAAATGTTGTATAGATTTATAATTTGCAGGAATTACTATTTCATTCTCACCTATTCTCATTCCATACAAAGTATTACCTTTTTTATCTACTTGACTAAATAATTCATAGGTATCTGATGGTTTTCTACTATATAGACGTTCTTCTGAATATCCAGCTGTTCCCGCTCCATTTCCAATAAGTTCTTTATAGTCATCAGTATTAATAAGATGATTTGCTTCATTTTCGGTTAAAACAACTCCATCTTCTGTAACATATTTAGTATAACCATCAAAGGTATGGATTATAAATAGCAGTTTTTGATCTTTCTTAGATTCTAAGAAGTCAATATTCTTCCAACTATCTTTTATAGGATTAGTAAGAATTTGATTACCATTATTTTGGTTATACAAATACCAATAATCTCCTTTTCGTCCTAATATTAAATTTTTATTTACACTACTATATTGATTTACTACATCATTAATAGCATAGGTTCCATTTGAATTAACTAATTTAAATCCATCACCGGTTAATGCTTTTGCATAGTCATAAGAAAATGCATATTCATAGCCTGCAGGAAAATATGCTAATTCAACTAAATTTATATATCGCTTTTGACCATTTTCATAAAAGGATCCATATACGTAGTTATTGTTATATCCATCCATATACTCTACATGCAAATTATTATAAGGACCAAGTATCCAACTCCCATTTTCATCGACGATAGTATTACCAGCTGTGGATTCTAATGTAATATATTCTTTTGCAGATGTTATATTACATGCAGCCAATGCTATAGCTAATCCTAATATAAATTTTTTCATATATCTCTCCATAATATTACACAACACAATAATAATTAATTTCATAATAGCATATTCAACTCTTTTAATTAAATAATTCCTTTATATACGCTTACAAATTATAACTATCTAATAAAAACTTACT
Source organism: Veillonella sp. 20925_1_51 (assembly GCF_041431445.1). NCBI lineage: Bacteria > Bacillati > Bacillota > Negativicutes > Veillonellales > Veillonellaceae > Veillonella > Veillonella sp. 20925_1_51. Next base: position 340,825 of record NZ_JAPVXT010000001.1, read on the forward strand.
ATTTTCCAAAATTATATATTGAAATTTTTAGAATTAAGTTGTAAAATAAGCATATAAATTATGTAATTTACTCATATTAACTCTCATGGAGGTATTATATGTGCTGGTGTGATATTGTAAGTAAAGCTAAAATTGGCAGTTTAAAACATTTAGGTAATGGTATGGAAGGTTCTTTAAGATTTTTAGCAGAAATCATTGTAGGTCTTAGTATCCTTCGTGTATTCGTAAACTGGATTTTTGGCATTTAGACCTTACAATTAAACAGGAATATATAAAAGACGCTTAGTAATCTAAGCGTCTTTTTTAGTATGTTATTAAGTTATCGATCTTTATATATCTATATAAATCGCTAGATTATATTATTGATATGCTTCGCTGCAATCAATATATTCCATAATCAATTGGCAGATTTGACCATCTTTATCAAATGCCCAGTATACAGGGTATAAACCATCACCAAAGCCAGATTGAATCATTGGCACAGTCAATTCGGTTTCAGGAATTGTAAAGTTAATCCAGTCCCCTTTAGAGCGTTGGTATTGAGGATATGCCATAGCATTTAATTGGAATAAATCGCTATAGTAATCATCGTAAATGTTCTTATCCGGATAGTTAGTATGCCATTGATCATAAAACTTTCTGTAGGTCTCAATTGTTTCAGCATCAACTACTGTAGCAAGACCAGAATCTACAGGGAATCCAATGTAGCTTTCACCATCATCAAGATCTGTTAAATCTTCTGTACCTTTTAATGCTAATTCATAATTCACAGGCTCATTACCACTAAAAACAACGCGGCTTGCTACATAACGGTATTCATTAGGTTCCATTTCAATAATTTTTGTTTCCAACAAGTACGTACCTGGTTCTACCGTTCTAATATATGTATCAGGTTTATTCGGCAATGTTACCAAAGGGTCACAGCATGTAATATGGCCTGTTGGAAATGTTACAGTCCACATTGGCAATGTATGCAACGGAAAGCCTTTTAGCTCTTTGCGATCAAATAAATCATGATATGGTACGGTAGGTTTTAATTTACCTTCAGAACCTAAACGGTTAAACGTTTGAATCCATTCACTTGTCAATTTAGATTGTTCCATATTACTCCTCTGCTTCGTGTTTACAATGTATATACTCGCCCTCTAACACTTCATATGCTGCTGTTTTGCGTATAATTTGTTTAACTAATGTATCTAATTTGGAACCATTTGTATAGTCTGCAGGTGCATAATAGCGTATGCGGTGATGACGCATCATCTTATACACCTTATCTTTATCCTTCTTTATAGGATCATAAACACCAATGGAATGCCCACCATTTGCATTAACCAGGCTCATACAAGGAATATCGGTATCACTATCCCCAATGTAAATCATATTACGGAATGGTACACGTTGATCCTCAGGTTTCACATAATCGTTAACGCCTGTATCATTAATATCTAGAATTCCTTTTTGAATACGGAATAAAAACTGAGTTTTATTCGTGTAGTTAATAGCTTGCGCAGGCCATACAGCTACACCTTTGTCATCAAACATAAATGCACTGGCATAGATTTTGGTGAAAGCTCCCTCTTTCGCCATTTCAGTACCTTCTATCATCTCTTTTAAACCAGAAGATATGATGTAATGTTCAATGCGTACACCGTGTTCTAAACCATATTCACGAATACGTTCAAACCAAGTGCGAACACCTTCATATAGTTCCACTTGATTGCCATATTCCATAAGCTTTTCTCGAGTTACATAAAAACGGCCCACTGCTTCTTGAATCATCTTGTACATATAAGCCAAATTATTATCCATATCATTTTTCTTAGCCAGTTGATTAGATTCTTGCCAGAACTGTTTGATTTGCTCTTCATCATAGCCAACAGATTGGATAAAGCCTTGTGCCTGCATATCATCAGGTGTTAAGGTCTTATCAAAATCATAACACATAGCTAGTACTGGCATAGACGATTCAGATGATTGTAATGATGCTTTACTGTCAGTCTTATAGGTGATCATACTCCACCTCCTTGTAATAATACATAAACAATTAAAAGTAGTTTAACTCTCTTATATTCTTGAGGTGACCCAACCCCTTTTGTCTATATTTTACACGATACGTCAACGCTATAGGCGTAAAAGCAGGTCATAATTCTCCTTAAAATAAAGAATCTTGTGTGTAATTTGTATCTACAATCCAGCTTTTTTCCGCACTTTCTTTAATAATTGCTGTTTTTGAAAGTTTTCCAATAAGTAAGCTAGAGTTCGGATCATGTAATAAGCAATTTTGGCGAACTGCAGCCTGATTTGTATTGGCATAACAATAGCGACAAAAATGGCTACAAGTATCATAGGCACCTATATCACCATGTAAATAACAATTACACTCTAGTCTAGCTGGTGTACGTTTCGGTGCTTTTAATTTTACGTTCCAAGCACGTTCATAACAGTCTAGCGTAAAACAGCCCTCTGTATTAACACCTAATTCTTTGAAAATGTCCCCTTCTCCACAGGTTTTAAGTATCATATGATGAGAATGAGCTATAGATACTAACTCTTTAATAATCTTTGTTTGAATATCTAAACTTGGTCTATAACCTTCGGGAAATTTCTGAGCTACCTTCTCAAAAATATCTAAGAAACTTACAACTACCGTATCTGTATATCCTTCGAGGGCTTTAGCCATTTTATAAAAGCTTTCAAAATGAAAATCAACTGTATAGTTGTGGGTTAAAATAATAGGATCATAACGCCACACCATGGACTGAGGATTACGTTTTGTAGATATGTGTTTAAATCCGTCTATTACTAAATCCACTTGTGGTACATTAGTCTCTATATCTGCTCCATATGGAGTTATAGTCATATGCCAATACTGTCTATAATCATTTATTTCATGTAAGAGCGGAATGAAAGGCAACGGATTCTTTGTACAAAACGCAATACCATCTACAACCTCATGATTGATAGGATATCGTGTTATCTGCATTGGATTATAGGGATTGCGTACATCTACAAATCCTTGGCGGACGCGATTAATTAACCATTGCCCATAAAAGGCAGGAATATCCGTACGCTGTCCCGTCTGTAAAATCATTGTCCTGCCCTTTCATAAAACAAAAATATAGATGTATTATATCATACTCAATATTAATTATTTATGGAGTAAGTGTGATATTTATAGTATGGTACATTCTCATTTTATGGTACTATTAAGTGTATTAAAAATGAGGAGAACTGAAAAATGAATGATATATTTGAAAAAAATCATCCTATGAAGGATGATAAAAAGTTTATTACCTCCTATTGGAGTGACCGAGCTCGTGATTTTGGCTCTTTACGAGCTAAAGAATTAGAAAGCCCTAAACTTAAGCTTTGGCGTGATGAGTTAATGAGTCATATTTTTGATTCTGACCGTTCTTTACGTATTTTAGATATTGGTTGTGGTGCAGGTTTTTTCAGTATTATTCTCTCTGAAATGGGTCATACAGTACATGGTATTGATATTACCCCAAATATGATTGATGAAGCTAACCAACTGGCCGAATCACTAAATTCTGATGCTACCTTCTCTGTTATGGATGCTGAAAATTTAAGTTTTGATACGAATACATTTGATATCGTTGTAGCTCGTAATGTAACATGGAATTTACCACATCCAGATAAAGCCTATGCTGAATGGTTACGTGTCATCCGTCCTGGTGGATTAATTCTAAACTATGATGCGGAACATGCACGCAATCATCATAATTTACCACAATCTGTACATCATGCCCATGAACATGTGAGCAATGACTTAAAAGAGCGGTGCCATACGATTTATCATATGCTTGAAATTTCATCCTTTACACGCCCTCAATGGGATAAAGAAGTGCTCACAAAATTAGGTGCTAGCTCCGTCACTATTGACTCCACAGTAGGTCCTCGTATTTACAACGAAGAAGATGAATTTTATATTCCTGTACCAATGTTCTTGGTGAAAGTAATAAAATAGCATTCAAAGTAAAACATTACAAAATAAACCCACTCCATGTGATATGTACCCCTTTTATTAGGTATCTAATAAAGGAATATATCATACTATGAGTGGGTTTTATTTTATTTATTATTTCCTATTGTCTTTAATGATAGAGTCATCAAAGTTATAGGTTGTTATAAACTTTGTTTTAGGATTTGCTGCATTGCCAATCTCTTCTAAATATTTATTAGAAGCTACTTGAAGATCTTTCTTATACGCATCGGCTAATGTTTGTAAATTGTTCGTTTCGTTTACTCGTTTAAAGGTTTGATCCATAAATTTAATAGTATCTGTTTTTGAATCATAAATAAGAGCAGTATTTGGTATGCCAGTAATATCCATCTTAATTGTATTAGAATTTGAGCTATCTGCATTACCTACTATATCGTTAGCACTCATTACAAGTGTAAGTGCCGTAATATAATTTAGACGAGTTTCCTTTATATCCCCTACCATTTGAGTAGATTCAATAACAGGTCTCTTTTCAGGCGTCGTATATTGATAGTTATAAGCTTTCATATCTGCTGTATAAATCGTCTTACTATCATTTCGAGCTGTAAGATTCATCGTAAAAATAGGCGTGTCAACAGCACTCACTACATTTTGAACGGTATAGCCTGAGTAAGCAATCCATTCCCCTTCAGGTCCTTTAGGCTGAGAAGACGCACTATTACTACTACAACCAGCTAATATCAACAAACTAACTAAGGCGATACAAAGTGAAAGGTATTGAAGTATTCTTTTTAGCATAGCAGTACCTCGCATACAAACTTATATTATATAAATACAAACCTAACTAGTACTAAACTAGACAAGAAAAAGCTAATCAATTACAGCTATAGTTTTTTTAATATATTAGTTACTGAAATACTCTTGAGCCTTAGTGATTTCTGCACGAAGTTTTTCTTCATCAATAGTAAGCAATTCTTTGTCTTTCATAAGAACTTTGCCACCTACAATTGTAGTATTTACATCAGAACTGTTAGCAGAGTATACAAGTGCCGCTAAATCGTTGTAACGAGGCATCCAGTGCATACCAGATACGTCATATAGCACGATATCTGCACGATAGCCTTTCGCTAATACACCAAGATCAGTATAACCAAGGGCTTTTGCGCCTTCTACAGTGCCCATATGCCAAGCTGCTTGTGCAGGAATGGCTTTAGGATCGTAGAGACGTGCTTTGTGTAAGGTAGCAGCAAGGCGTACTTCTTCGAGCATGTCCGCATTATTATTAGATGCAGAACCGTCTGTACCGAGACCAACTGTAATCCCTTTAGCAATCATTTCAGGCACTGGTGCAATACCACTTGCTAATTTAAGGTTAGATTGTGGATTATGAGCAACAGCTACATTATTTTCTGCCATAATAGCCATATCTTCATCTGTAACATGAACACAATGAGCAGCTAATGTGGTATTCCAAAAAAGGCCTAAGTCATGCATATGAGCTATTGGTGTCTTACCTGTAGCTTTTATAACATTCTCTACTTCCCCTTTAGTTTCAGATAAATGCATGTGAATACCACAATTTAGTTCATGAGATAAGGCAATAACCTTTTCCATATAGTCGTCTGGACAAGTATATGGTGCATGCGGTCCAAGTAATACCTTGATACGGTCATTATCAAAGCCATTCCATGTGCGGAATAAATCAGCATTTTCAACTAATGCTTGATCTGCTGTTGGGGATACACCTGCTAAACCACGAGATAGTACGGCGCGAATACCCGTTTCTTTTACTACCTCAGCAGTAGTATTCATAAAGAAATACATATCGCTAAATGTTGTAGTACCAGAACGCAGCATTTCAGCAATGCCAAGTTGTGTGCCATAACGTACATACTCGTCATTAAGCTTGGCCTCAGTTGGCCAAATAGCCGTTTCTAGCCAGTCCATGAGCTCAAGATCATCTGCATAGTTTCTAAATAAACCCATTGCAATGTGCGTATGTGTATTAATAAGACCTGGAGCAGCCAATTGGCCATTCCCATCTAATACATCCTTAGCAGACTCTTTAGCCTTTTCTACTTCACTATCCTTTACAATAGATGTAATAAAGCCATTTTCAATTTCAATGGCATGATTCTTGAGAACGCCCTCGTTAGTTAAGACGTCTACATTGGTAATCAATAAATCAGACATAAGCTTCCTCATAGGTATAACCGAGCTAAAATAGCTCGGTTATATTTGGTTAATTAATTTACTTTTGTTAGGTAATCGATTTGTTCTTGTGTTAAAGAATCTAAGTCATAACCCATGGAGTTCAATTTAAGTTTTGCAATTTCCGCATCTAATTCATGAGGCAATACATATACCTTAGGGTCCATATCTTTACCATTATGTAAAATATGTTCTGCTGCAAGGGCTTGCATAGCAAAAGATAAGTCCATAATTTCTGCAGGGTGACCATCACCAGCTGCAAGGTTAACAAGGCGACCTTCAGCTAATACGTAAAGCTTGCGACCATCTGCCATAGTATAGCCTTCGATGTTTTGACGAACACGTTCATGACTTACTGCAAGTTCTGTAAGATCAGCTACGTTAACTTCACAATCAAAGTGACCAGCATTACACAAAATAGCTTTATCTTTCATTACTTCGTAATGTTCTTTCACAATTACATCTTTACAACCTGTTACAGTACAGAAAATATCCCCTACTTTAGCAGCTTCAATCATAGGCAATACTTTGAAACCATCGAATACAGCTTCAATCGCTTTGATTGGATCTACTTCTGTTACATATACATGAGCACCAAGGCCTTTTGCACGCATAGCAACGCCTTTACCACACCAACCATAACCAGCAACAACCACGTTTTTACCTGTTACTGTTAAGTTTGTAGTACGCATAATACCATCCCAAACGGATTGGCCTGTACCATAACGGTTATCAAAGAGATATTTACAGTAGGAATCGTTTACTGCAATCATAGGGAATGTCAATTGTTTAGCATTCTCTAATGCATATAGACGATGTACACCTGTTGTAGTTTCTTCACTACCACCTAACAAACGTTCTTTTGCATCTTGGCGTGTTGTGTGCAACAAGTTTACCAAGTCACCACCATCATCGATAATAATGTGTGGTTTATGATCAAGAGCCTTGTTAAGGAAGTTGAAATATTCTTCCTCAGTACAATCATACCAAGCATATACAGTTAGGCCCATATCAACGAGACCAGCCGCAACATCGTCTTGCGTAGATAATGGATTGGAACCAGTTACGATAACATCAGCACCACCGCGTTTTAATACAGTAGCTAAATATGCTGTTTTAGCTTCCAAGTGAACACTTACAACAATAGTTTGACCTTTGAAAGTTTGTTCTGCTTCAAAACGATCGCCCAATGTATTCAATGTAGGCATAAAGTTAGAAACCCAATCAATTTTTTTACGGCCTTCTGCAGCTAAATTAATATCTTTAATTAAAGATTGCATAATAACTCCTTTTACTAATATGAGTTGATATAGTTAAAATAAAGATTTGATAGTAAACCCAATTGGATTTGTTTGTTATTTAGATTCTACAATTTGACGTAGCTTATCAATAGACTCTTCATAATTTGGTTTTAAAACACCTTCTTCAGTAATGATAGCAGTCACTAGCTCATGTGGTGTAACATCGAAGGCTGGATTTAGTACATCAATACCATTAGGTGCTATTTGAACACCATGTAACGATGTCACTTCATAATCATCGCGCATCTCAATAGGAATATCGCTACCATTTTCTAAGGTAAAGTCAAATGTACTATACGGTGCCGCCACATAGAATGGAATGTTATGGAATTTAGCTAACACAGCCACACCATAAGTACCGATTTTATTAGCTACATCACCTTTAGTAGTGATGCGGTCTGCGCCTACGATAACTGCATCAATAAGGCCATGTTGCATCGCATAAGCAGCCATATTGTCTGTTTCTAATGTTACAGGAATACCATCCTCATGTAGCTCAAATGCAGTAAGTCTAGCACCTTGTAATAATGGTCGTGTTTCATCCGCATATACTCGTTCCAATTGACCATTTTCATGAAGCTTACGAACAACACCCAGTGCTGTACCTAGACCACCTGTAGCTAATGCACCAGCATTGCAATGGGTTAGAATACGAATATTCTTTTGACCTTCAAATAAAGTTGCCCCTGCTTCTGCCATACGACGATTCAAAGATACGTCTTCTTCATGAATAATAATAGCTTCCTTAGTAATGAGATCTACCACATCACTCATAGAGGATATGCTTTCAACTTGGTCTTTTACTAAAGAAATCACCCGATCTACGGCCCAAGCTAAGTTAATTGCTGTAGGACGAGTTTCTTTTAAAGTCTCGCTAAATTCATATAAGCTTTTAAGTTGTTCACTAAATGGAGCCTCTAAACGACCTGCTTCCATAGCAGCTAAAATTAAACCATAACTAGCAGCTACACCAATGGCAGGTGCCCCACGAACGCGAAGCATTTTAATAGCCTCAGCCACTTGACGCCAATCCGTGCAGTGAACATAAGTAATTTCAGTAGGTAATTTAGTTTGATCTAATAGCACTAGCGTATCTTTACGCCATTCAATATTAATCATACATTCTCCTTCGATGAACTATTGCGTATCGTTATGAATGGATTATAGTTTAAAGCCACCATATTCATGCATGCGATTATGCGCATCATAACGAGCATCTACATCGATTACATCAATAGCACCTAAAATGAGAGCTTTAAGCTGAGCTGCCATGTCGCCCATCATTTCTACCACTTCGCTATGTGTTAGAGCAGATTCAGAAATACCTGCTGCATAGTTTGTAATCATAGAAATCGTAGCATATGCCATTTCAGCTTCATTAGCTAAATTTACTTCAGGTACATTTGTCATACCTACTGTATCCCCACCAAGCATGTGGAACATTTTAATTTCTGCTGGTGTTTCAAAGCGCGGGCCTTCTGTACATACATAAGTACCACCATTATGAACAGACAAACCTTGTTCAGTACCAACCTTTTGAAGGATATCACGTAGTTCTGGACAATACGGATTTGTTACATCCAAGTGTGCTACTGGACGGTCACCACCTTCATAGAATGTAGTGATGCGGTTTTTAGTAAAATCTAAGAACTGATCGGTCAAAACGAAATGACCTGGTTTAAAGTTTTCATTTAAAGAGCCTACAGCTGTTGTAGAGATAATAAATGTAACGCCTAATTTTTTGAGGCCCCAAATATTAGCACGATAGTTAATTTTGTGTGGAGGAATTGTATGATCTTTGCCGTGACGAGCAACAAAGATTACTGTTTTCCCATGGTATGTACCTTGTACATAATCTATTTCACCATATGGTGTCATTAAGGATTCTTCATGAATATTTTCAAAGATGGACGGATCATAAACACCAGTACCACCAATTACGCCAATTGCACTCATTGTGACCTCCTAATATTAATAACTCTTATCTTTTATTTTCTCATAGAATACAAAAACAGGCTATAGGAAAAACCATATAGCCTGTAATTTTTATAAAGGTTATTTAATTCTTAATAGTAATTATTGTAAAGGACCTTTTGGTTCGAACATATCTTGAAGTTCTTCACGACTAAAATGATACTTTTCATTACAGTAATGGCATACAAGTTCTGTTACTTCATCTTCCAAAATAGCCTGTTTATCTTCTTCTCTTAATGTCATAAGTACGGCACCAAAGCGATCCCGTCCACAACGACATTGGAAGTGAATTGGTTCATTATATACTTCATTTACAGTCAAGCCATCAAGAACGCGTTCCATAAGTCCCTTACCATCTGGATGAGCTTTTAAATATTCTGTAATAGGACCAAGTTCGTTAATATTCTTTTCTACTTGTGCTAATGCTTCGTCTGTAGCATCTGGTAAAGCTTGTACGATAAAGCCACCAGCTACAACAGTATGATAATCTGGATCCACCAATACACCTAAGCTAATAGTAGAAGGTACTTGTTCAGAAGCATATAAATAGTAAGCCAAATCCTCTGCTACTTCACCACTTTGAATTGGACTTGTAGAGGTATAATCTTGTGCTAATTGTGTAAAACGGGTAACTTGCACTTCACCATTATGTCCAACAGCAGCACCTACATCAAGCTTACCAGCTCGTTTTAAAGGTACATCTACATGGGGCTCATCCACATAGCCACGAACCGTATTATCTGCAAAAGCATCTACATGAACTACGCCTAGAGGTCCATCACCTTTAATACGCAAACTTACATTTTCATGATTTTTAAAATCACCAGCTAATAAAATAGCTCCAGTCATAGCGCGACCTAAAGCAGCTGTTGCTACAGGCCACAAATCGTGACGTACGCGAGCTGTTTCAACAGTATCTGTTGTTACCGCTAAAGACATACGGACCCCTTCGCGGGTCGTAAAACGTTTTATATAATCCATTCTATCATTCCTTATTTCTAATTAATACATCATATGCACTTAATAGTGCTTATATAGTATATCATGTCATAGATTTACTTTTCAATAATAGAGAATATATGTTCGTCTAACCTGTTTTCAAGATAAAGGAACATATTTTCGATAATATAAAAACACTCAGCATCATAAGACACTGAGTGTTTACTATGTAATTATTAGAATTGATCGATAAGGTTAACCATTTCAATAGCGCCCATAGCACAATCGTAACCCTTATTGCCAGCCTTAGTACCAGCACGTTCAATAGCTTGTTCAATATTTTCAGTAGTTACTACACCGAACATAACAGGAACACCAGTTTCTAAGGAAACATGAGCAATACCTTTAGCTACTTCATTACATACATAGTCATAATGAGTTGTAGCACCACGAATAACAGCACCAACGCAGATAACCGCATCGAAGCGACCAGATGAAGCAGCTTTTTTTGCAATCAATGGGATTTCATAAGCACCTGGTACCCAGATAACAGTGATATCCTCTTCTTTTACATCGTGACGCAATAAGCAATCTTCAGCACCACCAATTAATTTGGACGTAATGAACTCATTAAAACGAGAACCGATAATGGCAAATTTTTTACCGCTACCTAATAAATTACCTTCTTGAACCTTCATTATGTTGACCTCCTATATTCCTTAAAGGAAATTCTTATGTGACGAGCAAGTTGTTAAATAGAACTAAATGATTAGTCTTCTAACATATGACCCATTTTTTCTTCTTTTGTCTTTAAGTACCCTGCATTAAATTTATTGGCTGCAATAATGAGCGGTACACGGCTAGTTACATCAATCCCCCAATGCTCTAAGCCATGACGTTTTTCTGGATTGTTTGTCAACAATCGAATACTCTTAATACCTAAGAAACGAATAATTTGAGCTGCTAAGGAATATTCGCGCATATCTGCAGGGAAACCTAATTGTTCATTAGCCTCTACAGTATCTAAACCTTGCTCTTGTAAAGCATAGGCTTTAATTTTATTAGTTAAACCAATGCCACGGCCTTCTTGGCGCATATAGACTACAACGCCTTTGCCTTCTTTTTCGATGGCACGTAACGCATGATCTAATTGTTCGCCACAGTCACAACGTTTAGAACCAAATACATCACCTGTTAAACATTCGGAGTGAATACGTACAAGAACATCGTCACAGTTTTGTACATCACCTTTAACAATAGCTAAATGTTCTTTATGATCTAAATCATTTTTGAATACAAAGATATTAAAGTCACCAAATTTAGTAGGTAGTTTAGAACAAGCACCGAGTTCTACCATATCTTCATGTTGTTTACGATACTCAATAAGTTCTGCTACAGATGCAATTTTAAGATTATGTTCTTTAGCAAATTGTAATAGATCTGGCAAACGAGCCATATCGCCATCGTCTTTTGTGATTTCACAAATAACAGCTGCTTCTTGTAAGCCTGCTAAGCGACAAAGGTCGATAGATGCTTCTGTATGGCCTTGGCGAACTAATACGCCACCCTCTTTATATACTAGAGGGAATACGTGACCAGGACGACGGAAGTCTTCTGGTTTAGCATTAGGATCTAATAATTTTTGAATTGTATAAGCACGTTCTGCTGGAGATACACCTGTTGTAGTATCTACATGGTCAACAGTAACGGTGAAGGCAGTTTCATGGTTATCTGTATTTTTGGCAACCATTGCAGGAATGCCAAGCTTTTCTAAGGCTTCACGACGCATAGGTGTACATACGATACCACGTGCGTATTTAACCATAAAGTTAATATTTTCTTGTGTAGCAGACTCTGCAGCGATGATAAGATCGCCTTCGTTTTCACGGCTTTCATCATCAACAATAATAACAGGTTTACCAGCTTTAAGATCTTGTAAGACCTCTTCAATTGAATGTAATTGTTCGCTCATAGGAACGCTCCTTACTTTTATATAAATCCATTCTCTACTAAGAGGGATTGCATAGATTTCTTAGGTTTATCTTCGGTAGGTTCACTACCGAGATTCATAAAATGACGAATATATCGACCAGCGATATCCGTTTCTAAATTAACCTCTGTACCAATATGGGCAGAGCCTAAAATAGTTTCGCCTAACGTATGAGGAATGATAGATACGGAAAAACTGCTGTCCGTTCGTCGCATGATGGTGAGGCTAATACCATCGATGGTAATAGAGCCCTTATAGATGACGTAATCCATTACGGATTTAGGGGCCTCTACGGTAAAGATAATGGCATTATCCGTTTGTTCACGATTAATGATGCGGCCCGTCCCATCTACGTGACCTGCCACAATGTGACCACCAAATCTACCGTTAGCGAGCATAGCCCGTTCTAAGTTGACTTGTTGATGGACTTTTAAATTTGTGAAAGTAGTCATCTTAATCGATTCTGGCATTACATCTGCGGTAAATACGCTATTCCCAATCGTTGTAGCCGTCAAACATACACCGTTAACAGCTACGGAGTCACCTATTTTTAAATCACTAAATATTTTATTACCCCGAATTGTAATAGCCAAGGATTTAGGGCCCTTTTTAATGCTTTCTACACGGCCGATTTCTTCAACGATTCCCGTGAACATAAGCGCCCCTCCTTCCTTCACGATACGCTTCGATGCGAATGTTATTATCTAATACTTTAGTTTTTGTAAAAGTTAACTGTGGAGAAGATTCTAAACTTTCAAAGCCACGACCACCTACAGCAGGTGTAGCCTCTGCTCCACCGATTATTGTATTACCAATATAAGTAACTACCTTATCAAAGTTCAATGTTTCTACAAATGAACTTATAATGGCAGAGCCACCTTCAACTAATAATGAAGTATAACCAAAATCGCCCAACTTCGTAAGAATATCATCAATAGATAGTTTTTTAATATCTATTACGATATCTGTACTTTTACTTTTACGAGTAGATACTGATTCAACAACAGTAACAAGAGCCCCTACTTGTTCCAGCGCCTGTATTCGTTCTTTAGGACAACCTTTCGATACAAATATATGCACCTTGCGAGTGCCTATTTCAAATATACGACTTGTTGTTGGTGTTCTACCTAGACTATCTAAGATGATTACATCAGGCTGATGAACATGAATCGGTTCATCAAGTATGCTTGTATCTAATAAAGTCTCTGATAATTCAGTATCAGTTAAACGACAGTTTAATTGAGGATTATCGGCCAAAATTGTACCGATACCAACGAGCATGGCATCATGAGTAGCACGTAGTATATGTCCATCTCGTCGGGAGGACTCATTCGTAATCCATTGGGATTGACCAGTAAAAGTGGCAATCTTACCATCAAGGGACATAGCACTTTTAATAGTTACAAAAGGTTTACCTGTCTGTATATATGTAAAGAAATGCTCATTTAGTTCAGCACATTCCTCACTACATACGGGGCAAACAACCTCTATGCCTGCTTCACGGAGTAAATCCATACCCTTTCCCGATACTAGTGGATTAGGATCTGTACTACCTACAACGACCTTAGCTATGCCAGCCTCGATAATACGCAGCGCACAAGGTGGAGTTTTACCATAATGAGAGCATGGCTCTAAGGTTACATATAAAGTAGCACCTTTAGCATTATCACCAGCTTGGTTTAAGGCATGAACCTCAGCATGAGCTGTACCAGCCTTATGATGATAACCTTCACCGATTATTGTATTGTCTTTAACCACTACGGCACCCACCAAAGGATTTGGCGAGGTGTGACCTGTGGCTAATTTTGCCAGTGCAATGGCGCGTTTCATATATGCTACGTCATCCACCATATCACCTCAATAAAAAAAGGACTATATACATAGTCCTTGGGTAATCATAAATACGCACGTCAAATGTGCTTCGTCTTTTCTCATCCAGACTGTACTGTCGGTATCGGAATTGCACCGATTCATACCTAAAAGGTTCGCGGACTATACCGCCGGTAAGGAATTTCACCTATCCCCAAAGACTCATCTATTTTGTTTCTGAATTAATAGTAACACTTTTATTAGGGTTATGCAACAATAAGAGTTTTGTATTGAGAAAAGATATTAAATATATAACCTGGAATAAAATAACTATTATTATATTTCTATTTTTATTAGATTGAAAATATATTATAATAACTATATAAACATATATAAACTATGTATACATTAAATAGTAACTTTTATCACATAATTACACTACAAAGAGGTCTAATATAATAATATATGGTTTTATAACAATATTTAATTGATATTATTTATTAAATATAGGTGATAATATGGCAAAAAAACGAATTTCTGATGTACTTATAGATGTCTTAGCCAATGCGGGCATCGAACGCATTTATGGTATCACTGGTGATAGTTTAAACTCTGTAAACGACAGTTTACGTCGCAATGGTAAGATTGCTTTTGAACATGTTAGACATGAAGAAACAGCAGCCTTTGCTGCAGGTGCAGAAGCTTCTTTAACAGGAAAACTTACAGTTTGTGCAGGTAGTTCTGGTCCTGGTAATTTACATTTGATCAACGGTCTCTTCGATTGTCATCGCAATCGTGTTCCAGTATTGGCTATTGCGTCTCATATTCCACAATCTGAAGTAGGCTTAAATTACTTCCAAGAAACACATCCAGAAAACTTATTCAAAGAATGTTCTTGTTTCTGTGAACTCGTTTCTAATCCAAAACAAATGCCGGAAATTCTTTTCCGTGCTATGAATGCAGCAGTCGGTAATCAAGATGTTGCCGTTATAGTCCTTCCTGGCGATGTAGCAGTAATGGAAACGGAAATTGATGAATTACCAGTATGGCATCACCCTCGCTTACCTCATATCGTTCCACAACGTGAAGATATCGAAGAAATGTACGCTCATTTAGAAAAAGGTGAACGCATTACCCTCTTCTGTGGTGCAGGTTGTGAAGGTGCGCATGACGAAGTAGTAGAATTAGCAAAACGTTTACAAGCACCTGTCGTACATGCTTTTAGAGGTAAAGAATGGGTTGAATGGGATAACCCATATGATGTTGGTATGACAGGCCTATTAGGCTATACATCTGGTTATCGTGCTATAGAACAATGCGATACACTCGTTATGCTTGGTACAGACTTCCCTTACCGTCCATTCTATCCAGAAAATGCTAAGGTAATCCAAGTGGATAGAGATCCTAGTGCGTTAGGTCGCCGTGTACCTCTTACACAAGGGATTATTGGTACAGTAAAAGATACATTGAATGAGTTATTACCTCTCGTAGGTCAACGTGAAAATACTGAATTTATTGATACAATACGTAAGGAATATACAAAATTCAGAGAGAATTTGGATAGCTATGCTGCGGCTGAACCAGATGGTGTGGCAATTCATCCACAATATTTCGTTAATCGTTTGAATAAGCTAGCAAGTGAAGATGCCATCTTCACTTTTGACGTAGGTACTCCAGTTATCTGGACTGCTCGTCACTTAAAAACAAATGGTAAACGCCGCATCTTAGGTTCCTATAACCATGGTTCCATGGCCAATGCTATGATGCATGCCATCGGCGCTCAAAATGCATGTCCAAACCGTCAAGTCATTTCCCTCTCCGGTGATGGTGGTTTCACAATGATGATGGGCGAAATGCTAACGTTAAAACAATTAAATCTACCAATTAAAATCTTCGTATTTAATAATGAAGAACTTAGCTTCATCGCTATGGAAATGAAAGCTTCTGGTTACTTAGACTATGCTACAGACTTTGTAAATCCAGACTTCGGTAAACTTGCAGAAGCGGCTGGTATTAAAGGTGTAAGTATTCAAAATTCTAGTGAAGTAGACGAAAAAATTATGGAGGCTCTTAACCATAATGGTCCTGTTATCGTCAATGTTCGCGTAGATAAACAAGAACTTGCTATGCCTCCAAAAATTGCTTACCAACAAGCTAAAGGCTTCAGTAAATACTTGATCAATGCAATCCTTGATGGCCGTGGTACAGAACTTAAAGAAATGGCCAAAACAAATTGGATGAAATATAAATCTCTGTACTAAAATCTACCAAATATTCAAATTCTATCAAAATAAATATACTGCAAAACTTTCAAAAAAAGAGGTGTCATCAAATGATGATACCTCTTTTTCTTAATTTAATCATATATTGTTATAAAACCTTCAGTCCATCCCCTTAAATTAAGAGTGATAGTAGCTATTCCTAAACACTCTATGCCATGTACTTTAAATATATCCCAGGTTTTATACCACTCTATTGCTTTCTCTGCATATTTTAAAGTACTAAATAAACCTATGTATCCTGAACATGTATAATAATCATCTATATCATAATCATACCAAACACCATAAATTTTGTTGTTTATGATTTCATAACCAACATCATCACCTATATGCGCACAATCATTTAAATAATGAGTTGTTATCGAAAATGAATCATCAGCCAAATCAGAAAAACCTATCAAATTTTTTGACTCAGTTAATGCCTTTTCTGCTAATGATAATTTAGAAAAAAAGCCTAGGCCAAAATACTCTGTATAAGGTAACTCATTATTCTTTTTATAGTGAGCTACAGCTTCATATATCGGAACTCTCATAATTAACCAACTCGTTACAAAATAAAAACAATATAAATATGACACTCTAATAATTTCTATCTATAATAATCGTCCTCGTAATCGTCTTTATACCGTATTGCATCCACCTCTGATGGGGATAGCACATTCCCTTCTTCATCAACATATTCTCGGAATTCGTTAAAGTATACACCTGGAATATCTGATTCTTCTAACTCAGGAACATCCTCCGCCTCAATGTCCCAAAATTCAATCTCTATAGGTTGATTTTGTCGTTCCTTAGTAATATTAGATCCAGTTCCATTTTCTTCTGATTTCATTTTCGGTTCTTTAGTAATATTACTATCTGATGAATTAATTCCTAGAAATTTCAATAATTTTCTTATCATTACACAACACTCCCTTGTACCAATGATATATCAATTGTATTGTATCAAAATATATAAAAATAAGCACTATATCCTATTTTGGATATAGTGCTTACTTTGTATTTAAGTATAACTAGTATTTTATTATGCTCCAAAGAGTGACATTTGTTCGTCTTCAGGTAGTTCACCACAGCATTTGAGTTCTTTCATAAGATCAATGATGGTGTTAGATACTTTACAACGACGTTGCAAGTCTTTTAGAGATGTAAACGGACGTTCTTCTCGTTCAGCTACGATAGCATCAGCTACTGTTTCACCTAAGGAGTCAATAGCTAAGAATGGTGGTAATAGAGCACCATCTTTAATGCTAAAGCGTCTAGCTTCAGAGTGTTGAATATCTACATTAACAAAACGATAACCCCGTTGATACATTTCCATAGATACTTCTAAGGCACTCATAAGGTCCTTATCTTTAGGACTGGCACCACGATCAAGAGCTTTAATACGATTGAACTCAGTCATTTGCGTTTTAAGGTCACCCGTCATAATGCGCAAATCAAAGGCCTTGGCACGAATGGAGAAGTAGGCTGCATAGAAAGCCAATGGATGGTACACCTTAAACCATGCGATACGGAAGGCCATCATTACATAAGCTACAGCATGGGCCCGTGGGAATAGATAGGAAATCTTTTTACAAGATTCAATGAACCATTCAGGAATATTATTTTCCCGCATTTCAGCTTCAAATTCCGTAGTAGCTTGACCTTGTTTATTCCGTTTTTCTATGCCCTTCCCTTTACGTACGTTTTCCATAACGAAGAAGCTATGCTTTCTATCCATACCGCGATGGATTAAGAAGTTCATTACATCGTCACGGGTAGAAATGGCTTCGTTCAATTTACAAGTACCATTTTTAATGAGGTCTTGCGCATTGTCGAGCCATACGTTTGTACCATGAGAGAAACCAGAGATACGAACCAAGTCAGAGAATGTTTGAGGACGAGAGTCTTCCAGCATGCCCCGTACGAACTTCGTACCACATTCTGGCACAGCCAAACTGGCTACTTGGTCACCTTGTAATTGCTCAGGTGTTAAACCAATCCCCTCTGTAGAAGAGAATAAGCTCAATGTCTTTGGATCATCAAATGGGATTGTCTTAGCATCTATACCGGTCAAATCCTCTAGCATACGAATGATAGTCGGATCATCATGCCCCAAGATATCAAGCTTAGTCATACGGCCTTCGATAGAGTGATAGTCAAAGTGTGTTGTTAATACACCACTTTCCTTCTTATTCGCTGGATGTTGTATAGGTGTAAAGTGATGCACATCCATATCGCGAGGACATACCATGATACCGCCAGGATGTTGTCCAGTAGTATTCTTAACATTGGTAAAGCCTTTTGCTAAATGTTCAAAGAAACCACTACGAGCTTGTATATCTCGAACTTCAGCGTATTTTTTAACATAACCAAATGCTGTTTTATCCGCAATAGTACCGATTGTACCGGCTTTAAATACATTGTCACGTCCAAATAATTCTTCTGTATACTTGTGTGCCTTTGCTTGGTAGTCACCGGAGAAGTTAAGATCAATATCTGGAACCTTATCACCTTCAAAACCAAGGAAGATGGCAAACGGAATATCATGGCCATTTGTTTGTAGCGCATGACCGCACTCAGGACAATCTTTACGTGGTAAGTCAAAGCCACCTGCGTATTCGCCCTTTTCAAAGAATTCAGAATGCTTACAATTAGGGCATACATAATGTGGCGGTAATGGATTTACCTCTGTAATTTCAGACATGGTTGCTGCAAAGGAAGAACCTACAGAACCACGGGAACCTACAAGATACCCATCATCAAGAGATTTTTTTACTAGCTTATGAGCGATGTAATACAATACGCCGTAACCATTGGAGATAATACAATCTAGTTCATAATCAAGTCGCTCTTGTACTACGCGAGGCAATGGATCACCATAAATGGCTTTCGCATTTCTATAACACATTTCTGTGAAAGCTTCATCAGCACCTTCAATCTTTGGAGAATATGTGCCATCTGGAACTGGTTTAATATCTTCAATGCTATCATTAATTGCACGAGTATTAGTAACAACTACTTCATAGGCCTTTTCTTCACTTAAGTAAGGGAAGGATGCCAACATTTCATCGGTGGTACGTAAATGTAAATCTGGTTGTTCATCTGCATCTGGATAACCACAGGCAGTCAACATGATTTCACGGTAGATTTTTTCTTCTGGTGTTAAATAATGAACGTCACAGGTTGCACAAACAGGCTTATTTAATGCTTCCCCTAATTCAATAACCGTTTTGTTCATATCGATAAGGGCTTGCTCATCTGGCATAAGTCCTTTACGAACCAAGAACATATTATTTGTATGTGGCTGAATTTCAAGATAGTCATAGAAAGATGCAACCTCTAATAGTTCTTCCTTTGTAGCGCCGCGAACAATGGATTGCATAAGTTCACCAGCTTCACAAGCAGAACCGATAATAATGCCTTCACGATGTTCTTCAATAACAGAACGAGGCAAACGAGGACGTACCTTATAGTGTTCAAGGTGAGAAATAGATATCATCTTGTACAGATTGCGCAAACCTACCATATTTTTAGCTAATAAGATAATATGGTAACGTTTATCTTTTTCTTTTTTCTTCTTCTTATCTACTACAGGCTCTTCATCACGAGCAACAATTTCATCATCAATGAGATAACCTTCTACACCGTAGATAACCTTAACGCCCAACTCTTTACCAAGAGCTTGAGCTTCTGGAAAGGCTTGTACAACACCGTGATCTGTAATAGCTACCGCAGGATGACCCCATTTTTTTACTGTTTTAAATAGGTCTTTAACAGATACAAGGGCATCCTTATCACTCATCTTAGTATGCAAGTGAAGCTCTACACGGGAGTCTGGACGGTTTTCAGTGCGCTCCACGCTATTAGTTTCCATAGCTTCAATGCTTCGAATAGATAAGATATAATCCTTATCAAATCGATCATCAAAGCTGACGCTACCTTGTACGCGTACACGTTGTAAACCTTTTAATTGTTTAAGTAGCGCATCCCCTTCTTCAGGGCTGTTCGTAAACTTGATAAATTTGATACTATTCGTATCGTCTACGATGCTACCGTTAACGATACTTTTACCAGTCTTAGTATCACGTTTATCTAGACCAACAAATACACCTTCAAAAATAACACTAGGCGTATCCAAAGTGCCCATAATTTTAGAGGTAACTCCCTCAATTTTAGGTCCTAAAATCATGCCTTCATCAGTAGGAGCATCCTTCGGGGCACGACGAGGGTATTTACTATCCCCTTCACTACCTTTAGCAGTAGATTTTGTAGTACTTTTATGTGCAAAACCTTTGCTTGCTTTAGGTGTACTGCTCACAGATGCGACAGTATCACTATTGCTAGATGCTGCAGCCGTTTGATTAGAACGAGATACAACAACAGGACTATTATTAAAGTAGCCCAGCTCAACAGCCTCTACAAATGGAGCGAAATCATCTTCATCAACATCATCATATTCATCTTCTTGGTCATAACCAGCAAAAGACTTGCCTCTAGGCACTTTGTTTTTAGCCTCTTCAGCTTCACGTTGCGCTTCTGCCGCTTCAATCCATTCACCAGCACCACAGCCACCACCATAATAATAGGTATCTAAGCCTTCCCCTGTTTCAGTATCTACCTTCCAGGCGAAACAACAAGCTGTATCTGTATTCGTTGGAATATTATCAAAAGAAATATTTTTTTCCTTATACCATGCAGATAATCTTTCACGCAAACTAAGCAATGTAGAAAACGCAGAATCTGCAGCTTGTATCGTCATATGTTGGCTATGACAGTTTACATAGAAGGATGATTTCTTATTCTGTTTTGGTACAACACGATAACGTACTTTCATTTTTATCCTTTATACCCACAATAGGTAATACATAAATCTCTAAATCGCCAAATATCGCCCTTACTGCTACGACTATCTAAAATAATCTCATAGAGCCCTTTTAATAAAGCTCGTAAGGCCTTAACTGAAATTCTAGAACTTGCTTCGTAAGCCAACTTAATCGGATATGGTTTAAATGACGAATCATGATCCTTACATAAGTTTTGTATGGCTTGAACAGACATTCCCGCTTGACGACATTCGCTAACCAGTAGCTGTAAACGTAACTGCCCCTCAATATAGCTCATAGCACGATCTAATTCTTTATAGCCGAACATAAACGGAAATAATTCAAGCAATGTATCTATATCTCGTTTCAACAAAGCCTCTTTAAAGGTGAAAATATTTTTAGCACCATAGTCACTACCATTCTCTTCAAGGAATTCTTTCGTAATGACTTTATCACCTGTTGTCTGTAAAAAATAACGATCAAATTCGGTTTTCATAAATGAAACCGGTACATCTTGCCACAAATCGATGAGATGAGCTACATATTCTTGTGCATCAGGAGTCATTTTAAAACCATTAGATGTACAATATTGACGTATCCACATCACTAGGTCTGCCCCTTCAAGGCGCTTACATTGATGATTTGGTATTTTATCTAAAATCTCTTTATTCTGCTTGATGCGTTTATCAATCATATCATGATAAATCAAAACGATGGGATTATCCCCATTATATTCCATGAGGAGTTCATACAATGGAATCCAAGCATCACTATTTTTACCGCTTTTACGAATAATAGGTAAATTCACTAAGCAAAATACCTTTTGATCACCAAAAAGAGAGTCTTCACATAGTTTTTCACTTATCTTCTGTGGCCCAGCTTCATCATCTAATACTGTTACTGGAAGGTCAGGATAGGCACTTAAAAATTTACGTTTTTCTTCTTCAATTAATTGTGGCTCATCGCCATAAATGAGTTTAATTTCAGCCATACATCCTCCTTTCACAGATACATATCCTCAATAAAACTGTACCCCATAATATACATATATTCTGATGATGGGTCCACATCGCGTAAAGCCCCATGTGGACTGCCAAATAGAACTATATTATGCGGCAGTAATCTGCCAATTTCATTCATTGAACTAGATCGACTCGTAATAAATAATGTATTAATCTTATCATTTAATTTTAGATTTTTTTCTCCTCTTTGTCCATTATATACATCGATTTCTTTCATACTATTTTTATATATTGTTTTTGCAGATCCGTTACTATGAAAATAGTCTACCTTTACAACTTTTGGATTCACACCATATGCCCTTATAGCTTGATTGACAAGCCTTTCATTAGGCGTCGTTTTAATATGATCTGGCGCATCAATTAATAAATGAGCCCCTTCATGATTAGGTTCTATGCAAAGCAATACATTGCATTGCTTCATTGGAATATAATGAACTAATGTTTCCTGATGATGATGCGTAACATAATGGGAAGCACCAAAGGTTAAGATCATTAAAAATAATGATACTACGACATGTACAGTATATCTTTTTCTATGCGTCAAAAAGTACGTAAATAAACCTAATAGCACATAATATATATAAGCACAATAAGGATGCATCATACCAAGCCATAGTAGACTGCCACTACGCCCTAACACATGATTTAAATATAAGGATATTCGCAATAGTACATCTACTAAAGACCACATTAATGATATAGGGAGTACGTAACTGACTAAAGTACTTACAAATATTAAAACTATGGATATATCTAATAGGGGCGCTACTATACAGGCCGCTAACAAACTAGCAATGCTAATATAGTGAAAGTAATAGAGCTGTAACGGTAAAATTAACAACTGGACCGACACACATAATACGAGCGGCATTTTTAACCATCTAGGTAGCCATTGTATTCGTTCATATAATATCGTTCCCCATATGAGCAATCCATAGGTCGCCCCAAAGGATAGCTGAAAACTCACATCAAATATAGAAAAAGGATCATATACTAGACATAGTATGGCACATATACATAACGCCTGCTTAGCTTGATATAGTCGCCCTTTTACATAGGCGATACACATGAGTATGCTCATCATCGTAGCACGTAGAACAGGTGCATCACCGCCTACAATACTACAATATATACAAGCAACTATAATACCAAGGATTAAACATGTACGCTTTCTTAATTTAATAAGTCGTCCAAGTCCGTACACAAGTGCTAACAGTAAAGCAATATGTGATCCTGATATGGATAAAATATGGATAAGGCCTGTATAAGAGAAAGCCTTCATTTGGTCTTCTCCAAGTTCACTATAATGACCACCTAAAGCTAACGCTTGAGCTAATACTTTTTGCGGTCCCTCTAGATTGTGACCAATATTTTTATCTATAGATTCGTGTAATACACCATCAATTAATAAGCCTTTCCTAAATAATTTGTCAAAAAATGTATCTTTATAGTAAAACCTTTGTAAATCTTTGTTGCTAGCAGTGCGATATACACCATCATAGATACGACCTCTAGTATTCGAGCTCATATATCGGCCTCTTAGATTAATACGACCTTCCTCTTCAATGAGAAATAAGGGCTTTGGTGTACCTTCAATAATTGCATATTCTCCTAGTCGTATGGGATAGTTCGTAGCAGATTCCTTTGAGTATACTTGTAAACGCCCCTGTGCTTTAATATAGTCATTTTTTGCAGTATTTTTATAGGGGTGTAAGGCATGGACTTCAATAGTATATTTGTAATACTCCTGTCCATTCAAACTTATCCTTTCAGGCGTAGTTACAACCGTACAAAGATATTCGCCTTCTTGCTGTAAATAATATGATGTATAACTATTAAAATGTATAATCCGTAAATCTGTTTGATAATAAGATAAACCAACTAAAACAAAGACTAAAGCGATTAACTTAGTAAGTAAATGCCATCTATTAGACGATTGAAATGCTTTAAAAATACCTACAACTATAATAGCTAATCCAATAGCAAAGATGTATCGCATCTGATTAAGTACTGGATAATACTGACCATAGCCTAATATTGTACCCATAATTATAGAACCTAATATAATATGCGCCCATTGGCTATGGGTTAAAACCTTACTGTTCCCATTAACATCATTTACATCATGGAAGAGCCCATCATTGTTGCTATCTCGATGACTAAATTGTAATTTTATCTTTAATTTTCTTAAATACTCCGTCACCAATTCCCTTCACCCCCTTGATACCTTCAACAGATGTAAAGGGGCCTTTTTGTGAGCGATATTCCTCAATTCTTTTAGCCATAGCAGGTCCTATTCCTGGTAGAGCATCTAATTCCTTTGCCGTTGCAGTATTGATATTTATCTTATTACCACGCAATAACACTTCAGGATTTCCGTGAAAGTTAAAAACTACGTGGATATGATCTCCTCCAGTCACAGGTTTAGCCATATTAATAGACTCTACATCTGCATATGGTAACAGCCCTCCTGCTAGCTTGATAACATCGCCTACTGTTGCAGAGTTTTCAAGCTCATATAGACCAGGTGAAACTACGGCACCTGTAATATAAGCAATCGGTTTATTAGATATTTCTGCTACATTTGATATAGAAGAATTCCCATCTACTCCCTCTTCAACAAGGACAGAATCGCTTTCATCTGTTATAATAGGCCATAGGAAATAAATTCCTACTAAAATACATAGGATTAATATAATTATCATATACGGCTTCAATTTATATTTCATAGTGCACCTCCTACTGAAGGATTTCCCTATGAAAAATAAAACTCCTACCCATGACTCTATTAGTCACACTAGCAGGAGTTTAACAATTGATGTCGAATAAAAGGAGAATTTATGAATCAAGATACATTAAAAAAATACGCCCATACATTACTAAAGTACGGTGTAAATTTACAACAAGACCAAACATTAGTTATTTCTGTTGATGTAGAAAATAAAGATTTTGCAGTAATCGTTACTGAAGAAGCCTATGAGCTAGGCGCAAAAGAGGTTGTTCTTAACTGGAGATGTTCCCCTATTGCACGTCAACGTTTATTACATGCTAGCGAATCTGTTTTAGAAAAACCAGCTAACTGGATTCCTGAATTTTACAAACAGTATATCGATGATAAGGCAGCCTTCTTATCTTTAATTAGTGCTAATCCAAAAGCCTTAGAAGGTATCCCAACAGATCGTATTTCCTTACAATCTCGTAACTTAAACAAAGCATTATCCTTCTATCATACAGCTATCATGAACTCTTCTGTTACATGGTGCGTTGCATCTGTACCAACGGTTCTATGGGCAGATTTACTTGGCTATGAAGGTAGTGATGAAGAAAAAATCGATCAATTGTGGGCAACATTATTAAAACTTTGTCGCATTGAAGGTATCGAAGCGAAAGATACATATCGTCATCACATGGCAAAATTGCGTCATCGCTGTGAAGCATTAAATAAATTAGACTTAAAATCATTGCGTTACACTTGTGAAAACGGCACCGACCTTTTATTAGAATTGCCCGAAGACCATATCTGGCTAGGTGGTGAAGAATCCTCTAAAGATGGTACTATTTTCAATGCTAATATTCCTACAGAGGAAGTTTTCTCTGCTCCTCAATACAATGGTGTAAATGGCGTTGTGCACAGCACAAAACCATTAATTTACCATGGCAATACAATTTCTGATTTCTCCTTCACCTTTAAAGAAGGTAAAATCGTAGAATACACTGCCAAAGAAGGTTATGAAGTTCTAAAAGAATTAGTAGAAACTGATGAAGGCTCCCACTACCTTGGCGAAGTAGCATTAGTGGATCACTTCAGCCCAATTAGCCAATCCAACCAAATCTTCTACGAAACATTATTTGATGAAAATGCATCCTGCCATTTAGCAATTGGCGCATCCTATCCTACATGCCTTAAAAATAGTGATGGTTTATCTGAAGAGGAATTAAAGGAACGCGGCCTTAACCACTCCTTAACACATGTGGACTTTATGATTGGTCATGAACACATGAATATTAAGGGATATACTCGTGATGGTCAAGCTGTTGATATCATGATTGACGGTCGTTTACAAGTATAATTTAGGTATACAATCTAACATAGTAAAAATATAGAAAAAGCTCTTATCCATTAATTAATAGATAAGAGCTTTTCTTGTAATATTAATGTTTTATACTTTATCATACGGTAATATGTAAAGTCCGTCCCGTAGGTTTATATTCAATAATTTCTACGCCTGCTGTTTTTAGCATCCGTTTAGATGCTTTTACTTCTTTTGTATCTTTGTAAAGATCATCACGGTAGATAACAGCTTTGATGCCACTTTGAATGATGGCTTTTGCACATTCATTACAAGGGAATAGTGTTACATATATTTTAGAACCTTCTAAAGAACCGCCCCGATAATTAAGTATGGCATTGAGTTCGCTATGTACAGTATAAAAGTATTTATTATCATCTGCTGTATCGCGTTCCCACGTAAAGTCATCATCACTACAGTTTAAAGGCATACCATTATAACCAATGGATAAGATTTTATTGTCATTGCTTACGATACAGGCACCTACTTGTGTATTAGGATCTTTAGAACGTTGTGCTGCCAAAATGGCAACGCCCATGAAGTATTCATCCCAGGAAATATAATCGCTACGTTTTGCCATAATTACCTCACTATAAAATAAGCCCCCTTCTACCTATGTAGTTGGGGGCTTACATTATTAAACGAATAGGATATCGTTATTTAACAACGATATTTACAAGTTTACCAGGTACATAAATAACTTTTACAATATTTTTACCTTCTGTAAACTCTTGAACACGGCTAGATTCTTTAGCCAATGTTTCTAATTCTTCTTTCGTAATATTTACGGAAACAGTAAGTTTATCACGAACTTTACCATTTACTTGTAATACTACTTCTACTTCATCTACAACAAGAGCTGCCTCTTCATATACAGGCCAATTTTCAGTGTGGATGGATGTAGTTTCACCCAATTCATGCCACAACTCTTCTGTCATATGAGGAACGAATGGTGCTAAAAGAAGTAATAAGGAATGAGTCAATTCATTAGCCAAAGAGCTATTGATTGTTTCAGCTTTATCCTTATGAGCATACATAGCATTTACAAGTTCCATGATGGCAGAAATGGCTGTATTGAAGTTGAAGTTGTTATCTAGATCTTCTGTTACCTTTTTGATAACGCGGTGTAACTCACGACGCAATGCAAATTCGTCTTTTGTAAGTTCACCTGTTACATTGTTCTTAGCTTCTTCGTTATATGCATCAACGATACGCCATACACGACCTAAGAAACGGTAAGAACCTTCAACGCCTTGGTCAGACCAATCAAGGTCACGATCTACAGGCGCTGCAAATAGAATGAACAAACGTGCAGTATCTGCACCATAGGTATTGATAATTTCTTCAGGAGAAACTACATTACCTTTGGATTTAGACATCTTGCTGCCTTCTTTAAGTACCATACCTTGTGTTAACAAGCCACGGAATGGTTCGTTAGCTTCGATAAGGCCTAAATCATGAATAACTTTCACAAAGAATCGAGAGTACAACAAGTGCAAGATAGCATGTTCAATACCACCGATATATTGGTCAACGTTCATCCAGTAATTAGCGATTTTTTTATCGAATGGAGCTTGGTCATTTTTAGCATCTGTATAGCGCAAGAAGTACCAAGAGGAATCGATAAATGTGTCCATTGTATCTGTCTCACGACGTGCAGGACCACCACATTTAGGACATGTAGTATTTAAGAAGCTTTCAGATGTAGCCAATGGAGATACGGCACCAGATTCAAATTTAACATCCTCTGGCAAGCGTACTGGTAACTCTTCTTCAGGAACGAGTTGTTCACCACATTTTTCACAATATACTACAGGAATTGGCACGCCCCAGTAACGTTGACGAGAAATCAACCAGTCACGAAGGCGGAAGTTTACCTTACCTTCACCAATACCGCGTTCATTAAGAGCAGCTGTAATATTTTTACGAGCCTCTTCAGATGTTTGGCCGTTATAATCGCCAGAGTTAACTAGAATGCCATCTTCATGGTACCATTCTTGCCATTTTTCAAGGCTATATTCTTCGCCTTCCCGAGCTACAACTTGTTTAATTGGCAAATCGTATTTATGAGCAAATTCCCAGTCACGTTCATCATGTGCAGGGGAACCCATTACAGCGCCAGTACCATAGTCTACTAATACATAGTTTGCAATCCAAACTGGAACTTGTTCGCCAGACATCGGGTTTACTGCATAGGAACCAGTGAACATACCTTCTTTTGGTGCATCTGTAGATGTACGGTCGATATCGCTCATATTGCGCATACGCGTAATGAAAGCTTCCAATTCAGCTTTATTAGGAGCATTTTCAATAAGGCGTTCTACATATGGATGTTCAGGAGCCAATACTACATAGCTTACGCCATAAATAGTATCAACTCGTGTAGTATACACAGATACGCGTTCATTAATGGATGGAACTTCGAAGGAGAACTCTGTACCTTCAGAGCGGCCAATCCAGTTCTTTTGCATCAATTTAACGCGTTGTGGCCAGTGATCAAGAGTGTCTAAATCAGTTAACAAGCGATCAGCATATTCTGTAATACGCAAGAACCATTGAGACAAATCTTTTTTCTCAACTGGGTTATCACAGCGCCAGCAAGCACCGTCGATAACTTGTTCGTTCGCCAATACAGTATGGCACGTTTCACACCAGTTTACTTTAGCTTCTTTTTTGTATGCTAAGCCTTTTTTATAGAATTGTTGGAAGAACCATTGGGTCCATTTGTAATAATCTTCTTTACATGTTGCAACTTCACGGTCCCAATCATAGGACAAGCCAAGTGCTTTTTGTTGCAATTTCATGTTCTCGATGTTGTCTAGTGTCCATGTTTTAGGTGCAATACCATGTTTGATAGCCGCATTTTCTGCAGGCATACCAAAGGAGTCCCAGCCCATTGGATGTAATACGTTAAAGCCCTTCATTTTTTTGAAACGAGCTACTACGTCACCAATGGAATAGTTACGCACGTGACCCATATGTAAGTTACCAGATGGGTACGGGAACATTTCTAATACATAGTATTTTTCTTTAGATTCATCATATTCTGTTTTAAATGTATGGTTATCGTCCCAATACTTTTGCCACTTTTTCTCAATATCTTGGGCTACATATTTTTCATTCATGTAGGGGCCTCCTCATATAGTCAACCTCATTAGTTGCCGTTTTATAATCAATATTTTTATTTTACTACTTACTATGAAAGCAGTCAAACTCTAACGTTTTACTACTTGTACAGATTTTGTTAATTCGTTTTTAGTACTTGTATTTTGAACAGAACCATGACTCTTATAAGAAGCAATTCTATCCTTTGCCTCTTGTGCATCACGCTCCTTTTGTGCTTTAGCCTCTTCTTCTAAACGTTTTTTCTCTGCCTTGGCTTCCTCAGCTTGACGTTTTTTCTCAGCTTTAGCTTGCTGCGCTTCTTCTTTAGCTTTTCGTTTAGCTAATTCTTTTTCCTCTTTAGCCTTGCGTTTCGCTTCTGCCTTAGCGGCTTTTGCCTTTTCTTTTTCTTCTAAGCGCAATTTGTATTGTTCTAGCTTAGTTAATGGTTTTGTTTCTTCTACTACAGGTTCAGGAGCAACCGCTGTAGGAGATTTAGGGATGCCACGACCTAAGTCTTTACCTTGAATCATAGCGATAGTACTTTCATCTTCAAAGCCTTTACGCCATGCAGCAAAACCACCAAGCTGTAATTCTTTTACAAGATCTAGTTTCAAACCTAAAGACGTATTATCTTCAAACCAGATACGATCAGAACCAGAACTAGTTGGGATAGATAAATAATATAGTTTTAATCGATCATCCCAAGTCATTTTATCTTTGTAATTTGCAAAATAGCTACCTGTGTTTTTCATAGCTAAAGTTTCACCTTTTGCATAGCCATTAGTATCATGCCATAAGCGCATATAGAATGGTATACCTAGTACTAGTTTTTGAGATGGTACTTCAGAAAGCATTTTTTCTGTATGATTGCGAACCCATGGATAACTTGCTACAGGACCTGCTGTTGTACTTTTAGCCCATGTTTCGTCATACGCCATGAGAACTACATAGTCTACGGAATTAGCAAAGGCACTGCGGTTATATACTAAGGACCATTCTGGGCTATCAGAATAACCAGTTACATCGATGGATGTTTTAATATTGTATTGATGTAAATGATTCGATAAATATGCCACAAATGCTGTTAAACGATCACGGTCGGCATAATCAATATTTTCAAAGTCAAAGTTATAGCCATCAAATCCGTAAATATAGGCATATTGCACAAGATTATGAGCATATTTTTTCCATACAGATTGATCTGCTAAGATGCCACTTGTAAAGCCAGGATCAAAACGATTCGTAATCAAAGGCCATACGTGGTAACCTTTACTCTTATAATCGTTAACATAATCAATACTTACATTAGGACTTGCTTCAAGGCCAAGGCTATGCAATTTAAACCAACTTGGAGAAATGATATTATCACCACTGGAATTCAGCTTTGCTTGATATGGAGTCCCCTGTGTTGGCCATGGATCAAAGGCCCAAGACAATGGTGTTTGCATTGTATAAGGAGCTTTTACTGTAGAGGCTTGCGGTGCAGGACCTAATGTTAATTGACCATTGACCTTTGTATAGCTCACACCGAGCATAGCTGGATCAGACTCAATATCGACATAGGTAATGCCATTTTTACTTGTAGTTGGCAATTTTACAGGTTCACCAACGGCAGCAGGATTTAAAACAATAGCATTTCCTTGTAACTCTGTTTGAGGTACATACACCGTATAGGATGTTTTATATTGATTTGCTTCGTAATGACGTGTTGTATTTGCTAAGAATTGGTCAACGGGAACCAATACCTCAGCTTGTACTGCAGTCGTAGATAATGCGGACATTACTAAAGCTGTTAAGGATTTTAAAATAGTAGATTTGCGAATCATGAACTCTCCTAACTCTAGCCCTCTAAAGGGGATACAATTTTAATCTCTATATTATACCATATTATATAGAATTCCTCTCAGTTGTTGCATGAAGGGTACATGTAATTTATAATTTACTTTATATAATAAAAGTTATCACATAAGGAGTTTAATATGCATCAATATCTATTCTTTATTGGGGACTTCCCTATCAGGGCTTATGGTGCCATGTTAGCATTAGCTATCATCTGTGGTGCCTCGGTTGCCTATGTTTTATTAAAAAAAGATGGTCGTGGTTGGCATGAACATATCATCGACTTTTCCATTACTGTTGCCGTAGCAGGTCTCATTGGTGCCAGATTATGGGATGTATTCTTCTTTGATTGGCACTATTATGGCAATCATTTACTAGAAATCCCCTTTGTATGGCAAGGTGGCATGGCCATTCAAGGCGGTGTCGTTCTTGGCACCATTGCAGGCTATTGGTACTTACGTAAAAATAATATCGACTTTTGGGCTTTTGCCGATTTATTCGCACCAGCATTGATTTTGGCACAATCAGTAGGCCGTATGGCAAATCTCTTAAATGGCGATGCCTTTGGTCATCCTACAGGTGGTAATTTTGGTATTCTTTACCCTGAAAGCACGTTGGCTCATCGCACCTACGGCAATCAACCATTATGGCCAGCCGAAATCTGGGAAGGTCAAATCGATATCCTTATCTTTGTAGCCCTCCTATTATTTAGCTCCATTAAACATGCTAAAGGTCAAGTATTCGTGCTTTATGCGATTCTCTATTCTACGGCTAGATTCTTCCTTGAATTTTTGCGCGGTGACTATGTAAACTTAACATTAGGCTTAAAATCTGCTCAAATGACTAGCTTGATTGTCATCATCATTGGTATCTGTGTATTTATCTATCTAGGCTATCTAGAAAAGAAAAATCAAAAAGTAATTGTTGCTACAGAGCCTACAGTTAAAACTAAAAAACGTAAATAAAACAGTAAATAATAAAAAATCCTTCATTCTTAGGTATGTGAATGAAGGATTTTCTTATGTAAGTCATAA
The DNA here is from genome assembly GCF_041431445.1 of Veillonella sp. 20925_1_51. Taxonomy (NCBI): domain Bacteria; kingdom Bacillati; phylum Bacillota; class Negativicutes; order Veillonellales; family Veillonellaceae; genus Veillonella; species Veillonella sp. 20925_1_51. The sequence continues at coordinate 373,170 of NZ_JAPVXT010000001.1, forward strand.
TTTACGATTGATCTAACAAGCTAAATCAATACGTAAATAAATTATCCTATAAATTTTCCTTAGCTTTTAATGCATCCAGTTCTTCTAATGCTCGATTAGCAATGAGTGCATTTTTCTCTTTTTTCTTACGTATTTTTTGAGGCCATGGATCCATGATGCCAAAGTTAACATTCATTGGTTGGAAGTTAGACCCTTCGTAGTTAGAAATATAGTGGCTGAGAGAGCCGATTGCCGTAGTTTTAGGGAAATCAATAAATGAGCGTTCCTCTAAATAACGTTCTACTTGAAGACCTACCATGAGACCACTCGCAGCAGATTCTAAATACCCTTCTACGCCTGTCATTTGACCAGCGAAGAATAGGCGTGGTTCCTTTTTAAGTTGGAATGCATGATTCAATAACTCAGGAGAGTTAATATATGTATTGCGGTGCATGACGCCATAACGGATAAATTCAGCATTTTCAAGACCTGGAATCATACCAAATACACGCTTTTGTTCGCCCCACTTTAAATGAGTTTGGAAGCCTACCAAGTTAAACATGGTGCCTTCTTTATTCTCCTTACGCAATTGTACTACTGCATAAGATTCCTCATTAGTCCGTTTATCTACTAAACCAACTGGTTTAAGTGGACCATAGCGCAATGTGTCTTCCCCACGGCTAGCCATAATTTCTACAGGCATACAACCTTCAAAGTAGATTTCCTTTTCAAAATCCTTTGGTTGCACAGCTTCAGCTGTAGTGAGTTCATGCCAGAAGGCTTTATATTCCTCTTCTGTCATAGGACAGTTAAGGTAATCTGCATCGCCCTTGTCGTAACGAGAAGCGGCAAATACTTTGTCGTAATTTAAAGATTCTGCCGTAACAATAGGAGCTGCTGCATCGTAGAAATAAAAACCTGTTTCACCTGTTAGGGATTTAATCTTATCGCCTAATGCTTCAGACGTAAGTGGACCAGAAGCAAAGATAACAGTTCCTTCAGCAGGAATCTCAGTTACATCTTCATTGTGAACTGTAATATTAGGATGTCCCTTTACCTTCTTCGTCACCATTTCACTAAACAAATGGCGATCAACGGCCAAGGCACCGCCGGCAGGTACAGCAGTCGCATCAGCACATTCCATAATCAGGGAACCTAAACGACGCATTTCTTCTTTTAAAAGACCTACTGCATTTTCAATATTGCCAGCTCGCAAGGAGTTACTACATACGAGCTCTGCAAATTGATCTGTTTGATGCGCAGGAGAGCTCTTAACGGGGCGCATTTCATATAAGTCTACATGAATGCCACGATTAGCGAGTTGCCAAGCCGCCTCAGAACCGGCTAGGCCGGCACCAATAACAATAACATTTTTATTATTCAACAGTTGTTTCCTCTTTTTTAGCTTTGCTAGACTTTTTAGATTCTTTAGATTTTTTAGATTCTTTAGACTCTTTTACAGTTTCTTCACTAGCTTCGCTTTTTTTCTTTCTTGTTTTCTTTGGTGGTCTAGTTGGACATGTTTCATTGGAACAGAACTTTTTAGTTGTACCATTTTTATATGTCTTTTCAACCATAATAGAGCCACATGTTTCACAGAAATCATGGGTTGGTTTATCCCATAATGTAAAGTCACATTGTGGATATCGATTACAGCCATAGAATAAACGACCACGACGAGACTTACGCTCTACGATTTCCCCTTCCTTACATTTAGGGCAAGTTACACCTGTCCCTACCGTAATAGGTTTAGTATTTTTACATTCTGGGAAATTAGAACATGCAAGGAACTTACCATAGCGACCAAATTTATATACCATTGGGCTATTGCAAAGTTCACAGGTTTCATCACTTTCCATAGATGCAATTTCAATGCGATCTACATCACTCGCATCTTCTAGCTCTTTAGCGAATACTTCGTAGAAATCAGACAATACCTTTAGATATGTATCCTTACCGGATGCAATAGCGTCAAGCTCTTCTTCAAGGTCTCGTGTAAAGCCAGTATTGATGATTTTTTCAAAGTACGCTATCAAGAAGTCTACCACTACAAAGCCTAACTCTGTAGGAACAAATTGTTTATTTGTATTCTCTACATAGTTACGACTTACGATTGTATCAAGAATTGGAGCATATGTACTTGGACGACCAATACCGAGCTCTTCCAATGTTTTGATGAGGCTCGCCTCAGAATAACGTGGAGGTGGTTGCGTGAAATGTTGTTCAGGCAATACCTCTACTGTATGGGCTGCATCATTCTTTTTAAGAGCTGGCAATTGAGGAACATCCTCTTTTTTCGCATCTTCATAAACAGCACTAAAACCTGGGAAGATTACGCGGGAGCCTGTCGCTTTAAATGTGTAATCATCATGAACGGTCAATTCAATAGTTGTAGATTCGTTTTGTTGTGGTGCCATTTGACTTGCCATAAAACGATTCCAAATCAATGTATATAATTTAAGCTCATCACGACTCAAGAAGGGCTCTACCATTTTAGGTGTTAACTCTAAAGATGTAGGGCGAATTGCTTCATGGGCATCTTGAGCAGAACCTTTTGCACCATACATATTAGGTTTAGAAGGATAATAATCTTCACCATAGTTACGAATAATATAATCCTTAGCCATAACCTGCATCTCTTTAGAGATACGCGTAGAGTCTGTACGCATGTACGTAATCAAACCTACGTGACCATAGGAACCGATTTCAAGACCTTCGTAAAGATGTTGAGCAATCATCATGGTACGCTTTGCACCAAAGTTCAATTTACGCACACCATCTTGTTGCAACGTAGACGTTGTAAAGGGAGGTGCCGCTTTACGAGAACGTTTGCGCTTTTCAATATTTGTCACTACTGCATCGGCTCCACCAATAGCATCTACTACGGCTTGCGCTTCACTTTCAGTAGTAATATCGATTTTTTCACCTTTAATATGAGTCAATTCTGCTGTGAAAGCCTCTTTTTTAGGCGTTTCAAAATTGCCTTCAATAGTCCAATATTCTTGTGGCACGAAAGCTTGAATTTCTCGCTCTCTTTCACAGATAAGTCGAACTGCAACGGATTGCACACGACCTGCACTGAGGCCTTTACAAACCTTTTTCCATAATAAAGGACTCAATTTATAGCCTACGATACGGTCTAATACACGGCGTGCTTGTTGAGCATCTACCATGTTCATATCGATGGTACGTGGAGATTCTAAGGCCTCTGCAACGGCATTCTTAGTAATCTCGTTAAAGGTAATACGGCATGTAGACGTAGGATCTACATTAAGAATGTACGCCAAATGCCATGAAATAGCTTCCCCTTCGCGGTCAGGGTCAGTTGCGAGCAATACGGCACTACTTTCATCGGCATAGGAAACTAGTTCATCAATAACCTTTTTACGAGTTACTAGATTGCTATAGCGCGGTGTAAAGCCATGCTCAATATCGATACCCATTTGAGATTTAGGCAAATCTCGTAAGTGGCCCATACTTGCTTTTACCACATAGTTTGGACCTAAGAATTTTTCAATTGTTTTAGATTTAGCAGGAGATTCTACGATAACCAATACTTTGCCATCTGGATTATATACGCGAGGTTCACGTTGCTCAGGTGGCACAGAGGTTTGTAACACAGACTTGTCACGTACAATTCCCATAGGAGTAAGAGCCTCTTTGGCAACCTTACGTTTTATCGTAGTACTCTCTTTTGTAGTACTTTTCTTTTTTGTTTCTTTACTAGTACTAGCTGCTTTTGGCTCGCCAATAACGATAGATCGTTTAATGGACAAGTATATCACTCCTAGTCATATTAATATAGCCTCTCGGCGGTTGATGCTCTATAGCCCCTTCTAGCTCTAACTCTAGTAATAAGGGCTGCAATTGTTGCAATGGAATGTGAGTTACTTTCAAAATATCACTAACAGTAATACATCGATCATGAGGTATTTCACTTAAGATTAAACTCTTATCCAAACTAAAGCTTAACATAGACGACCCATGACTATCAACACCCTTACATGTATTACTCCATAAATCCCCCTCTTTTACATGACTATGTGCCTCTTTCTTTGACGATGAAAGTTCCTTTTTTGCCGGTGAAAGTTTCTCTTCTGTTGCGAAAAAATCCCGCAATATTAAATGATATTGTTCCACTATATCCTCATATCCAGTCAATACATAAGCACCGTTACGCATAAGGAACTTATTACCATCCGCTGTGTGGTCTAATAGGTTACATGGTACTACAAATACATCGCGCCCTTCACTGACCGCCATATCCGCCGTAATTAAAGAGCCACTACTAGACTTGGCCTCTACTACGATTACACCTCGACTAAGTCCACTAATAATACGGTTGCGTGCAGGGAAATGCTTTGCCGATGGCGGTGTTCCTGGAGGATATTCAGATAGGAGTAACCCATTATTTGCCAGTACTCTATCAAATAATTTTGAATTTTCTCTTGGATATACAATATCTAAACCACATCCCATAACGACAATACCGTAACCTTGACTTGCTAGTAGTCCTTCATGACCATGCGAATCGATGCCACGAGCACCGCCACTCACGATTATAGTACTGTATTTGCCCAATTCTTTTCCTAACATTCTCGCCACATTCCGCCCATATAATGAACACCGTCGAGCTCCTACAATAGCAATACGGTTCAGTCTTTTATCTAATAAGGCTCGATTGCCTCTCATAAATAATATAGCTGGTGGATTATAGATTTGGTTTAACATAGATGGAAAATCTTTATCTAGAAAGGTAGTAACATCCATCTTATATTCATCTAATTTTTGAATTATATAATCTAGTTTTTCATCCTTAGCCGATGCTGCAATAGCACGTTTATCTCCTACGGAAATATGATAATAAGATTTCAAATTTTCAACCTTCTTAACAGCTTGCCAAGCTTCATAGGGTCCTCCAAAATCATCAATAAAACTCCGTACATGTGCTGCGCCCACATTATATAAACTTTGTAGACCTGCAATATAAATGTTGTCGTCATATCTTGTCATAATATCACCTATTTATCTGTTCTAAATAGCATAGCTTCGGAAATATGATGTGGTTCCACTTGTGGATTTCCCTCAAGGTCTGCTATGGTACGACCGACCTTTAATATGCGATCAAAAGCACGTCCACTTAAATGGAAATGGTCAAATATATTACCGAGTACACTCCAAGCCTTATCGGTAATATGGCAAAGCTCATTTATGGCCTTATGCGGTATGGCTCCATTAGAGCTAAAATCTTGGCCTTCATACCGTTTCTGTTGCATGGATGTCGCTATAACAACTTGTTCTCTCATACTTTCACTGGTCATCGTTGAAGACGAAGTATCTAATAATTGCTCTAATGTCGGCCTTTCAACAGGTATGTGTAAATCGATGCGATCCATAATAGGTCCAGATAATCGTTGCTGATAATTTTTAACCATTGTTTCCGTACATACACACTCTTTATACGGATCATGATAATAGCCACAAGGACATGGATTAGCCGCTAAGATACAAATAAAATCGGCAGGATATATGTAATTACCTTGAGAGCGATTGATGGTAATTGTACGTGATTCTAAAGGTTGCCTAAGCGCATCGATAACTTGACGTTGAAATTCAGGGGCTTCATCCATAAATAGAACACCTCCGTGAGCAAGGGTTACCTCACCTGGTCGACCTTGAATACCGCCACCTACCATACTCGCTAAAGTTGCAGTATGATGGGGATGTCTAAAAGGACGAGTTGTAACCAATCCTGTATCTCCTAATAATCCTATTACATCTTGTATACGACTCACTTCAATGATTTCATTCCATGTCATAGGTGGTAATATGGTTGGCAATCTCTCGGCCATCATCGTTTTACCACCACCTGGTGGACCTATCATAATACAATGATGATGACCTGCTGCACTGATGAGCATAGCCCTTTTTCCAAGCTCTTGCCCCTGTACATCACTAAAATCGACTGTATATATTTGATTGGAGCCTGTATCTACACAATTATGTTCATTCATATAATCTACAGGTTCATATGACTCTAACAATTCCACTGATTGATTATAATTTTGATTTCCCGAACTTGTAGATTGGCTAATAGTCCCTTTATTTCCTTTACCGATCTTTGATTTAGCTAGTTTCTCTAAAATAGAAATAATATGTAGTAATGAAGATTCCCCATAAATGGTAAGCTTTGGTATGGCCTTTAAGTTATGACCATTTTCAACACTTGTAAATATAGTGGAATAATTAGAATCTAAGCCTGCAAGGGACATAGCCAAGGTTCCAAAGGTTGGTAATAGTGATCCATCTAAAGCCAGCTCTCCCATAAATAGACTTTTACGTAATAAAGCAGAAATATTAGCTTTACGTCCCTTTATCTGCCCCGATGCAACGAGAACCCCCAATGCAATCGCTAAATCGAGTCCTGCACTACTTTTACGAATTGTAGCAGGTGCTAGATTGACTACGATACGCCTCATAGGGAAGTCATAGCCACTATTTTTGATAGCCGCCCTCACACGTTCCCGAGCTTCCTTTACGGACTGATTAGGCAGTCCTACGATATCAAATACAGGTAAACCTTGAGATATGTCGACCTCTACCGTAATAATGCATCCATCTATGCCATGTAAGGTGGCTCCATAAAGTTTTGCATACATAGGTAACCTCTCTAAAAGCACTGCGGCAAATAATGAATGGAACTTTGAAAGTCTTCATGCAAATACACTTCGATTACATCAAAGGATAACTCTTTCCAGCGCCGTCTTTTTTGATGTAGATCATACAAAAATAACATAGCTGCCCGTTTAATATGCTTTTGTTTCTTCTTTGTCACCGCTTCACGAGCCAATCCATGCTGCATTCCACGGCGAGCTTTAATTTCAATAAAATGATAGATTAAATCTTTTTTAGCAATGATATCAATTTCTCCTAATCTAGTTCGATAATTCGTATCTACTACTGTAAGGCCGATCTTTTCAATATATTTAATGGCCACCCGTTCGCCCCATTTTCCAAGTTCCTTGGAATCAAGTTCATTAAATGCTTTACCTGTACTAATCGTTTTCATATATACCTCCTATATACGTGTAGTAACTACAATAACTTATAGAATATTTATCACTCAATCTAGATCTAAACTTTCAACAGGTAACTCTTACTTGTAGCGTAGAGTATGGAGACTATAAAAGTAAATACAAAAGAGGTTCCTAATAGTCACATCGGTGACCAATAGGAACCTCTTTACGGTTATGAACTATATGCGATTTATAATGATACAACTAATACAATTAATACAAATATAAAACTTAACTTAATAGTCGAATCATAGAATAAATTCATTACGAATTACTCTGGCTTAACCCAACGAACGATAGATTTAATAGGTTCAAAGCTCTTGCGATGTAGTGGTGTTACACCTTGTTGTTCAACAGCTTCTTTATGTAACTCCGTATAATAGCCTTTATGAATACCAAATCCATAACCAGGGTATTCGTTATCAAGGCTCTTCATATATCGATCTCGCGTAACCTTAGCAATGATGGATGCAGCCGCAATATTAGCGCTTTTACTATCACCCTTAATTATGGACTCCACAGGAATCGTCAAATCAGGCAATTTCATAGCATCGGCTACTACTGCTTCAGCGGGTACGCTGAGCGTCCGAATCGCCTCATACATAGCTTGACGTGTTGCTTCGTAGATATTGAGTTCATCAATCTTTTCTGGGCCGTAAGAAATACAGCTTACTGCTACCGCTTCTTTCATGATGATATCGTAGAGGGTTTCACGCTTTTCTTCGGTTAACTTTTTAGAGTCATTTAAACCAGGAATTAATGTCATAGGTGGCAATATAACAGCAGCTACCGTTACAGGGCCTGCAATAGGGCCTCGACCTACCTCATCGACACCAGCTACATGATACATACCTTGATCGTAGAACATACCTTCATAGTCATACATACTCATGAGGCGTTGTTGTTCTTTTAACTCTTTTTCTTGGCGCTTAATGTAAGAAGCAGCCAGTTTTTGTACAGAACTACGATCGTCCTCTTGGGCTAAAGGCAAAATCTCTAAGGCTTGTTCAGTTTCAAAAAGAGCTTTTATATCTGCCACTTTTAATTTACTAAATGTATCCTTATCCATTTTGCGTGTCCTCACCGTTTTCAGGATAGTATGGTTCTTCATCAACTTTATCGAGAGTAATTGTACCTAGTTTAGTATTGCGGTAGTCTTGCAAGATAATGCGGCGTGCTTTATCAAAGTCTACTACGCCACCACTAACGAGACAACCACGACGACGACCGATGCTTTCAAGAATAGTATCCACATCTGTCATCTCTTCTTCTTTTAATTTATAACGTTCTACCAAAATATTTGGTGTATTCGTCAATAAATGATTTAATAGCTGTTTCATTACATGCTCTAAGTCGTACACATCATCAGAAACAGCACCCGTCATAGCAAGGCGAGCCGCTGCGCGTTGGTCCTCTAATTTAGGCCATAAAACGCCTGGTGTATCAAGCAATTCAAGATTTTTACCGATCTTAACCCATTGTTGACCACGGGTATGACCAGCTTTGTTAGCTGTACGCGTAGCTGCAGAGCCAGCTAAGGAGTTGATTAATGTAGATTTACCGACGTTAGGAATACCTAAAATAATAGTACGTACAGAACGACTACGAATGCCTTTAGCTACCCAGCGATCGATGATAGGCTTGCTTAAACGCTCTACCGTAGATATTAACTTCTTATTACCCTTGCCAGACTTAGAATCGATAGCCAATACTGTGATACCTTGTTTAGTAAAGAATTCGGTCCATTCCTTTGTAGCTTTAGGATCTGCTAAATCTACTTTATTTAACAATACGATATGAGGTTTCTGACCAACGAGTTCTGTGATTACAGGGTTCGCACTAGAGCGAGGAATACGCGCATCTAGTAACTCAATAACTACATCTACCTTTTTTATATACTCCGTAATCATACGTGTGGCTTTTGCCATATGACCAGGGAACCAATGTACGATAGGTGAATCTGCCATAGTATTTCCTTTCATATCTAAATTTTAGCAAAAATAAAAGGCTGCCAACGGCAGCCTTTTATGAACATTAGCGTTTTTCGCGAATACGAGCAGCTTTACCAGTAAGGTTACGTAAGTAGTACAATTTAGCACGACGAACAACACCACGGCGCATAACTTCGATTTTAGCTAAGCGTGGGCTGTGAAGTGGGAATGTACGTTCTACACCTACACCGGATGCAATACGACGAACTGTGAAAGTTTCACGTACGCCACCGTTTTGACGTTTAATTACCAAACCTTCGAATACTTGGATACGTTCACGAGAACCTTCCACTACTTTTACGTGTACGCGAACTGTGTCACCAGCGCGGAAAGTAGGGATGTCTGTACGAAGTTGTTCTTGTTCAAGTACGTTAATAATGTTCATTGTTTCCTCCTGTTTGCAGACATTCAATACCTACACCTTATAGGCAGCGGACTGTCTCAAATTAACAGCAATATAGTATCATAAATCACGTACTGTTCGCAAGTATTTTCTATATAATTTTGAGAAACTAATTATTTACTTAAGATTGGACGCTTTAACTTACCTAACAAGCGATATAAATCGTCTTTTTCATCATCAGAAAAATCAGAAAATAGTACATTAAGAAATTGATCATACGAATGTAGTAATGACTTACCTAATCGCTTGCCCTCTTCCGTAAGGCCTACTACAGAAATTCGTTTATCCATATAATCAATATGCTTTGTGACATACCCTAATTCAATAAGTATATCCGTCTGCTCAGATACTGTAGCAGGACGCATATTAAGAGCATCTACTAATTGTTTTTGAGATGCTCCTTCAGATCGCATATATAATTCTATAATTATTTTATCACGAGACTTTTCTTTACCATTTGGCACCTTACATAAGGCTTTATATAATTCATCATGATTCATGACAGTTATCTCCTCATACAACTTTGTATATTATAAGATATTCGCCATGGTCTCAAAAAATCCTGCATAAAATTTGTATATTCTTCGTAAAAGCAAAAAGAGGTACCAAATGGTACCTCTTCTTTCATATATTACTGTAAAAGTATTATCTATCTTTTACCCAATATATTATTTTAATGCACTAATATCGCCGATAATAGCCATTACACTATAAGCTAAACGAACAAGTTGTAAACGGTTAGCTTTAATAGCTTCATCTTTATCCATAACCATTACATCTTCAAAAAATTTGTTAATGGATGGAACCAAAGTAGCTGGAACTGCTACAACAGCAGCGTAATCATTTGCTTCCCATGCAGCAAGGCTAGCTTCGGATGCTTTAGAAGCAGCTTCGAATAATGCTTTTTCAGCATCTTCTTTTAACAAGTCGCTATTAACGCCTGTATATTCCACATCTTTTACAAGATTGTACATACGAGTATAAGCTTGAACAAGCTCAACATTTTCATCGATGCGATTTGCTAACAATGCGTTTACAAGACCTTCTGCATCAGCAACAGACAATTCATTGTTGGACAACAACAAGTCGATCACATGATGAGGCACTTCGCGATCAAGGAAAATATTTTTCAAACGAAGTGTGAAGAATTCTTCAACTTGGTTAAGCAATTCCTCTTGTTTATCAGCAGCTACATTCAATAACTCCATAGATGCTTTGAAGATTGGACGCAAGCTGATATTCCAGTCGCTACCAAGCAAGATGTTCAAAATACCAATTGTTTGGCGGCGCAATGCATATGGATCTTGAGAGCCTGTAGGAATTAAACCACGGCTGAAAGTAGCCACGATATTATCTACTTTATCGATGATGGACAATACTTTACCTGCTTCTGTTTGAGGCAATACATCGCCTGCAAAGCGTGGTAAATATTGTTCAAAAATAGCTTCTGCTACCTCAGGAGATTCACCATCAAGTAAAGCGTACTCTTTACCCATTACACCTTGTAATTCAGTGAACTCTGTAACCATACCTGTTGTAAGGTCAGTTTTAGCAAGCTCTGTAGCACGTTCTAATACAACAGCTGCATCTTCGTGTAAGCCACATTCTTCACCAAATACACGGCCCAATTTAAGCAAACGTTCAGTTTTATCTGCTAAGTTACCAAGACCTTCTTGGAATACGATTTTAGTCAACCCATCTTGACGGTCGATAAGAGGTTTCTTGCGGTCTTCGTTGAAGAAGAATTTAGCATCATCAAGACGAGCGCGCAATACGCGTTCATTACCAGCTTGAACTACTTCGATGGAATGATCGGAGCCGTTACGAACTGTTAAGAACATTGGTAACAATTTGCCGTTTTGGTCAACCAATGGGAAGTAACGTTGATGATCTTTCATAGGTGTAATGATAGCTGCATCAGGAAGTGCCAAGTAGGACTCTTCAAAGCCACCGCACAATGCTGTAGGCCATTCAACAAGATAGTTGATTTCTTCTAACAAATCATCATCCCAAACAATGGATGCATTTTTAGAAGCTGCTATATCATGTAATTGTTTGGAAATCAACTCACGACGTGCGTCTTGATCAACCATAACAAAGTTTTCTTTTAATGTGTCTACATAAGATGCTGCATTTTTAATAGTAATTTCATCAGCACCTAAGAAGCGATGACCACGTGTTACATTACCAGATTTTACAGTAGCAAATTCTACAGGAATTACTTCTTCATCAAGTAATGCTACAAGCCAACGTACAGGACGTACGAATTTAGCATCTAAATTGCCCCAATGCATGGATTTAGGGAAATTAAGACCTGTAATCAATTGTGGCAACATTTCACTTACGATATCTTTTGCAGGTACGCCGGCAGTTTTAGTTTCAGCGTAAATATAGCCGTCTTCTACAACGAGATCAGCTACATCAAGACCTTTACCACGAGCAAAGCCGATAGCTGCTTTTGTTGCATTGCCGTCAGCATCATAGGCGATAGATGCAGATGGACCTTTATGACGTTCGCTGATTTCAGCGGATGTGTCAGCAAGACCTTTCACGATAAGAGCCAAACGACGTGGTGTACCGTAGGTTGCGATGCTTTCAAAAGGAAGATGGGCATCATTTAATTTTGTTTCAGCCAATTGTTTCAATTGACCTAAGATATTAGGCATAAAGCCGGCAGGAATTTCTTCTGCACCGATTTCAAATAATAAATCCTTTGCCATCTTATTTATCTCCTTTCAAAAGTGGGAAACCTAATTCTTCGCGTTTAGCAAGGTATTGTTGTGCACAAATACGAGCTAATGCACGTACGCGGCCGATGAAAGCAGTACGTTCGCTGATAGAAATAGCGCCACGGGAATCAAGCAAGTTGAATGTGTGGGAACATTTCAATACATAGTCGTAAGCTGGTAATACATAGCCGGCTTCGCAAACACGTTTTGCTTCTGCTTCGTACATATCAAATAATTTGAAAAGCATATCTGTATCTGCTAATTCAAAGTTATATACGGATTGTTCAACTTCGTTAGCATGCCAAACATCACCGTATGTAACATTTTCATTCCATTTAAGGTCATATACGTTTTCTACGCCTTGAATGTACATAGCCAAACGTTCTAAACCGTATGTAATTTCTACGGAAACTGGTTTACAGTCGATGGAACCAACTTGTTGGAAATATGTAAACTGAGTTACTTCCATACCGTCGAGCCATACTTCCCAACCAAGGCCCCAAGCGCCCAATGTTGGAGATTCCCAGTTATCCTCTACGAAACGGATATCGTGATCTTCCGCATGAATACCAAGAGTTGCCAAGGATTGTAAGTACAATTCTTGGATATTATCTGGAGATGGTTTCACAATAACTTGGAATTGATGATGTTGGAACAAACGGTTAGGGTTATCACCATAGCGACCGTCTGCTGGACGACGAGAAGGTTCTACATAACATACAGCCCATGGTTCAGGACCAATAGCATGCAAGAATGTTGCAGGATTCATTGTGCCTGCGCCCTTTTCGATGTCATATGGATTTTGAACGATACAACCTTGATCGCTCCAGAATTTTTGTAGATTTAAAATAATCTCTTGAAATGTCATTGCTGCCTCCACTTTACACAACCGACATAAAATCAACCATTTCGTTACAAACAAAAAAGTCCCTGTAACGAAAAACGTTACAGGGACGAGTATACCCGCGGTTCCACCCTATTTGGCTTGCGCCCTCTTTTTTCTATGTTGGCCTTTACTAACAGATACCTGCGTTCCTGCCAATGCTCTACAGCGCCTTCAACCAAATGTGAGCTTACACCATCCTCACTCGCTAGAGAGGTTTACTACTCTGCTTCATCGCATATATTATACACAATATTGTAGCAATATAGAGGGAAGAATGTCAAACTATTATTTTATACGCGTAAAGCTAGTTTCAGCACAATAAAAAATATTGAGAAACAAACAAAAGAAGTTAAGTAAAAATCATAATGGATCGGACTACCTGTTAAAATATCATCTACTATTCCATATAAGATATTAAGTATAGCTAATACTGCAAATCCATATACTATTAATCGTCGCATTATGTTATTCCCTTTACTTATCAATTAAATTACGTGAATTGTAATCTCTATATTACTTATAAAAACTATATTTAATATAACTCTAATAGATTTATACTCTTAATACTAGCTTTAAGATACCAAAGAAAACTAACCAACAAATAAAAAACGCACCATAAAAATCATAATGAATTTCAGCACCAATCATAAAATCATAAACAATTGAATAAATTATAGAAATTAATACAAACAATGCAAATGCATAGAAAAAAAATCGTTTCATACTATTATCTCCTTTTAATTTTTAAATTGTACAGTAATGCTCCCACCAGCACCAACACCATCTACTATATCAAATTTAATTTTACCTTTTCCTTTTTCTCTGTCAATACCTCCTTCAAAGGATGCACCAAGTCCACCGCCATATACATTTCCTTCAGCAACAATAAGAAAATTACCAAAATCTAATGAATAACTTGCATTACCATGAGCTAGTGCGGCCAAAGCACCTGCTTTGACATATATATTACCTTGACCAAGTTTTCCATCTACATCACCAGCCAAATAGAATATGTCACCATTTAATTCAATTTTAGCAGCATTTTTTTCAACCTCATGATGTACCCTAAAAACACTTATTTCACCATTAGCTCCGGCATTTATACCATTAGTAAAGGTTAAGTGTCCCTTATCACCTTTAGCATGAAAACCAGTGATATTAGATGTATCGTCACCAACTAGCCTAAAGTTACTACGTTTATCAGAATTTTGGATACCATTTTGGTATGGCATTATATAACTGTCATTGTTATTAGTAGTTTGAACAGAATTTAAAGATTCTCCCCAATTAGAGTTTGATACCGGATTCCAAATAGTTGGAGAATTAAGTTTGTATTTATTATTAGATTCACGAGATCGTATTATTTTCTCACTAGCCTCTTGCTTATAAATGTAAAATGAATCTTCCAATCCATTTAATGTAACATATTTATATACTAAATTGTTCATAACATCCTGAAATGATCCAGAGCCAATTATATCAGAACTTAGATAACCATATAACTCCTTAGAAATCTCGTTATTTGTATTATATATGTTTAAATGATTGTATTCATACCACATTAAAGTATCATAATAAGCTAGTTTTCTAACCCATTCATCCAGACTAATTACTCCATCTTTATAATTTTTATAATCATTTTTTAAACTCATTTGATCATGATGTGTAAGCCAATTATTCTCAATTGCTGAATTTACTAAAGCTGGAGATATATTTTCACTATTAATACTTTTAGCAATAACTATACTAATAATTTTTTGAAGGTCAGGATTCCCAACTTTTTCTAAAATGGGTTGACTAGCTTCATTAATCGCACTCGTTTTAAATCCTTTTAATCCATTATAACCGGATAAATCTGAAATAACAGCTCCAAATGCTCCATGTAAGGCTACTTTATAAATACCACCCTCACCCCACATCTGAGCCTTCTTACGTAGTTTTGCTACTTCTTCTTTATCACCTATTTCTTCAGCATGTTCAATTTTCTTAATTAGCACATTTTGCTCATGAAGCGCAATATCACCAATTAATTTATATCCATGATCAGAAATTTTTGTTAATAGAATTTCTTTTTCTTCTACTGTTTTCTTATCAAAAATTGGTGCGAGTTTATTAAGAGCCTGTTCCGTATCATGATTAATCTTTTCTAAGGATTCTTTCTCAGCAATTTCAATGATACCTTCACTGATAGCAGAATGAGTAGTTGATTTAGAATTCCCCTTCACAGGAATACCCATTTTAGGGCTACCAGTAATACCTATCGGATTATTTTTAGAGCGTTTAGTTGTAGATAAACTATATCCAGAAGTCTTTGCTGAATAGGATGTTTCATTTTGAATATCATTCATTGTTAAAGAATTAGAGGATAATTTATTCTTAGATTTATCTGTACTACCCTTGATTATACCACCTGTAAGTGTAGTTGCATTATTTACCTGTACATTATATCCACCATCACCTGCATATATACCAGCCTGGTTTGTAACACTTGCATAGTGACTATCTGTAGTGCCTCTCGAATTATCAAACCCAACTCTTGCAGGTCCACTCATACCATAAGATACAGATATACCTTTATTTTTACTTATTTTATGGTAGTCATTCGTATCTTGTAAACTTTCAATTTTCAAATCATGTCCAACTTTTGTAGTCACACTCTCACCGATGACCTTAGAACCTATAATTTCTGTATCATTTCCAGAGACAGTATTGACTTGTTTACCACGAATAATGGTTCCAGTATGTGTCTTAGTTGTCTCTAATGCATTTTCTTTACCTTTATACACATTAGCATCTAAACCAATAACACCATTACCGTGAGGACTAACTGTAGCACCAACAGACCATCCTGAACTTGTATATGTATCACGTTGTACCGAAGAGTTTGTTCCTGCATCTAAACTTAGGTTATTTGTTGCATTTAAATTAACCTCTGGAGCCTCTATTACACTACCTGTAATATGAATATTGCCTTTATCACTATTATCACTATCTGCAGTAATACTTACCTTATTTTTGCTACCTATAGAACTACCTATATAATTCTCTTGATTAAGTTCACTAACCTGTTTAAATTTGCTCGAACCAACACCAACATGTATATTGAGTAAACGATCTTTTTTAGCCCTATTATTTATATTATTGATCGCAGTTTTAACATCTGGATGCATAGCATTTTTCTCTTCAGGATGTTCTGCCTGATGTGCTGTATTGAGTTCATCCGCCTTTGCCAGTATAGCTTTTTCTTTTTCTACAAGTTTTTCTATCTTAGCATTATTATAAGTAGCCCCATCATTATAAGCATGTTTTAAAGTATTGGCAGCTTCAAGATACTCTAATGTAGATAAGTTGCTATTTTTTCTAGTGTTAGCCCGTTTACCCAGTTGCTGAATATTATTTAATTCATTAACAATCTGACCACCAACACTTACAGTAAGACCGGAACGCTTCTCCTCGTGACTTTGCACTACATGTGCAGTATTATGCTTCCCATCAACAATCACATTTTGAGCAGAAAGGTCTGCAGGTTGATTACTAAAATAGTTTGTCGTAGTACTATGAATGACATTACCAGCCTTAACATTAATCGCTCCATCTGAGGAAGAAATGTTACTTGCAACTTGAGTTTTATATCTGCCATCTGTTGTATCAGTCACTTTTTTACTACCAATAGTAAAGCCTATACCTGCTCCCATTAGACCAGACTTTTTACTATATTGATATACATCATCACGTTGAGTTTCTTCACCAGAATCTGTACGCACGTCATTACCTGCAGATACGGATACATCTTTTGTTCCTAAAATGTTAGAACCTGTTACAGAAACATTGCGATTAGCTTTCACATTAATCGTATCGCCACCAATTGTTGAAGATAAAACACCTGTGTGCTCATGATCTGTACGTATGATATTAGTTGTACGAGATAGTAAACTCTTTTCTTTGTATTTTAGCCCATATTCATCACGGCTATAACTATTCCCCTTAGTAATATTAACGTCATTTCCGGCTTCAACAGATGTGACACCATGTTCACTATTAACAATACCATTACGGATATTTACATCATTTCCTGCACGTAAATTAACATGACTATCACTTAAAATAGCTGTACCTAATTCTGTACGGCGATCAGTACGATTATAGTTATCACTATTAACAGTCATATCCTTTTTAGAAGATAATGCTTCTGTTGTTAAGTTAATATTCTGCCCAGCCTCAATCGTTGCTTTAGAATTATCTCCAGTATGAACAATAGCACCTTTAAGGTTAACATCTCGTTTCGCAGATAAAACTAAATCACCATCTTTTGCTACACCAATAGTTCCTTGACGACTAACAATATCGTGATGTTCTAATCTATCTACATGAGCACCTACATTAATATCACGACCAGCATTAATAGTAACCTGTTTATCACCATGAATATTACCTGTATTTATTACATCTTGTGACGCTTTAATATTCACTTGACGTCCATCGATACGGCCTGTATTTTGTACATCATGAGCGCCTAATACAATTGTATCTGCAGTCATAATGCCTTGATTTAGAATATCTGCATTAGTATTGCTAACAATAGCTTTACCACTTATGATTCCACCCATTGCATCAACAGATTTTGCAGGTTGTTTCGCTAAATATACTTTAGGATATAGAACTTGTTGAGCTTTTCCATCTACTACAACTGTTTTAGTTTCTAACCACACCATATCAGTTGTTATAGCTTCCATTTGTTCTTTAGATAAAGCAATTCCTGGAGCTAGTTTAAATGCTTTACCAAAGGCTATACCAGCCTCTAACAACGCTTTATATTCAGCTTCATTATCTGTATACCCTTCTAAATATTGTTTGCCTGTAGCGGATACGATTTGATCATTAATAAGCTGCTGCTCATAGAATCCATCACCTAAACGTTTTAATCTTCGTTCAGGATCATTTGCTAAGGCATCAAGCATATATTGAGAAGATAAAAAATTCTTACGATTTGTAAAAGCGGAGTCTGTTTCTATCAAAGCATTAGCTGTAATATCTGGATGAATTTGATATAGTGCTTCTGTTGGTAAGGATAAACCATCTATAGTATGACTTTCTTTACCTTTTCCACCACCTAAACCATAGGGATCCAAACTATCATTGACTTTTGCAATAGTAGCTTTAGACAATGTATCTTCCGCATGCTCTTTAACTGTACCAATTGGCTTTACATTAGTTTCAGTAATGGTTGGGGTCATATAGACTTCTTGATCCCAAACTCTGCGACGTTTATGTCTTACACCATGACTTTTCCGTTTTCTTATTGTTTTACTCTCTTGAGTGGTTCCAGTAATAAAGCTTTTATCACTCATCGAATCAGATATATTTTCTATTCGCCCCTTAGTTTGAATCGTCCCTCCAGAAATCACTTTACTATTATCATTATGGAGAATACCTGTTGTTACAACATCACCGCCACTACTAATAACACCTGGATCATCATTAGTCACTTCTTTATGAGTATGCTCTGTTTCAGATCGAATAATCGTAAATTTATGAACTCGATTTTCATCTTTATCCATCTCTTTGTTATAAGCTTCATCTTCAGCAGTCTTAACAGGTTTTACATGAGGTGTACCATAGCCACTTTTGTAATCAGCATAAGGGAATTCTGACTTATCAAAGACTTGGCCCTCTAACTTATGGTGTGGGTCAGTAACTTTTAACTTATCAGGATTTTTAGTAATACCATCTGAAACACGCTTTACACCTAATGCAAGATTTTTATTATTTACTACAGGTGTATCTAGTTCAATAGAATTTACGGCTTTAATAGTTGATCCCGTATTATTGATACCTTCTTTAGCTGTTAGGTCCATAGTGCCACCACTATAGATGAATCCCTTACCCGTATTATTTATGGTATCTGAAGTTATATCAACGTGATTACGCCCTGCAATGACACCAGACTTATGCGTATCTAATTCTTTTTTTATAGTAGTAACATTCTCTTGTGCCTCATCATAAGCATTCGTTAACTCTTTAATGCGTTGACGATGTGCTTCTAACTCTGTTTTAGTTTTATATTTTGTGATATCAGCGTTCCATTCAGCATCTAGATCATTTTTAGCCTTTTCTAAAGCCTTACCAGCCTTATGGTAGCGTTGTTCTATTTCAGAATTTGTATGGTTTTTAACTGTATTTGCATCAATAGCTACAGTATCACCGTAAATACGTCCACCTTCATTGTTATCTACGGATTTAGCTTTTATGTCCGTAGTTTTTCCTGAGTTAATAAGACCACTATTATTTACTGCTTCTTTACTATTTACCGTCGTAGATACATCACCTTGAACCACACCACTATTGTGAATAGCAATGCTTTGACCAGCTAACGTAGTATTTCCATTACTCGTAACACCACCATCAACTATGATTTTACCATCACTAGTAATACTAGATGCTTGTGTAGAACTTACTACGCCTTTCACATTTACACCAAGACCAGTATTAGTACCTTTCATAGTGATAGAATTTGCATACATACCACCAATAGCAGAGACATCTAAGCCAACATTGCTAGAATCACCAATTTTTTGAGTGTTTAATGTATTAGCATCTATTGTATTTTTGCCAGTACGTGTTTCAATTGTATTAGCCCATACTCCAGCATTTACATTTGTTGCTTCTGTTAAAATTTGTAGAGCATTAGCATCTTTAGCATTAAGACCATTTCCGTTAATAGAAATACGCCCTTGCTCTACACGATAGGCGTTTAAATTTCCCTTTGAATCATATTCTATTTTACCTGTAGTTAATACTGCTCGATCTGTATTGATAAAGCCACCACCATCTACAGTAATACCATTTGGATTAGCTACAACTACTGAAGCTTTACGACCTGCTACCTCAATAAACCCTTTCATATCAGTTGGATTATGGGATGTAACCTCGTTAACAATAACATTAGCAGAACCTCGCATCATATTGGCATTACCAGGTACATAGCCACCTAATTTTGTATTAGACATTTGGTAAGAGTTATTTAGAATTACACCATTTTGCGGTACATTAAAGTTAGTGTAATCATTTCTAGATACGCCACTAGCACTAGGTCCTGCAATATTTACTAATGTAATACCATTACCAGCTTGACCAACCGTAGCTTGTCTTTCATGTGGTGCATTTGTGTCAACTTCGATAGGGTTTGCTGCATAGGCAAATGGTACAACTAATGGGTCTACAATCATTAAGCCCATTGTAAGCCAAACGGCAATTTTATATTGTAATCGTTTTTGTTTCATAATTACTCTCTCTATTAATACATATACTCAAACTATTTAGAATCGTATACCAGCTTGGAAACCTGTAGTTACAGAGTCTGTTCTATAACCTCTTGGTTTATATAAAGGGGCACCGACAAACACATCGTAAAACAATCCAGATTTAAACTGCCCTTTCATCCCTAAACTAGTACCAGCAATAAATTTACCTGTTAATATATCTGTACTCGGACCATATACAGCGCCAAAATCTACGTTAGCATAAATACTTGATTTCCATTTAGGAATATAGCTAGCAACTTCATTACGCATATACCAACCGCTTTCAGCCATTAATGTATTCTCACCATCAAACCCTTGTACTGTATATCGATTACCAAGGCTAATCATATCTCTAGAGAATAAACGTTTATCCCCTAATGTCCATTGTCCATGGAATGATGTAGTAATACTTGCTGGTCTATGCCCCCATGTACGAGGTATTTGATAATCCACATCTACTAAAAGTTGTGTAAATCTAGTACTAGGTGCTCCATTACCATATTCAGGTTGTGAACCAAACCAGCCAACACCTTGTTTAATAGCCGCTCTAGAATATAACGTATTTTGCTTAATATATCTTCGTTCTGATATACCAAATTCTACAGAAGCTGTATTGGCACGTTGTACAGCAACCTCTACATCATTAATATAATTTTTGGCATTACGTTTGCTAATAATAATGTCCCAACTACGTTTAGTCGTTCGATCTCGATGGAATACATGATTCCATGAACCTCTAACCGTCTTGGCATGGCTAGAACTAATAAATGGTGTAGCCATAGAATTAATCGTTTGGTGATATTTCATATCACTATAGGAAATACTAAAGGTATCCTTTCCTCTAGGTATGGAATAAGAAATACTATGATTTCTGGTACCTTTATGTTCACCGTCTTGAGCTGCATCTCGATTAACACTTAAATTCAAAGAATCGTTGGCATTAAAGACACGATCAATACCAATAGCCGCAGTCCACTGAAGCTTTCCCGTTTCTTTTAATCCAGAATCATCTATGGACACCATCCCATGGATAGGCGGCTTTTTAGTCGTTTCAAGCACAATATTGGTAGCCAATGGTTTTGAACCAGGTTCAAGCTCAATAGACACATTTTGAGAGCCTAGACGCTTCATTTGCTCTATACCTTGTTCTATATTCCGAATATTTAAGATATCTCCTTTACGAATCGGAAATGCATTTTCCCATGGTAATGGCTGTACGTAAGGTTTATATAATATAGCTTCTACTCGACCTAGTTGTAAATTGAATTGTAAATTACCTGAAGCTAAGGATTGAGGTGGAATACCAATTCTAGAAGTAACATAACCATGCTCAATTAGTGCATTATTTAGTCTATTAGATAAAATGTTTATATCTTCAAGTGTAAGTTTACGATTCAAAAATGGTTTAATTGTTTTTCGTAAAAAACCAAATTCTCTAGGTACATCTAATTGAAGTTTCTTTTTTTGAGCTTCATAATACAATGGACCTTTAATCAATCGTGCACTTGCTACAGAGCTATTATCTACAAACGTAGTCTGATCCATAGTTGAATTTGTCATATCATTATATGTTAATTGTGCAGATTGACTAATAGGCTCTTCAACAATACGTATTTGAGATACAAAAAAAGATGGTCCTACATGTGCTGGCTGTTGTGCCGGTACTGTATAACCATCTTGTGATGATAAAGATCCAGATGTACTATCTAATCCACCTGTTTGTACTGTAATTCGTCCCTCTCCAAGCCGCGCCTCTCTCGCTAATTGCTGTTCTCTCGCTCTATCTAGTTGTGCTTGTGTATCAATCGGTCTCGCTCCATAAATATGTAATGGTAGCATACAAGCAAAACTAAGACAGAAAAGTAAATCTCTCTTTTTTCATATACTTCCTCTAATAGTAAAAAATAAACTCATTTGTTATATTTTATTATGTTTATTTTTCGAAAGTCAATAGACAGTTTAAATTAAAAACCACCTACCAAAGATAATCAATTCATCTTCGATAGGTGGTTTATTTTATTCACCCTTAGCAATGCGATCTAAGAGTTCAATATAAGTTTCTTTGTTTAATGCTGGCGTAAAGTTGTCTAATACATCCTTAGCGCCTGCTGCGTCATCGTATAGTAAGTCTACGATTGTCATAGCCAAGGCTTGTGCTGTTTTAATGTACGCTACATCAGGGACAGAGATTTCGTATTCTGCACTGTGTAGTACACCACTAATACAGCCAACCCATGGATGGATAACCGGCATCAAGTGAGATACGTCCCCCATGTCTGTACTAGCTGTAATATGTGGGCCTTGGTATACATTGGCTTCACCAAAGATAGGATTTGAATTTTCTCGTAATAGAGCATTCATACGTTCATCATTACGCATCGGTAAATAACCAGGGAGGTCCTTGATAACACATGTGGCCCCTACTGCATCACCACCGGCTTTTAAGGCACGATTGACACGATGGTTACCATCTACAATAGCTTGAATATTTGAGGCACGCACATAGCTTTCAACTTGAACATAATCAGGCACACAGTTTACCAATGTACCGCCTTGATTAATGATTGGGTGGAATCTGAAATAATCGCTTTCTTTGAAAGTTTCACGAATGGAGTTAACCCCCATAACACCCATTAAAGCAGCATTAAGAGCATTGATCCCTTCATGAGGTGCTTGAGCCGCATGAGCTACCTTGCCGTGATACTCAATCAGTTTAGATACAAAACCATTGGAGGTACTACCAAGCCCCATTTCACCAGCTGGAGTTTTGGCAGTCTCCACATGCATTTGCATAGCCGTATCGATATCATCGAAAGCACCTTCATAGATAAGCTGTTGCTTACCGCCCATATACTTGAGTTTTCCTTGCTCACGCAATTTGTTGCGGTAATCAATTTCAATCATTTCCTCTGCAGGGACAGCAAATAGTACAACATCACCAGCTAGCTCATCCATCACTGCTTGTAAGCCTATAGCTACGGCAAACATATTCGTAATTTGTACATTATGACCACAGCAATGAGCAGCCCCTGTTAAATCATCAGCGCGAGGATGGCGAGGACAGAGAATGGCATCTAATTCCCCCACCATTGCAACCGTATATTTACTATCTCGGCCTTTCATTCTACCTTTTACACCTGTCAATGCATGACCTGTAGTATAAGAAATGCCCAGTTCATCAAACATAGCTTGAACCTTTTTAGAGGTTTTTACCTCTTTAAAACCTAGTTCAGGTTCAGCCATAATAGATTCAGCCAATTCTCGTAAACGCGGTTGTGCATCAACAATAGCTTTACAAACACGTTGTTTTACTTCTTCCTTTGTCATACGGCTCATACTATCTCCTTTATAAAATCGACCGTATAAAATACGGTCGATCATGTCATCATGATATATAGATATCTTCTAAAATATAAATCTATAATTATATCTTAACATAATTTAAACATCTAACATTATGATTTAGTATTAAATTAAACCTTCTAAATGAAGTACTAATTGGGCTAATGCTGTCGCACAGATGAAAGTACCTGCAGTTACAGCTAGTGCAACAGGAATAATGCGCCAAGATAAGCGACGGAATGCACCAAGGTCTTTCCCTAAGGATAAACCTGCATAAGCAAGTACTGGTGTTGTAGTAGCAAGGAATGTAACTTGGCTAGTTTTTGCTATAATCCATTCTTGGCCAGGCATTCCTGGTAAGGATGCAACAACACCGACTAAGGAAACCCAGAATACCATAGGTAATTTATTAGCATACGGCAAATTAGAGAGCAATGCACCAATTGTAGCAAGGACTGCTAAGATAGCTACGCCAACTAAACTATCGCTAAATAGATGTTTACCATCCATTACATTACCTACTGCAGTGATGATAGCAGCAATACAAATAACGATGACAAACTGTGTTAATTTTTCACTTTTACTCATGATTTGCTGCCTCCTCTGCTAAATCCTGTTCACGGGTACGACCTGTAAAGAAGTTGTATGTTTTTTCCATAACTGGTAAAGAAACAAATAGGCCAAAGTATACGCCTAGAACGGTAGTCAACAAGTTTGCAGCCCCTGCAAGAGCCATAATTTGTTGTTCGTAATCTGGATATACTGCAATGATTGGAGCCGTAGCGGCAGCCATCATACTAGCACTACCTACGCCAGCGCCCATAGCTAATGCCAATGGATGGAACCATCCAGATTGTGCCAACATACCAGCCAATACGGAGGACCACATAGCACCGATAAGAACGCCACAGATGTACATGCCCATAACACCACGGCCCTCAGGAGAGCTAAAGCCAAATTTGTCGATAATAATTGCTACGTTCGGCTCACGGTCTACGGAGTAACAAGCACCTACTGCTTCTCGACGCATACCTACTAATAAAGCTACTGGTAAACCGAATACAATCGTACCAAAGAAATGCCCAAGCTCTTGTAGTAATAATGCCCAGCCTGCACTTGTAAGAATACCAAGATTTGGACCGATACCTAAACCTACTTTTACCATCAAGATCATAACGGCAATACCGATATAATCTGCAGATTTTTCCATCTGTTTAATAGTAAGAATTTTAAACTTAGGAATAGAAATTAATAAACCTAGAACCAATGTGTACAATAATGGCAATAATACAACGGGACCTAGTTTTTTTATGCCTATAAATTCAGCGACTACAGTTAGTACGAGCGCTAGAAAATGTATTTTGAGATTTCCCAAAAGCTGCATAATGACCTCCTATAAAAACATATAATATAATATTGTTATATTATAAATAATTGTTATCAAAAGTGTCAACTACAGATGCACAATTGTCTATCAGTATTATATTTTTTCATACGTATCTTGAGATACAGAAAATATATACTAGTTATGCTTACTGGAAAATGATATATCCATTCAACATCTCATAACATATAAAAAAGCAGTTTGATTTCTCAAACTGCCTTTTACTATCATTAAATTATGGAATTTAAAAACTTAACGCTTTGTAAGGGTTTACCGATTTCTTGCTCACAGTATGCAAATAGTAGTTTTTCTAGTTCCTTCCATATTGTTTTGGGAAGTTCTATAGGCGTGTCTTCACCCCACTGGTAAGCGAGAATTTGAGGTAATCCAGCTTTCACAGAACGCGAAATGCTAAAGTTCGTTGTTTCTTTCACCTGTATCCAGAATGGATCGATACCATCTTGATGTGAAAAAGTATTAGCACTAGGCACAACCCCTGCGAGGGATAGTAATTGCCAACCAAGCATTATCGTTCCTAGCTGTACATTGCGGCGACGAATTTGCTTGGAATAGTTTACAACGGTATCAAACACCTTGCGATCTACATCATACATTGCAAATAGTTCTTGAATGAGCTCACTGGCCACTGCAGCATAAGCAATATTATCTAAATTCACATCTAATGATTCTACCACATAGGAACCATCAATTTGTGTAACATTTACATATTCACCATCAGGTACCACTGTGATATACATGGCACTAAAGGGACGTAAATAGGAACTGTTACGCATGGTCATCATACGCTTATGCGGGATGGATGCACGAATGAGTCCTAAGCTAGGTGTAATAAAAGTAAATACAGAGTATAGCTTATGTTTTTTTCGACTAATGACGATGGCAGGTGTGTTAAAACCACCATTAAGCTTCTTCATGTTCTTCTTCCGTTGTTTCCTCTTCAGGTAAAGGTGTTACTTTAATACGGGATACGCGATAACCTTGCATTTGTGTTACTTCAAAGGTATATCCCAATGCATCCACAGTATCACCAACGATTGGTGTCCGTTCTAAGAGACCAAATACATAGCCCCCAATTGTATCAGAGTCAGAATCGTCGATTTCAACGTCCATCATTTCCTCTACTTCATCTACAAGAACTTTGCCATCAAATTCGAAAGAACCATCTGCATAAGCAATTTTAGCTGGTAAGTGTGGTTCATGTTCGTCTTGAATATCCCCAACGAGCTCTTCGATAATATCTTCAAGGCCTACGAGACCAACCATGCCACCGTACTCATCTACAACAATAGCTTGATAGATACGACGAGTTCTCATGTATTGTAGCAGTGTGGATAACTTCATTACCTCTGGCACAGTTAAGATATCTCGTTTTACATTACGCAAATCCTTACGTGCTTGATTAGGACGCTCCATGAGGTCCTTAATGTGAACTAGACCAATGATATGATCCTTATCCTCCACACATAGAGGGTAACGCGTATGAGCTTTAGAGCGAATAAATTTCATCGCTTCATCGTAACCATCTTCAACGAAAATGCAGTCCACATCTTGACGCGGTACCATAACCTCTTTAGCTCTACGGTCTACGAAGTTAAAAACATTGTCAATCAACTCTGATTCCACTTGGTCTAGTTGACCTTCTTCATGGCTTCGAGAGATCATCATGCGAATCTCTTCTTCAGAGTACACAAGGTCTAGTTCTGTTAAATATTTTGTTTTGTAAAAGCCCAAAATAACAGTGGATATTTTGCTAGCAATCCAAATGAACGGATATACCAAACGACCAGCAGCTACTACGATACGGCTATAGGTATTTACATACTTTGTTGGGAACGATAAGCCCAATGCTTTAGGTACGATTTCACCAAAGATTAAAACAATTAAGCTAATTAATAACAATAAAAGTATATCTAGTACGAAGTGCATCCATGTACTATGAACATTAAATACCGCTACAAGTTGATCTACGGTATTATCAAATACATAGGTGCCTGTACCAGCAAGAGCCAAAATAAAGAATAAAATCAAAAACTGCGTCGTATTTAAAAAATACTCAGGGTTTTGATAGAGTTTTAATAAAAACTCTCTATCCTTCTCTAAAAGGATATCCATATCCTCAACATGCTCTTTACGAAGACGAGCAAAGGAGAACTTTGCGACCACAAAAAAGTTAATTAAAAATATACATACAAGACCAAACCCTATGGGTAACAGGCCATCTACACTATCCATCTTAATTCCTTTCATACAATAGGGAAAACGAGTTAGTTTTTATTATAGCAAAAATTATTTTCTATAACCAAGTTCAGATAACATGCCGGATTTATTGCGCCAATCCTTTTTAACCTTAACCCAAAGGTCTAGGTACACCTTTGTAGCCAATAGTTTTTGAATATCTACACGGGCTTCAGCACCAAGTTGTTTCAACAAGGCACCTTTCTTACCGATGATAATGCCCTTTTGAGAGTCTCGTTCACAGTAAATAGTAGCACGGATATAGGTTGTACCATCATCACGTGTTTTCATTTCATCTACGTCTACAGCGATAGCATGAGGGATTTCATCACGTGTAGCCAATAGGATTTTTTCACGAACAATATCAGAAATGATAAGACGTTCTGGTTGGTCCGTAATCATATCCTCTGGGAAGTATTGTGGACCTTCCGGTAATGTTTCTTCTAATACATTTAGAACTTCATTTAGGTTCTCTTTATCCTTTGCAGAAATAGGAATAACCCCTGCAAATGGATATGCATCTTGATAAGACACGATGGCTTCTAAAAGCTCCTCTTTTTTTAGAGTATCAATCTTGTTAACGACTAAGAAAACAGGAACCTTTACACGTTTCAATTGTTCAATAATGAAGTTGTCCCCAGGTCCTCGCTTTTCATTGCCTGCTACTACAAATAAAACAGCTTCCGTTTCTTTCAAGGACTCAATGGCAGCATCTACCATGAATTCACCTAATTTATGTTTTGGCTTATGTACACCTGGTGTATCCATGAAAACGATTTGTTTTGCTTCATCTGTATATACACAGATAATACGGTTACGCGTTGTTTGAGCCTTATCGGATACGATAGCGATTTTGTCGCCAATAAGGGCATTAATTAAGGTAGATTTACCAACATTAGGGCGTCCTACAACGGCAACAAAGCCAGATTTAAAATGTTCGTTCTTATTCATTATATGGTGCATCCTCCCGCACATAACCGAGATTACCTAAGATAAATTCTTCTTCAGTGCGCATCTCTTTTTTATCTTCGTCGTTCATATGGTCATAGCCTAAGATATGTAAGCAACTGTGAGTCGTTAAATACGCTAATTCTCGTTCAAAGCTATGTCCATATTCAATAGCTTGTTCACGAGTGCGCTCTAAGGAAATAATCATATCACCAAGTAAGTGATGTTCCTCTTCACTGCCTTCGTAGTCATCCCCTTCATTAAGGGCAAAGGACAATACATCGGTAGGTCTATCGATGCCGCGATATTCTTTATTGAGCTCGTGAATCTTAGCATTATCGCAGAGTAAAATACTCATTTCATCTTCTTCAAGACCATATACGCGACTCACTTCATCACAGACCTTGCGTATAACAGCCTCAATATTGGAATCCTCTTGAATTCCTTCATCATAGCTAATATGTATATACATGCTTATCCTTTCGCTACATGCTCTTTAGATGCTGCGTTAGTTTCCGCAGTCTCACCAGCTAATTTACGTTCATGATACTGATCGTAAGCTTTTACAATTCGGCCTACTAAATCGTGACGAACAACGTCTTGATCGCTAAAGTAAACCATATTAATACCAGATACATGACGCAATACCTTTTCAGCCT
Source organism: Veillonella sp. 20925_1_51 (assembly GCF_041431445.1). Taxonomy (NCBI): domain Bacteria; kingdom Bacillati; phylum Bacillota; class Negativicutes; order Veillonellales; family Veillonellaceae; genus Veillonella; species Veillonella sp. 20925_1_51. The sequence goes on from NZ_JAPVXT010000001.1 coordinate 402,124, forward strand.
CGCCAAGACCAGATACAACACGTGGTGGCAAGTCAATTTGTGTCTTATCACCGTTGACTACCATTTTAGAGTTGTTACCTAAACGTGTTAAGAACATCTTCATCTGCTCAGCTGTCGTATTTTGAGCTTCGTCTAGAATAACGAAGGCATTTTCTAAGGTACGACCACGCATATATGCTAATGGTGCTACCTCGATAGTACCACGTTCCATAAAGCGTTGTACTTGCTCGATGCCAAACATTTCATGTAATGCATCATAAAGAGGTCGCAAATAAGGATCTACCTTGTCTTGTAATTCACCAGGTAGGAAGCCTAATCGTTCACCAGCCTCTACAGCAGGACGAGTCAAAATAATTTTATCTACATTGCGATTTTTTAAATAGAATGCGGCTAACGCTACGGCTAGGAATGTTTTACCTGTACCGGCAGGGCCTATACCAAAGGTAATAGTGTTTTTACGGATGCTATCAACATAGTATTTCTGACCTTCCGTTTTAGGCGTAATATTTTTACCGCGCATATTAACGGATAAGGTATCTTCAAACATAGTATGTACAGCATCAGCTTTACCGTTCGCTACAAGTTTCGCCGCAATACGAACTTGGGACTCAGTAATGGTACTGCCTTCACGATATAAGAATACCAGTTCCTCTAACGTACGATACAGAGCCTCTACTTGCTTTTCATCGCCCTTGATAACAACAGTATCCCCGCGTGCCACTACATCTACAGAGATGACTTCAAGCATCATATGCAAATATCGATTATGTTGACCTAGTATGGATTGTGCTAGGTCATATGTAGGAAATGTAAATACTTGTTCGCTCATACAACCTCCTAATCTATAAACTTACGAACGGCTTTGCCGTTTAAATAATCACATAAATCACCTTGATGGGCATCCAGTTCGTCTAACTTATCATCAATTAAGTCTTGTACGCGCCACCAACCCATAGACCAATTTGTAAAGAGTGTATTATCTTCAGGCGCTCGCCCAACAAGACGCTGCAGTACAATGTCAGGGTGTAAATGACGGATAAAGTTGACTACACGGTCAGCATATTCTTCTGCACTGATTAAGGTGAACTGACCTTCTTGGTACCACCTAGCCATCAATGTATTTTTCACAATATATAAGGCATGTAATTTAACTTGATCCACACCGAGGGCTGATAAGATACGGGCCCCTTCGATTGTATCCTTCATGGTGTCCCATGGTAAATTTACTATCATATGGGTTGTTACATTAAATCCATATCTCTTAATGCGTAGTACAGCATCAATAAATTGAGCTAAATCATGACCCCGATTAATTTTCTCTAATGTATCATAATTGACCGTTTGCAATCCTAATTCAATATAGATATCCTTTTGAAAGCGATCTCTAATATCAGCCAATATGTCTAAGTATTCATCGGCAATACAATCTGGTCTAGTTGCAATGGCGATACCTACGGCTTCATCGATGCAGCCTTGCTCCATATAGCTTTTAAAATCATCAAGTCCCAAATATGTATTGCTAAAGTTTTGATAATAAGGTATAAATTTTTTCGCCTTATATTTAGGACCTATGTGAGCAATGTTTTCTTCTAATTGCATGCGCACTGTCATCCATGCAGGACGATTTTCATAGCCCGCACCGATTTCACCACAGAAGGTACAGCCCCCTACGCCGGCCGAACCATCTCGATTTGGACAGGTCAGCGGTAAGGCAACAGGCAATTTATAAACCTTTTCCCCATAGGTTTCTTTATAATATTTAGATACCATGCGGTATCGTTTTGGTCTCGTTGTATCGGTCATAACACTCCTATTTAACTAACCAATCATCGCTTGTGAAATTTAACAAGCCTCTATTTCAGGACGTATAAACGGTTTTACCTCTTTATTGACGTCGATAATTACTGTAAATGGTGTATTAGGTACATTCTCTATGCCTAATACATGTGCCGTATCTTCAGACATTGGCATTTCCACGTATTGTTGGCGAATTTTGCGCCATTCTTTGAAGGTATAGTTTGGAATATACTGAGATGCAATCTCTTCGTTGCGCCAGAATGATTCCCCTTCTTGTAAAAGTTCCTTTGTTTGCTTCGGCAAACCAATGGCTTCGCTACGAACCTTGCCACGATAACTTACAAGGGTATCGTATTGTAGTAATTCAGCGGCCACATTGTCCCCCTTAGACAAGAAGAAATTATATAAGAACTCGATTTGGTCGATATCTTTCAAATTAACCTTATGATTTCCAGCATCGAGCCAAGCCTGTGTCATTTCACAGAAATAGGTGAAAGCATCTTTTTTAGACTCCACTTTAGAAGGATCATACTTTTTCATAGGTGGTACATGATTTGTTACTGTATCCTCACCAGTTATAGATGTATCAGTATGTTCCTTAATAAGCTTGCTACCAATATAGCCAAAGACGGTTCTAAAACGCTCACTATTATAGAAGCGCTCAAATACATCTTCAAAATGCTTTAAGAAGCGTACATCTTTATAAGGTAATACATGAGTGGTTAATACCTCATATGGCGCTAACGGATCACTAATATATTGGTATTCCTCCATGCGGCGTACACCAGATCCTTTTAGTAATTTCAAGAATCCTATTTGTAGCGCATGAGGTTGTAGACTGAAAAGATCATTAAAGGATAATCCAAATCGCGCTTTATTTTCGTAAGGTAAACCTACAATTAAATCCATATGCACATGGGTACGACCAGCCTCAATAATAGGACGGATAGCCTTTTGAATGTACGGCCAATCGTTATATCGGTTAATGGCATCTAAGGTTTTCTTATGTGTACTTTGTACGCCCACTTCGATTTGAATACGCCCTGGTGGTGTTTCACAGAGAATATTTGTTTCCCATTCCGTCATGAGCTCAGGCTCCATTTCTAAATGGAAGTTCGTCTCTGTATTGGCATCTCGCATAAATTCCATCAATGGACGATGATGATGTGGTGCACAGTTAAATGTTCTATCTACAAACTTAACTTGCTTTACCTTATGGTCGATAAACCATTGTAATTCTTTAAAAGTTCGCTCTTGTGGGAAGAATCGCACTGTATTCTTATTGCCAGATAAGCAATACTGACAAGAGAATGGACATCCGCGAGAGGATTCATAATAGATGATTTTATGTTCTAAATCCTCCATATCCTCTTCTACATATGGGAATGGAATGGTACTAAGATCTTTAACCTCTACGGCCTCAGTGGATCCCATAAGTTGACCTGTAATATGGCGGCCCCGTACACCAGGGATTTCTTCTCCTAATCCATCCTTACCATTTTGTAATGCACTAATGAGTTGGTAGAAAGCTTCTTCCCCTTCACCTTGTACAACATAGTCTACAGCATGGCAACGATTTAGAATTTCATCGGCAGTGAAAGATACCTCCGGACCACCTAAGATAATTTTAATATCTGGTCGAACTGCTTTCACCATGTCCACCACATGTAAGGTCATTTCAATGTTCCAAATATAGCAAGCAAAGCCCAATACATCTATATTGCGCTCTGTAATATCGCTAAGAATATGTAAAACAGGCATATTAATAGTATATTCTACTATATCATATGCCTGTCCGTGAGCATGCCCGTAGGCTTTGAGATACCGCAAAGCCAGGGAGGAATGTATAAATTTTGAGTTTAATGTGGATAAAACTACGTTCATAGGTCCCCTTTATATCATCGAATGGCTCAGCCACCGTCTAGTCATAATACACATATTATACCATTAAAAGAGCCCAAAGATAAAGGAAACAATAGCACCCACTAAAATGACAACCCCTACTACAGAGAGGATAATGCCACCGAAGAATACAACAGCTGCTAAAACAACAGCTAATATGATAATCAAAATGATGCGACTAAGCCAGCTTGTACTATTAAAGCTATACACCTTAACATGAGGGCCATATTGATTGTACTCTTCACTGCGTTGATACTCTTCATTCATATTACTAGGTGTAGAGTCCACATGAACAGAGTCTCCTACCTCTTCAATAGTTACACCATCAAAGTCACGGCGTTCATCATCAGATAATACTCGTGTATTTGGCTCTCCGAAGTGAGCATTACTACCAAAGCTATCGCTACGTTCATTATTTCTATATATATTTTGATTGTTATTTGTATTGTGTTGATCATTCATTGTTAAGTCCTTTATATGACCAAAAGAATAATTAATTTTATACAACTTATTATATCATATTTTTCTGATAAAAATGCAAATAAATATCCCCTATAGATATAAATTCATATATCTATAGGGGATATTTTTGTTTGTATTACTTTATGTGACTATAGGCTAACGGGCAAATTAGTCTTTCAAGTATTTTTGAAGCAATTGATTTACCATACCTGGGTTAGCACGGCCTTTAGATTCTTTCATAACTTGACCTACTAAGAAACCAATAGCCTTACCATTGCCACCTTTGAAATCTGCCACTGGTTGTGGATTATTAGCAATAACTTGCTTAACGATTTCTTCAATAGCACCAGTATCTGTGATTTGAACAAGACCTTCTTCTTTTACGATAGTATCAGCATCCTTGCCGGATTCCCACATAGATACGATAACTTTTTTCGCAATTTTACCAGAGATTGTACCTTTATCGATAAGAGCAATCATACCAGCCAAGTTTTCTGGGCTTACTTTAGATTCAGCGAATGTTAAACCACTTTCATTAATCATCTTGGACAAGTCACCAAGCATCCAGTTAGCCACAGTCTTAGCATCTGCACCTGCTTTTACAGTAGCATCTAAGAAATCTGCAGTTTTACGAGATACAGTAAGGATTGTTGCGTCTTCACGAGACAAACCATATTCAGATACAAAGCGTTCAATCTTAGCATCTTGCAATTCAGGTAACGCACGACGTACTTCTTCGATTTTTTCGTCCGTAATTACAATTGGTACCAAGTCTGGTTCAGGGAAGTAACGGTAATCGTTTTCTTCATCTTTCTTACGCATACCAATCGTAATGCCTTGAGCATCATCCCAAGTACGTGTTTCTTGATCTACTTTACCGCCAGCTTCGATCAACTTAGCTTGACGCAAGGCTTCATATTCAACAACCTTTTGAATAGCTGTTAAGGAGTTAACATTCTTAGTTTCTGTACGTGTACCAAACTCTTTAGTACCACGCAAACGTACGGATACGTTACAATCACCACGCAAGGAGCCTTCTTCCATACGACCGTCAGATACTTCTAAGTATTGCAAGATGGAACGTAGTTTTTCAACATATGCTCTTGCTTCTGCACCAGAACGAATATCTGGTTCAGATACGATTTCAAGAAGAGGAACACCTGTACGGTTGTAGTCAACGTTAGAAGATTTAGAATCGGAAATAGTGTTACCACTGTGAACGAGTTTACCTGCATCTTCTTCCATGTGAATACGCGTAATACCTATGCGTTTAGTTTCACCATTTACTTCAATGTCCAAATGACCATTTAAGCAAATTGGCAAATCATATTGAGATGTTTGATAGTTTTTAGGCAAATCAGGATAGTAGTAGTTTTTGCGGTCAAATTTATTAAAGTTTAGAATTTCACAATTCAATGCTAAACCAACTTTGATGGCAAATTCTACTACTTGTTTATTTAACACAGGCATAGCACCAGGCAAGCCAAGGCATACTGGGCATACGTGTGTATTTTGATCGCCGCCGAATTCAGTGGTACAACCACAGAAGATTTTAGACTTAGTCTTAAGCTCTGTATGAACCTCTAAACCAACGACTGTTTCGTATTTACTACTCATAGAGAAACCTCCCCAGTTGGTGCTACTAATTGACAGTCCGGACGTGCTTGTTCAAATGTGAAAGCAGCACGTAATAATGTTTCTTCACCCATAGCAGGGCCAAGTAATTGTAATCCAATTGGCAAATTATTGCTACTCATACCTGCTGGGATGCTAATACCTGGAATACCTGCAAGATTTGCTGGTACTGTACAGATATCTTCTAAGTACATTGCTAATGGATCATTAGCTTTTTCACCAAATTTGTAGGATGTATTAGGTGCAGTTGGTGTCAAAATCAAATCCACCTTGGAGAATGCTTCGTCAAATTCGTTTTTAATAAGGCGACGAACTTTCAAGGCTTTCAAATAATAAGCATCATAGTAACCAGCACTCAATACATAGGTACCTAACAAGATACGGCGTTGCACTTCAGGACCAAAGCCTTCTGTGCGAGTTTTAGTAGACATATCTACTAAGTTATCTGCAGGTACCCGCATACCATAACTTACACCGTCATAACGAGCCAAATTGGAGCTAGCTTCTGCCAATGCAATGATATAGTAAGCAGACAATGCATATTTAGAATTAGGCAAGGAAACCTCAACGATTTCAGCACCTAATTTTTTGTATGTTTCGATAGCTTCTTCAATAGCTTTACGAACTTCGCTATTGAGACCTTCACCAAAGAATTCTTTTGGTACACCAATTTTTAGATTTTTTACATCATTTACAAGTGCTGTAGTGTAGTCTACACGAGTGCCTGGAATGGACGTTGAATCTTTAGCATCGTGACCAGAGATGGCATTTAATACTAAAGCAGCATCTGTTACATCACGAGTAATAGGTCCAATTTGGTCCAAAGAGGATGCGAAGGCGATTAAACCATAACGAGATACATTACCGTATGTTGGTTTTAAGCCTACAACGCCACAGAAGGACGCTGGTTGACGAATAGACCCACCAGTATCGGAGCCAAGAGCCCAAATAGCAGACCCGCTGGATACAGCTGCTGCACTACCGCCAGAAGAACCACCTGGTACGCAATCAGCATTCCAAGGATTAGATGTTTTAGCTAATGCAGAGTTCTCTGTAGAGCCACCCATAGCAAATTCATCCATATTAAGTTTACCAAGGCTAATATAATGATTGTTTTGTAAACGTTCAATAACTGACGCATTGTATGGAGGCACAAAATTTTCCAACATTTTAGATGCACATGTTGCAGGTTCATCTTTAATACAAATATTATCTTTAATTGCACCAGGAATACCTGCCAATGGGGAAATAGCATCACCTTTAGCAATTGCTTCATCTACAAGCTTAGCTGTAGCCAAAGCACGATCATGAGAATCGGATAAGTACGCATGTACAGTCGGTTCCACTTTCGCTTTATGTGCAATAACAGCATTCGTCAATTCAACAGCGCTGATTTCTTTATTCACTAGTTTCTTGTGTAATTCATGAATTGTTGCCACAGCGAAACCTCCTATTCTTGTACAACGCGAGGTACTTTAAAGTACCCATCCTCTGCTTCTGGAGCATTGGATAAAGCTAAATCATGATCAAGGGATGGTTTTGTTTCATCCTCTCTAAATACATTGTGCAATGGTACTGCATGAGCCATAGGCTCCACACCATCAAGTTCTAATGCATCTAGTTCAGCAACATAAGTCAAGATGTCGGACAACTCTTTTTCTACATGTGCCATATGTTCTTCCTTAACTTCCAAGCGTGAAAGTAAGGCGATTTTTTTAATTTCCTCTTGGCTGATTTTCATCGAGACACATCCTTTCATAATTATTTATTATAAAGCAAATAATATATATTTTCAAAATATTGTAGAATGTATGATTATTGGATTTCTCCCAGTTCGCGTAGGAGTTCTACAAACTCTTCTTCATTCATAACACGAATACCCAATTCATTTGCTTTAGTAAGTTTACTACCACTGTCTTCGCCAGCAATAACAAGGGTTGTTTTCTTAGAAACAGAACCTGTAACCTTAGCCCCATGAGCTTCAAGAATCTTACCAGCTTCACTGCGACCCATAATTTCAAGTTTACCTGTGAGAACGACGATTTCGCCTTCCATTTGGTTGCCTGCTGCTTCAACAACATCTACAGTCATCTTAAGTCCAGCTTCTGTTAAGCCTTCAATGATTTCTACATGAGCAGGATCTTGACGGTATTCAACAATACTATCTGCCATTGTAGGACCAATCTCTTCTACTGCAACGAGTTCTTCCTTAGTAATAGTCATGAATCGTTCCATAGATTTTACAACACTTGCAATTGTTCCGGCTGCCTTAGATCCAATTAGTCGAATACCAAGACCATATAGTACACGATCTAATCCGCGAGATTTAGAATCTGCGATAGCTTTTACCAAATTCTCAGCAGACTTCTTACCCATTCGGTCCATGGTAACTAGTTGTTCGACCGTTAAATGATATAAATCAACAACATTGGTGATTAATTTGTTATTGATTAGGTTTTCTACAATACTAGGCCCGAGACCATCAATATTCATAGCATCGCGAGATGCAAAATGGATAATTTGTTCCTTTTCAATGGCAGGACAATGTTTATTGGTACAACGAACAGCGGCTTCACCTTCACGTCGGACTGCAGGAAATTCGCATACAGGACATGTATTAGGAATTGTAAAAGGCACTTCAGAACCAGTTCGTTTTTCAGGAACTACGCGAATAACCTCTGGAATGATCTCGGCTGCCTTGTGAATGATGACATGGTCACCAATGCGAATATCTTTTTCATTGATGAAGTCTTGATTATGTAATGTAACACGACTTACATTTGTACCGGATACGAATACAGATTCCAATTCACCAGTTGGAGTAAGAACACCTGTACGTCCTACATTGATAGTAATATCCTTAAGAACGGTTTCTACCTCTTCTGGTGGATATTTGTAAGCTGTAGCCCACTTAGGATCCTTCGCAGTACTGCCAAGTACCTCTTGGTCATCGAAACTATTAACCTTAATTACCATACCGTCTGTATCGTATGGCAACTCATGGCGCTTTTCACCCCAATAATTAATAGCCTCTATGACTTCGTCAATTGTTTTGCATACGCGGTAATGAGGATTTACAGAAAACTTGAACGTTTCTAGACTTTGGAGCAATTCCTCTTGGCTATGAATATTAGCTCCCACTTCAGAACCGATTGCATAGGCAAAGAATGCTAAATTACGACTAGCCGTAATGGCAGGATCTTGTTGACGCAAAGAACCAGCTGCTGCATTACGAGGATTTACGAAGGTAGGTAAGCCCTCTTCATCACGTTCTTCATTTATACGTTTAAATTCACTATGAGGCATATATGCTTCACCGCGAACCTCGATAAATTCTGGCGCATCCTCTAGATATAAAGGAATGGATTTAATAGTACGCACATTAGCAGTTACGTCTTCACCAACGCGACCATCACCACGTGTTACGGCACGTACAAACATGCCGTTCTCATAGTGCAAATTAACAGCTAAACCATCGATTTTAAGTTCTACCACATAAGCAGAAGGCTTATGACCTAATTCCTTCTCTACACGACTAGCAAATGCACGTACTTCATCAGCACTAAATACATTAGATAAGCTCAACATAGGGCGGCCATGGACGACCTTTTCAAAGGAACCTTCTACCTTCATGCCTACCCGTTGTGTTGGCGATGATGGCACAATATATTCAGGATGAGCTGTTTCCAAATCAACAAGCTCACGATATTTTTTATCATATTCAAAGTCACTCATTGTAGGAGCATCTTTTACGTAGTATAAATACTGCGCATGAGTTAGCTCTTGTTGTAACTCTTTAATTCTATCTTTCGGATTCATATTACATCCCTTTTACAGTGCAGTAACACTCTATACGTTCCTTACAAGTAAGGTAAAGAGGTTAACTGCCATACACAAATTTTATCCCTTCTTAACAGGTGCAAATTTTGCCATTACTACACGTACACCTTGTGTGGGGAATTCAATAGTTAGCTTCATACCAGCCCCTTCACCGGCAACGTTGATAACCTTACCATTGCCCCATTTACTATGAATGGCTGTATCACCTACTTTCCAATCAGCAATCACTTCATTGCGAACAATTGGTTTTGTTACAGGGCGACTGGTAACACTCATATGTTGCGGTACATGGCGCTTAATATCATCAGGTACTTTACGCTTAGCACGCAAACCATCTACTAACTCTTCTGGAATTTCATCGATAAAACGAGATGGTAAATAGCTACTAGTGCGTCCAAATACGGTACGCGTAGTGGCATTAGAAATATATAATTCCTTTTCAGCACGAGTAATACCTACATAAGCAAGGCGGCGTTCCTCTTCAATTTCCTCAGGGTTCATCAAGGTGCGGCTATGTGGGAATAAGCCTTCCTCCAAGCCTCCTAAGAATACGATTGGGAACTCCAGACCTTTCGCAGCATGTAATGTCATCAATGTAACTTTAGACTCTTCTTGCTCGAAAGAATCAACATCATTTACGAGTGCTACTTGTTCCAAGAAGTCTTCCACTGTACCATTTGGATTTGTATCTTGGAAGTCTTTAGCTACAGATAAAAGTTCACCGATATTCTCAGCGCGAGCCTGATCTTGTGGATCTGTACTCTCTTCTAATTGTGCCAAGTATCCGGTTCTATCAAGAATAGATTCTAAGATATCAAGTACAGTTTTATCTTCCATTTCAGCTACGAGAGTAAAGATAAGGATACCAAATTCCTCTAACTTTTCCTTTGTCTTACCTTTAATCGTATCTACTAGATGCAGCTGTGTTAATGTCATAAACAAGGACGTGCCATTTGCACGAGCATAATCTTGTAGTTTTGCCACTGTAGTAGCACCAATACTACGCTTAGGTACATTGATGATACGTAATAAGCTCAAATCATCGAATGGATTATATAACACGCGTAAGTAAGCTAAAACGTCCTTAATTTCTTTACGATCATAGAACTTCGTGCCCCCTACCATCGTATATGGCAGAGCCCGTTTAATCAGTGCTTCTTCAAGTACACGAGATTGAGCATTTGTACGGTACAAAATAGCCATATCACCATAAGGCACACCATGAATATCGTGCTTTTTAGCAATTGTATCGCCAATAAAAGCAGCTTCTTCATGTTCAGACTGAGCCGTAAAATGCTGAATTTTAGCCCCTTCTGTCTTATCGGTCCATAAATTTTTCTTAGGACGACCTTCATTATTTTCAATTACCGCATTCGCTGCATCAAGAATAATCTTTGTAGAACGATAGTTTTGTTCCAACTTGATGGATGTACAGTTCGGATAATCCTTTTCAAAGTCCAAAATATTTTGAATATCTGCGCCACGCCATGCGTAAATACTTTGATCAGCATCACCTACAACGGCAATATTTTTCCAATGAGAGGCTAATAATTTAGCCAATAAATATTGAGCATGGTTCGTATCTTGATATTCGTCGATCATAACATAACGAAAACGCTTGCTATATTTATCTAACACAGCCTCATTGGACTGCAATAATTTAACAGCTACCAATAAAAGATCATCAAAATCTAGAGCATTATTCTTACGCAATTCCCGTTCATAATACTCATATACATCAGCAACCTTTTGTTGGTAAAAGTCTCTCGCTTGCTTTCTAAAATCTGAGGCAAATAACAATTTATTTTTTGCATCGGATATGGCACCAATCATAGCACCTACAGGATAGTATTTATCGTCAAGGTTTAATGCTTTTAAAGCAGCCTTAATAACAGCTTGCGAGTCAGATGTATCGTAGATTGTAAAATTACTGTTATAACCTAAGAAGTTATCTAATTCAAAACGCAAGAATTTCGCACAGAAGCTATGAAATGTGCTGAGCCAAATTCGAGTAGCTACATCACCTACTAAACCTTCTACACGACTTTTCATTTCTTTTGCCGCTTTATTGGTAAACGTAATAGCTAAGATTTCATAAGGATTAACACCTTGAGCCAATAAATGTGCAATGCGAACGGTTAACACCTTTGTTTTACCAGATCCAGCACCGGCTAAAATCAATAAAGGGCCTTCCGTATGTTGAACGGCTTGTTGTTGCTCTTTATTTAAACCTGTTAATAATGAATTCATCGGAACACCCCTATCGCCCTTACATATACTATAGTTTCATAATCATATAAATAGAGAAGAAGAACGTTGCAAGCAACGTTCTTTTCCCTTTGTATACTACTATACTATTTCATAGCACCAAGAATTGGTGGTACGATTTGTTTTTTACGAGACATAGTATTTGGCAAGAATACGCCATTGTCTTTAACTTCTTTTTCAAATGCTTTTGTTACTACTGCTTCCACATCACCACTGAATAACAATGTAGTGCTTTCATCAAGAATATTTGTAATCATGATGTAAGATGCATCGTAGTTGTTAGCACTGCGAAGAGCTTCTAACGCTTGTACTAATTCACCTTGTTTAGCCAATACCTCTGTTGTATCCATAACGGAAATTTGACCGATAGAAATCGTTTTACCAGCTTCGGAGAATTCTTTCATATCTGTACGAACGATATCATCATTAGTCAAATCAGAAATATCAGCACCAGCTTTTAACATATCAAGGCCATAAGATTCGATGTCAACGCCAGCGATTTCAGCCAATTTATGTGCCATTTCTTTATCTGTTTCTGTGCATGTTGGAGAACGGAATAAAACAGTATCAGAAATGATAGCGGACAACATCAAGCCTGCAATAGCTTTAGGAATTTCTTGATTGTTTTCCATGTATAATTTAGTAATGATTGTATTGGAGCAACCTACTGGTTCTAAACGCATGAATACAGGACCATCAGTTTCGAAATCACCAATGCGGTGATGATCCACAACGCCGCACATATTCATAGACTTGTAACCGTCAATGATTTGTTTAGATTCATTGTGGTCTGTTAAATATAAGTTACCACCTTCTGGAGCAAATTCTTCCCAATTCTTAACAATTTGAGGGTGTTCAAAACCAAAATGATTCAATACGTATGTTGTTTCCTTATTTGCTTCACCTGCACATACTGGAGTAGCTGGTGTGCCCATTTGTGTTAAGAAATTAGCAAAGGAAATAGCAGAACAAATAGAATCAGTATCAGGGCTTTTATGACCTGCTACATAAGTTTTTACGTCACTCATAATATACCTCTTTTATTTTTAGTTTCACATTTTATATTGACCTAGGTCAATCCGATTTTTAACTATACTATTATATCATAAATTATATAAAAAAACACGCCACTACTAAGTAGTGACGTGTTTTTATCATTCTAAAAAATTATCTAATATAAATGATTAGTGGTGATTTTTTTTGCGGTTTGTAAACAAACCAGGTCCAAGTGTTTCAATGATGATGAACAGCATTGGAATGATAAAGATACCAAACAATGTAGCTGTGGTCATCCCTGCTACTACAGTAATACCCATGGATGTACGAGCACCAGAACCAGCACCAGTAGATACTGCCAATGGCAATACACCAAGGATGAACGCAAAGGATGTCATCAAAATTGGACGTAAACGAATTTTTGCAGCTTCAATAGCGGCATCAACAACGTTCATACCACGTTCGTCAACACGGATCTTAGCGTACTCGATGATTAAGATCGCATTTTTTGCAGCCAAACCAACAAGTGTTAAGAGACCGATCTGCATGTAAATATCATTAGCTAAGGAATATCTGCCTGTGAAGTTCAACAAGAATGGAACTAAAGAAGCACCAATCATACCAGATGGTACGGAGAACAATACGGCAAATGGTACCTTCCAAGATTCATACAAGGCAGCCAAAATTAAGAATACAAATACTAGACCTAAACCAAGAATCATGATGGTTTGAGAACCAGCTTTCAACTCTTCACGAGATTGACCTGCCCAGTCATATGTATAACCGGCTGGTAATGTTTTAGCTGCCGCCTCTTTCAATGCATTAATAGCATCACCAGAGGAATAACCATTCGCTTGAGAGCCACCGATTTGTACAGCCATCGCATTATCGAAACGAGTAATACTAGATGGTGTACCAGTTTGTTCCTTCGTAATATAGTTAGATACTGGAACCATAAGGCCCTTGCTATTACGAACAGCCAGCATATTAAGCTGTTCTGCATTTTGACGGTAAGCGTCTTCAGCTTGAACTACTACTTTATAGTTTTTACCATATGTTGTGAAGTCATTGACTTGAATACTACCATAGAAACCTTGCAATGTAGTAAAGATATCAGCTAATGCCACACCATCTTGAGCCGCTTTTTCACGATTCACATCAAATTGTAAGGATGGTGTAGATGTATCAAAGGTAGTGTAAATAGATTGAATTGCTGGACTCTTACGAGCTTCTGCTAAGAATTCATTAGCACGTTCCGCCATAACTTGAGGGCTGTCACCAGCTTTATTGATGATATACATGCTGAAACCACCAGTAGTACCAAGACCTGGAATAGATGGTGGATTCATGGCAATAACTGTTGCTTCTGGTACGCCTTGTGCAGCAAAGCCAAATGTTTGACCAACCATGGCGTTGATAGATGTAGCTTGTGTTGTACGATACTTCCAGTCGGACATAGTAGCGAAGATTACACCTGCACTAGATTTTTGGCCGCCCCCTAAGAGGTCAAAGCCTGCTACAGTAAATACCTCTTGGAATAATTGCTCATCTTTAGGCTTTTCAGGATCATTCTTCCCTTCTAAGAAAGATGCAATTTTTTCAAGGGTTGCCATAGTACGTTCAGATGTAGCACCAGGTGGCTCATTAACGGCAATCATGTAGTAACCACTATCCTCTGCAGGTACAAAGGATGTTGGTAAGAAGTGGAATACTAAACCTGTACCACCAGCAAAAATTAATAATGCAATAACAGTTAAGCTCAAACGATGGCTTAAACGAGCCAATTGGATACCATACCAATTGCTGAAACGTTCTAGGCCTGCATTGAATTTGTTTAACTGACGATGTACCCAGTCTTCGCGTTCTTTTGACGTGTGAGGTTTTAACATCGTAGCACATAGTGCTGGTGTTAATACAAGGGCGATAATCGCAGAAATAACAACAGATACAGCGATTGTTAATGCAAACTGTTTGTAAAGAATACCTGTCATACCACCCATGAAGGCAACTGGTACGAATACAGCTACCAATACAAAGGCGATACCAATTACAGGGCCTTGTACATTTTCCATTGCTTTAATAGCCGCCTCTTTTGGAGGTAAGCCATTATATTTTAATTCATACTCTACCGCTTCTACTACAACGATAGCATCGTCAACAACGAGGCCGATAGCCAATACCATGGCGAATAATGTTAACGTATTGATAGAGAAATCAAGTAATACGAAAGCCCCAAATGTACCAAGCAAGGATACTGGTACGGCAATCATAGGAATGATCGTAGATCTCCAAGATTGTAGGAACACATATACTACGATAAGAACGAGTAACAATGCTTCTACAAATGTATGCTCTACCTCATTAATGGAAGCACTTACGAATTTAGTATTATCTACAACCACGTTATATTGCATATCTGGTGGGAAAGATTTAGATTGTTCATCTAGTACCTTCTTAACATTCGCAATAGTTTCTAATGCATTCGCATCATTTTGTAAGGAAATAGCAAAACCTGCTACCTCTTTATGCGCGGACTTAGCAATAAAGTCATATCCTTTAGCACCAATTTGAATACGAGCAACATCTTTTAGATGCAATACCTTACCATTAGAGCTTTTAATAGCAATGTTACCAAATTGTTCAGGTGTCACAAGACGACCTTCAATTTTGATAGGATATTGAAATGCTTGTTCCCCATTAGTAGGATTTTGACCAACTGTACCTGCCGCAGCCTGTAAGTTTTGTCCCTTAATAGCTGCTGTTACTTCAGAAATGGTAACACCAAGATTTTGCATCTTCGCTGGATCCAACCAAATGCGCATAGCATAATCAGAACCGAACTCTTGTACAGAACCGACACCCTTAATGGCTTTAATAGCATCCATCATATAGTTGGTAGCATAGTTCTTTAAGAATGTAGAATCATAAGTACCATCAGGTGAGTTCAAGGAGAATACCATAGCCATATCACCAGAAGATTTAGTAGTTGTAACACCAACTGCTTGTACCTCTGCAGGCAATTGAGCAAGTGCTGCTTGTACACGGTTTTGTGTATTAACCGTATCCATATCCGCATCTGTGCCTTGATTGAACTGAACAGTCAAAGAGTAACTACCATTACTAGAGCTACTAGATGTCATATAGTCCATATCTTGTACGCCTACGATTTGTGTTTCAATAACACTGGCTACCGTATCATTAACAACTTGAGCCGTTGCACCTGTATAGGCAGTGTTTACACGAACTGTAGGTGGAGAAATTTGTGGATATCGAGCTATCGGAAGGTTCATCATAGAAATGAGACCTACCAAGGTAATAACAATGGCTATTACAATGGCAAAGATAGGTCGATTAATAAAGAATTTCGACACGATCTAGCCCCCTTCTATTTTGTAGCTTTTAATTGTTCTTTTGAAAGCAATTTAGCATTAACCTTCACACCGTTTTTAACCTTAGTTAAGCCATCAACGATGATTGTGTCTCCAGGTGCTAAACCGGCTTTAATAATTGTATCGCTACCACTTGTACCGCCAACTTCAACACTTTTTTGTTCTACTACACCATCAGCATTTACAACATAGATAAAGTTTTTATCCATGATTTGAAGAATGGCACGACTAGGAACAAGAATAGCATCTTTGAGTTTTTGACCAGGAGAAATCACTGTAGCAAACATATTTGGCAATAACAAATGATCAGGATTTGGGAAGGAAGCTTTCAACAAAAGCTTACCAGTAGATTGGTCAAGACTTTTTGCTGCTTGAACAATAGTACCAAATTGGTTATAAGTATCACCATCAGCGAGTTTTAACTGAATATTTGGACCATTAGAATCATCGCCAGTTGGATTTTTCATGAAGTCAAGATATTCTTCTTCAGTCATGCTAAATTCAACAAAAATAGGATCAATGGAGTCAATTGTAACTAAAGTTGTAGAACCAGCTTGTACAAATGCGCCCATATCAATATCGTCCATACGTAATGTACCGGAATATGGTGCATATACTATTGTGTCACCCAAGTTATCTTGAGCAATTTTTACAGATGCTTGATATGCTTCATATGCTGCCTTAGCTTGTTCTGTAGTACTGCGTTGTGTATCTACACGTTGTTGCGCAATCGCGTCTTGTTGCGCCAATGTTTCATAACGATTAAGATCTACTTCAGCATTTTTGTAAGTCGCATTAGCTTGAGCAGCTTGCGCTTCTGCATTAGCAAGACTAGCTTCGTACTGACGAGAATCGATACGATATAATGGTTGACCAGCTACAACTTGCGCGCCACCTTTAACATATTTTTCAACAACGTAACCAGTTACACGAGCATGTACAGCTACAGAGTTTTCTGCAACTACAGTACCAGCATAGGTTTGATTTACCTGTGCATCACTTGCAGTAATTTTGTATGCATTGACACTCACGTCGCCTGCTTGCTGTTGATTGCTGCCACATCCAGCAACCATTACAGCGGATACAACGAGAGCCGCTAACATACGGGAATAACGGAACTTCATTATCTGTACTCCTTTACACGAAACTAATCATCTATGTGTCATAATTACATAAATATCTATATATATTTTACAGGATTCTATAGGCAAAGTCAATTTTTTCGATACCCTACTACCTTTATAAAACATAGATAAAATCTGATTAAATGATAAAATCTGATTAAATTCATATTCATTGTGCACAATCAAAGCGATAAAAATTATTGACTTTTATATTTTTTTGTGTACAAAAAAATGCTAGAAGCATAGAACCATTATTTAGCATTCTATACTACTAGCATATATATTCAATATGGTGGAGATGAGGGGAGTCGAACCCCTGTCCAGAAGTGTTGCCATATAGACTTCTCCGAGCACAGTCTATGATTTAGATCTCAGGTTGCTACCGCTCACAGACAAGCTACACAACCCCAGTTCATGTTGTCTCGCCTAATTCATATGAACAACTGAATTAAGCCAGCCTACGGTTTGACGTCCATTCACACTTGGTAGGCACAAGTATGAGGGACGTAGCTTATGCAGCTAATGCAAAATTTTCTTCTGCGTTTAAATGTTTTCCCACCGTTTAACGGCCTCATGGAACGCCGACTCGCTATCTATACCACACGCACCCCTGTCGAAACCTTTACATCCCCGTGTGTCGGTCTCATAATTATAAGCCTATTTAGTATTACTGTCAATTATATGAAACCTTCACCAATTCGGTATATTCACTACTCTTAACCTTCTCAACTTATCTAAATTTGACAATTTTACCAATCCAAGGATTCTTTTATCCCTGTCTTCAGAGGATATATTATCTATTATCATGATTATAACTGTTTCATAGCATTTTGCAGTGATTGGCACACATAATCTATTTGTTCTTTATTATGCGCAGCAGTCACCGTTAGTCTAATTCTGCTTTCACCAATAGGTACTGTAGGCGGACGAATAGCGGTGCCTATAATGCCATCCTCATATAGATAATCAGATACGGCAAGTGTATCTTCATTACGCCCTATTAGTATTGGGAAAATTGGCGTTTCATTAGTAGCATCAATTCCCATAGAAATCAATTGATCTGCCATATAGTTTACATTTTCATGTAAACGCGCTAAAACAGATGCATCTGTCTCAAGAACCTGTAATGCAGCTAAGGCCGCCCCTATATCAGCAGGAGATAATGCGGTAGAGAATATAAAACTGCGGCTCGTATTAACGAGATAATCTATGATAGTACTATTTGCAGCTACATAACCACCAACAGAGCCTAGAGATTTACTCAATGTACCAAGTTGTATGTCTACTTCTTTTTCAAGTCCAAAATAGGCCGCTGTACCATGACCATTACCAATAGTTCCCGTTGCATGGGCATCGTCAACCATGAGCAATGCATTGTAATCACGGCTTAATTCATACAGTTTATCTAGTGGTGCAATATCCCCATCCATACTAAATACGCCATCTGTAACTATAAGCTTTCGAGTGTTTCGATCTACCTGTTTTAACAGATATTTTAACTCGTCTATATCACAGTGGCTATATGTTTTTACAGTACCTCGACTTAATCTACAACCATCAATAATACTAGCATGATTAAGAGCATCACTAAAAATAATAGTATTCTTATCAGCTACGGCAGAAATAGTTCCTACATTGGCCATATAACCGGTATTAAATACAAGGGCTTTTTCAGTATTCTTAAATTTAGCTAATGACCTTTCGAGCTCTGTAAATAATGGAAATGTACCAGATACAAGGCGCGATCCACCAGATCCTGTTCCATATTGTTGAGCTCCTTTCAGGGCCCCTTCTATGACACGAGTATCAAAAGTTAAGCCCAAATAATTATTTGAAGCCATCATTAAATATTCTTTATCATCTCGTTTTACTCGCACTGCATCTAGAGGACAGTATTCTCTTAAGGTTCGTAAATTATGGTTCTCTATCTTAGAATCTAATTGTTCTTTAAAAAATTTGTACATTCTATCTCCGTTGAACAAGTACTGGAGTACGCTCCAAATACTCAATTACACTTCCACTATCTATATCAGACCGTACAAAGAAAACGCGGCCCCCTATATCTGATCCAAATTCTTTCATATTAGGAAGGCGATGGTATACACCATTACAAGCAACATAACCTACTGTATAGTCTGGATCATCAGACCAACATAATTCGCCCACAATACCATCTGCTGATTGAACCTTTGAAGCTAATACTAAGGCCTCTCTCATATGTTCATTATCACCTAATGCATGAGAGTCAAAGGAGTCCATATGACTAACACGTACTCCGCGGTCACCTGTATCTAAGCGCTCGCCAGTAATGGCATCCACTAACATAGCGCCGCGCATAGATTTATCTAAACTTTTTAACAAAGATATAGCTTTAAGAACAGCTGCCTCACTAATATGAGGACCTTGTAAAATCTCAGTCGCCAATTGATGGGATTCAGGAATGCTACCAGTTTTATGTTCCTCTACCTTTAGACAGTCAATATATCTAATCTTCTCCGGTGAGATTAAATCTACAGTAATATTGATAAAATCAGCTGTTCCTTTACTGTGATGCAGTGCGCGATCAGCTAAGGATTGAGCTATAGTCCCTACTTCTTCTAACTTCACAATCCGCTCTGCACCAGAAATATGGTGGCCCCCTTTTTCATGGGGACCACCTTGAGCAGCACGCATGCGTACACTATATAATTCAGCCATTATGACACCTTCCCTTTAACAAGATCATTTTGAGGTACTTGGCTGTGAATTTTACGGAATACTTTCACAAATACTGGTGCCATAATAACAGTAAAAATCATGCCAGGCACTGCTAATGCAACCATAGGTAATGCAGCCTTACCGATATATACAGACAAGGTCAATCGCGCTAATGCAGATGCAATCGGGCCAGAAATCATAATACCTATCATATGATTGTGGCATATCCAAAGAATTAGCCCTACGATAAGTCTAAATTGCATAGCAATCATAACATTCAAAATAGTTTGGGTACCTAGCGCTAAACCGATTAAACTAGATAGACAACCACTAATAATATATTTTTTAAATCCGAATACGGCACATATGGCTACCGCCAATGGAGCCGACAGTTGAAACTCTATACCTGGAATGACATTAGGTATTTTAATAGCACCTAATACCGTAATCATAGCCGTTAAAATAGCAACCTCTGTAATGTACCGAATATTCTGATTCATGATGTTTCTCCTCTACTTAGAAAATGTCAACCACAATCACAACTCTTTGTTTACATTATAATTTCAATATGCATATTTATCAACTAAAAACACAAGATAAGTTAACAAATATCACAAAAAAATCGAGCCATTATGACTCGATCTTTTTACCTTAATATTTTTGTTGCTCTTTGAGACGCTTTGCAATATCTCGCTTAGCATCGCGTTCCGCCATATCTTGACGCTTATCGTATAACTTTTTACCAGTTACAAGACCCACAGTTACCTTTACATAACCATGGCTAAAATGGAAGTTAAGCGGCACTAAAGAGAATCCTTTCTCCTTAACCTGTGCATGTAATTTATTGATTTCAGATTTATGCATCAACAATTTACGGGTCCGTTCAGGTTCATGATTAAAACGATTGCCCTGTTCGTATGGGCTGATATGAACACCATACAACAAAAGCTCGCCTTTATCAATCCGACAAAAGCTATCCTTTAAGTTCAATTTGCCTTGACGTATGGATTTAATTTCTGTACCTGTCAACGCAATACCAGCTTCATAGGTTTCATGAATATTAAAATCATGACGGGCCTTACGATTATCAGCAATAAGAGATGGACTAGATTGTTTTGCCATATGTACCTCTATCGTTTACGTTTACTTTTAGATTTCTTAGATTGACTGCGCTTAGTCGTTTTATTAGACTTCTTACGACTTGATTTGCCTTTACTAGTTTTTTTACTGAAAGCATCGTACTTAGAATGACTAGATTTATTACTATCGCGTCGTGAAGATTTTTTACTGGATTTTCCTAAAGATTTACGACCTTTTCGACTACCATAGCCATCTCGACTACTTGCATAGTCAGAGCCATTTTGCAATTGTTCTTGTATAGCCATTAGGTTATTGACTTCACCAAGTACAAAGTCGATCTGTTTCTTTTCTACATCGGCTTTTACTAATGTAACAGTTACCTTTTCACCTAAGTGATAGGTTTTACCTGTTCTTTTGCCTACAAGTACAAAATGTTCTTCATCAAAGAAATAGTAATCATCATTCATCATGCTCATATGCACAAGGCCATCGATACCGTTTTCTAATTCTACAAACATCCCAAAGGATGTAATGCTAGAAATAGTTCCTTCAAAGACTTCCCCTACAAATGGAACCATGTATTGAGTCTTTTTAAGATCTACTGTATCTCGTTCAGCCTCAGTAGCTACTTGCTCCTGTATAGAAGAATGTTCAACAGCTCCAGCTAAGAACGCTTCGTCTACATCCCGTTTAGAATAACCATTTTTCCAATGCATATCCGCTTTTAAAAGGCGATGAACCATTAAGTCTGGATATCGTCTAATAGGAGATGTAAAATGCGTATAACATGTAGATGCTAATCCAAAGTGTCCTACATTGTTAATACTATATTTAGCTTGTTGCATAGAACGCAAGGTCATAATTTGAGCTACTTGCTCAATATCTTGACCCTTTACTACATCTAAGATTTTTTGAAAATCTCTTGGTGTTACACCATCAGTACTAAGGACGAGATTTTGCCCCAAGTAATTTAATACCTTTTGGAATAAATCTAACTTTTCTTCACTTGGGTTCTCGTGAATACGATATACCGATGTACGATGCGTATTCTTTAAGTGTGTAGCCACTGTTTCATTGGCAATGAGCATACATTCTTCGATAAGTCGTTCCGCCATGGTACGATCTCGTTTTACAATACGTAATGGTGTACCATCATGATCGAGTAATACTTTATATTCAGGGAAATCAAAATCTAAAGCACCTCTACGACGACGCATTCGATTCAAAATCTTAGAGATTTCTGCCAAATCATGCAGCATAGGCATAAAGTCTTGTAAGTCATGAGGAATAATATTTTCCTCTAATGCTTTATAGACCTCTTTATAGCTACAACGACGTCCTACATGGATAATAGATGGACGAATACGATAATTTACAACCTTACCATCTTTATCTATTTCCATCATACACGTCATAGCATAACGGTCTTCATGAGCATTTAAACTACAAATACCGTTAGATAGGACCTCAGGTAACATCGGTACTACACGATCTACTAAATACACAGATGTACCGCGTTTATAGGCCTCATTATCAATGGCCTGTCCGGATACTACATAATGACTCACATCTGCAATATGTACACCTAACTCATAATTACCATTTGGTAATTTTCGGCCACTCACAGCATCATCTAAATCTTTTGCATCTTCTCCATCGATAGTGACCATTTGTAAGTCACGAAGATCCCAACGGGCAGGGTCTTCATGAATAAGGGTATCAATTTTCTTGCTCGCTTTGATAACATCATCGGGGAAATTAAATGGAATCTTATGATTAGCCATGATACAGTTAATATCAAGACCTACATCGCCCTTATAACCAAGAATTTCAGTAATAACACCTTCTGGCTTTTTATCACCTTCCGGCCATTTTGTAATTTTGACTAGTACCTTTGCGCCACTACGAGCATCTAATGTATTTTTTAAATCTACAAAGATATCTGTCCCTATACGCTCATCATCAGGGATAACAAAGCCAAAGTGTTGTTGTCGGTCATAGGTACCCACTACTGTTTCATTAGCTCTTTCAACAATATCAACGATAATGCCTTCTCGTTTATGCTTTGTATAATTAGAAGGTACGACGCGAACACGAACCTTGTCATTATGCATAGCAGTACCTTTATTTTGTTCTGCTACATATATATCTTCATCATCAGGCATAATCACAAAGCCAAAAGACTTGCGATAGCCCTTATAAATACCTTCATATTCTTCATGTTGTTGTTCTGCATATTGATATACATCAGGTCGAGAAGATGTTAATATCCCTTCTCGAGCAAGCATTTTTGCGGAACGAATAAACATCTCAAGGTCCTTACCGCCTCGAATGTGATTATCCATGGCAGCATCTTCAATATGATATGCATGTGGTTGTATAGCTTTATAAAAGTCTAATACTTTCTTCTTCAAATTTTCACCTCCTCATATGGTAAAAAGAAAAAGCCTGCAAAGCAGGCTTACATCATTAGAATTGATTAATCATTGCCCCTAACACCAAGCTCAACACAGCAAAGATAATCCCCAATATAATCGTACATTTAGATAAGAAAGCGTCTAAACCACGTTGCTTACCACCAAAAGAAGAGTCTGCCGCACCAGATACAGCACCGCCCATGCCTGCGTTTTTGCTATTCTGTGCAACAACTACTACGA
This sequence comes from Veillonella sp. 20925_1_51, assembly GCF_041431445.1. Lineage (NCBI taxonomy): Bacteria > Bacillati > Bacillota > Negativicutes > Veillonellales > Veillonellaceae > Veillonella > Veillonella sp. 20925_1_51. The sequence goes on from NZ_JAPVXT010000001.1 coordinate 425,971, forward strand.
TTAATAAGATAGATACGATAACTTCTACAATCATTAAAAAATTTGTCACGACTGTCATCCTTCCTGTGTGGCTCTGGGAGAATCCAAAACCCGATTTTCTAAATACTTCTCTAATTTACGTTTAACCCTTTGTAACGCATTGTCTATAGATTTGACACTGCGATCTGTGACCTCAGCCATTTCTTGGTAAGAACGTCCATCTAGGTATCCTTCCAAGACCTCCCACTCGAGTTCACTTAAAATATGACCAATATTGCGCTCAATATCATCCAATTCCTCTTGGCTGATAATAAGATCCTCAGGATTGGTAACCTTTGCTGAAGATAGCATCTCGATCAACGTACGCTCCGATTCCTCTGTATATACTGGTTTATTTAAAGATACATAAGAATTTAAAGGTGCGTGTTTTTGTCTAGTAGCCGACTTAATAGCCGTAATAATCTGTCTAGTTATACAAAGCTCCGCAAAAGCTCTAAAGGACGCTAATTTATCATGTTTAAAATCTCGCGTAGCCTTATAAAGACCAATCATCCCTTCTTGAATGATATCTTCACGATCTGCGCCTACTAAAAAGTAAGAACGCGCCTTTGCACGAACAAAGTTTTTATATTTATTAACAATATAATCGATTGCAAACTCATTTTGCTCTTCTTGAGCTATGACCACAACTTGCTCATCGGTCATTTCTTTGAAATTGTAATCGGGCTTGCGTGTATGAATTGTGTTCATATGCTCCTCCTTACAATTGAGCAGAAAAACCAATATATTCATTATACTGGAACTATATGTGATTTTCAACTATCAATGGCCACGCCGTAATTTCTCTAGCTTTTCAGCTACTTCAGGAGATAATAACCCTCCTACTTCATTACGTCGCAAGCTAAATTGATCTCGTCTATGTTCATGAGCGTATTGTAATCGTTCCTCTTCCTTAGCTATGCGAATCATATTTTGCAATTCTCGAGCTGGAATACGTAAGCCCCCAGATCCAAGAATTTGATTTTGTTCAGCTCCATCAGAGGTCACAACATATACATTCGTGTATTTGCCTTTCCGCAAAAATACTTCTCGTTCAATAAAGGAATCCGCCGTTTCCCCATCCTCAGTATACACTTCTAGAAATCCACTCGTAATAGCCTCAACAGAGCCACCAGATTTTGTATATTTACCATCAAATACAAGGATAACTTCATAGCCCTTGAATTTTCCGTAATTCAACAATCTATCTCGAAGCTCCATACGTGCATGTTCTAATGATTCATGAGCCAATTTCTTTAGATGAGTCCAGGCGAATATCACATTATATCCATCTACAATTAAAATATCTTTTAGCATAGTTACTTCTCTTGTCGTTGACGCACAGCCTCATACATAAGAACTGCAGCCGCCACAGATGCATTCAAAGAATTTAAATTTCCATACATAGGAATGGTAACGAGGAAATCACATGCCTCTTTGACAACGCGGCTAATGCCCTTTCCTTCGTTACCAATGACGATAACTGTAGGAATTGTCATATCCGCCTCGTATAAGGTACGATCACCTTCCATATGAGCGCCCATAACCCAAAAACCTTGTTTTTGAAGTTGTTTAATAGTTTGAGCTACATTCCCAACCTGTACAAGTGGAATTTGTTCAATAGCACCTGCCGATGTTTTAGCTACAGTAGCATTAATAGGAGCATTGTGACGCTTAGGAATGAGTACGGCCGTAGCCCCTACACATTCCGCAGTACGGATAATTGCGCCCATGTTATGTGGATCCTCAACACCATCTGTTAGGATAAGCAAAGGGACATCATGATTCGTCTCTTGTAGTACTTCACCAAGTTCCTTAAATTGAACAGCAGAAACAAGAGCAATAACACCTTGGTGTGGTACCTCTAAATCATATTTATTCATTTGTTTGATAGGTGTTGGACGCACTTCAATGCCTTGAGATTTAGCAAGGCCAACAATATCAGCTAGACCTGTTTTAACCTTATCTTCACTGACCATAATGCGCTGGATGGAACGACCACTTTTAAGGGCCTCTTTAACCGCATTGCGACCTACAATATAATTATCCATACTACATACCTCGTAGAGTTATTGAAAAGGCTTGCTTCATAACATCTTGTAAGCGCTCATCTTGACGCGTTTCATAAAGAAATCCAAGTACGGCTTCAAAGGCTGTACTACTACGATACTCTTGAACAGAACTACTTTTTGGCACATTTACATTACTATTTCTAGCTCGTCGTGCAATAGCTTGTTCTTGTTCTGTGAAAGCATCCTCTATTTCAAGCAATACCTTCGCTTGTGACTTAGCACAAATAAACTCAGTAACAATGGTGTGCAACACTTGTACCTTAGATATATTCATTTGTACCACTCGTTCACGGACATACATGGAGTATACGGCATCGCCAATATAGGCAAGCATAACTGCATCTGCACTGAGACACTCCTCTATAGTTCGTTTACGCAAACGAAGCGGCTCTTGTTCAAGAGCCGTCAACTTTTTTATTGCTTCATTCTTTAAGAATTGAAATTGTTTAAACTTCACGTTTTTTCCACCGTGCACCTTGAGGGGAATCCTCAATAGTAATACCGATTTCAGCCAAACGATCGCGGATACAATCAGCTAATGCCCATTGTTTTTGATCGCGACATGCTTGACGTACAGACAAGATTACTTGCATTAATTCTTCATATTCAGCAGCGTTAGCACCTGTGTTGCCTTCCCATGCTTTTTCAAGAATACCAATTACTTCTGTCATGAACTTGAAGATACGTTTTACTTCAGCAATAGCTTCTTGGCAAACAACACCTTCACGACCTGTTACAGTTTGATAGTAAATGTTGATCTCTTTAGCAAGACCAAACATGCTAGATGTAGCTAACGCAGTATTGAAGTCATCGCTCATAGCTGCTTCGAATTCTTCTTCATACTCTTTAGCTTTTTCTAATAAGTGTTGCGCTTCATCACATGGACCTGGTTCACATTTTTCAAGGTACAATAGATTTTCAATAGCAGTGCTTAAACGTTCTAAGGATTTATTTGCTTCCTCTAAACGTTCATCAGAGAAATCTAATGGACTACGATAATGAGTGCTCAACAAGAAGTAGCGCAATGCGTCTGGGCTATATTGTTCCAAAATATCTTTTACCAAGAAGAAGTTATTCAAGGATTTAGACATTTTTTCAGAATTAATGGTAATGAAACCATTGTGTAACCAATAGCGTACAGATGGATGTTGACCAGAACAACCTTCAGATTGGGCAATTTCGTTTTCATGATGAGGGAAGATCAAATCACTACCACCACCATGGAAGTCAAATTCTGTACCTAAATATTTTTGGCTCATAGCAGAACATTCAATGTGCCAACCTGGACGGCCATTCCCCCAAGGGCTTTCCCAATATGGTTCACCTGGTTTTGCAGCTTTCCATAACGCAAAGTCCATAGGATTTTTCTTACGGCCATCAACTTCGATACGAGCACCCGCTTCCATATCATCTAATGTACGGCCAGATAACTCACCATAATGTTCAAATTTATCAACGCTATAATATACATCGCCATCGAGTTCATAAGCATAGCCTTTTTCAATCAATGTAGAGATCATAGCAATAATATCTTCGATATGTGTAGAAACACGTGGATAAATATCAGCACGTTGTACACCAAGGGCATCCATTACTTCGAAATAGCTGTCGATATAACGGTTTGCAATAGTATCCCAAGATACGCCTTCACCATTGGATGTATTGATGATTTTGTCATCTACATCAGTAAAGTTTTGTACATATGTTACTTTATAGCCTACATGTTTCATATAGCGACGAATTACGTCCCAAGTTACGAATGGACGTGCATTGCCAATGTGAGGATGGTTATATGGTGTAACACCACATACGTACATCTTTGCCTCACCTGGTGTTACAGGATTGAACACCTCTTTTTGGCGCGTCATAGTATTATAAACTGTAATTTCTCTCATCGTTACCGATGCCTCCATTTTCGTAAAATAAAAAAGACCCCTCATCTCATACAGAGACGATGGTCCGCGGTTCCACTCTGTTAGGTACCAGCAGTGGCACCCACTCATCGCATAACGGCGCGTCACCGGACAAACCTACCTATAATCGGAATGTCAGCTCGTGAATGCATTTCGTCTACCTATACTTGAACCCTCCCACCATCGGTTCTCGCTAAAAAGTTAGTTGTAGAGTACTTCTTTCAGTCTCAGCTTTTACTATTAAATCTATATTCAGATATAGAAATATTATATCAATTATCCTATAGAATGTCAATGAAAACAAGAAAACCCTCATCTTTCAACATAGCCAAACAATGTATTAAACATGCATATTTCGGATATAAATTTGAAAGATGAGGATGATGAATTAACTATTAAGCATTTTCCAACTTCTCTTGATCGTCATGTTTACGGCAAATACCTGCGAAGATAGAGCCTGTAAAGTTATGAATGATAGAGAATACTGCACCTGCTACTGCCGCTTGAGGAGTAAAATGTTTAAGCGCTAAAGATACGGATAATGCAGAGTTTTGCATTGCCACTTCAATTTGCATTGCACGACGAGAGGAAACATCAATACTAAGAGCCTTACATATAAAGTACGTTACTACATAACCACTCACATTTTGTACTAAGCAAGCTACGAAGATGATGAAACCAGTTTCAGCAATTTGTTTTTGGTTCACTGCAGTAACAGCAGCCAAGATTAATAATACTGCAATAGCCGCAATTGTAGGACATACAGATTTAACAGGTTCGATCTTAGAGCCGATGAAGTAATTCAATACGATACCCAAGATGATCGGTACCAATACGATTTTTACGATAGAAATAAACATCGGCATAAATTGGATTTCAATGGAAGATGTAGCACCTGCATACAATACAACGAATAAAGGTGTCAAAATTGGAGCCAATAATGTAGAAACAGTCGTTGCAGATACAGATAACGGAACATTACCATTCGCAAGGAATGTCATTACATTAGAGGCAGTACCACCAGGACATGCACCTAACAAGATGAATCCGATACCAATTTCTGGAGGGAAATTGAAAATAAGGGCTACCAAGAAACCTGCTAATGGCATCCACAAGAATTGAATTACAGATACAAGGATAACTTTCATCGGTTGCTTAAATACATCAAGGAACACTTGAGCTGTTAATGTTAAACCCATGGCAAACATTACAAATTGAAGCATGTACGCAATGTACGGCGTCATCCAAGAAAATACAGTTGGTAATACATACGCTAACACTGCCATCAATAGCACGACCCAGGAAAGATAGCTATTGAATAAGTGGTTAAGAGAACGAATAATACTCATAAATGCACTCACTTTCATAATAAATAAAAATAAAAGACGCCGATTATTATAGCATTTCTATAGGATAATCTCAATATACATAAAAAGCTCTCATAACAATAGCTATGAGAGCTTTTTTCTTAGATTGTATTACTATTTTGTTAAAGCGCTAATATTGTCTAAGCGATGCAAGCATTTTTCTTTACCAAGCAATGTAACAATATTATTCAAATCTGGACCATGCATTTGACCAGTTAAAGCTACGCGAATTGGCATGAATACGAATTTACCTTTCAAAGCAGTTTCTTTCATAACTGCTTTAATAGTTGCTTTTACAACATCAGGCGTAATTTCATCAAGTTCAGCCAATGCACTGCGGAATGCACCTAGAACTGTTGGTGCTGTTTCTTCATTCAATACAGCACGCAATTCCTCTTCGTGACCTTCTTCAAGGAATACAGTTTCACCCATAAACATGCCTACATGATCTTTAATTTGCGCCCCATAGCTAATATGGTCGCGGAATGTAGAGCATAATAATGTCAACCAATCAATATCCGCTTGATTTAAGCTATCTGGAGCCAAGCCAACTTCTTTCAAATGTGGCAAACAAAGATGGAATAAATCTTCGTCGCTCAAATTTTTCATATAGTGGAAGTTGATATGGTTTAATTTATCAATATCAAATACTGCTGGGTTCTTCGCTACGCGATCCATGGAGAAAGCTTGAATCAATTCATCTTGTGTGAAGAACTCTTCTTCCCCTTCTGGAGCCCAACCAAGAAGAGCCAAGAAGTTTACTAGTGCTTCTGGTAAATAGCCCAATTGTTTGTATTGTTCAACAGATGTAGCACCATGGCGTTTGGACATTTTTTTGTAATCTTTGCCAAGAATCAAGGAAATGTGACCAAATTTTGGCACTTCCCAGCCTAGTGCTTCATAAATAGCCATTTGACGTGGAGTATTAGATAAATGTTCTTCTGCACGAATAACGTGAGTAATCCCCATCATATGATCATCCATTACTACTGCAAAGTTATATACAGGAATACCATCAGATTTTACGATTACAAAGTCACCTACACCATTGGATTCAAAGGATACATGACCACGTACCATATCATCGAAAGCATATGTTTTATTCAAGGGAACGCGCAAGCGAATGGTTGGTTTACGACCTTCTGCAATATATTTAGCCTTTGTTTCTTCATCTAAATGTTGGCAATGGCCATTATATTTAGGTGTTTCACCACGATCCATTTGTTCTTGGCGAACAGCATCTAATTCTTCAGGTGTGCAATAGCACTCATACGCTTTGCCTTCATCCAACAAACGTTGTGTTACTTCTTTATATAAGTCAAGACGTTCTGTTTGACGGTAAGGACCATTATCGCCACCTACATCAATGCCTTCATCCCAGTTCATGCCAAGCCATTGCAAGGAAGCTTTGATATTTTCTTCACTTTCACGAGTAGAGCGAGCCAGATCTGTATCTTCAATACGCAATACAAATGTGCCTTTTTCTTTACGTGCTAACAACCAGTTAAACAAAGCAGAACGAGCACCACCAATGTGGAATGGACCCGTAGGGCTTGGAGCAAAACGAACTTTCATGGAACTCATGATTATACCTCTCCTTCATATACAGAAACGACAGCTTGTGCAGCAATGCCTTCACGGCGCCCGATGGCCCCAAGCATTTCATTTGTTGTCGCTTTAATACTAATACGTTCTAATGGTATTTCTAAAACAGATTGTAAGTTAGCCTTCATCGTATCGATGTGTGGCTTTAACTTAGGTGTCTCTGAAATAACCATAATATCTATATTATAGGCTTGTAACCCACGTTCTTTCAATAAGGAATTAACCTTTTCTAGTAAAAGCATGCTAGAAATCCCTTTATACTGGTCATCTTCAGGTGGGAAATAATATCCAATATCTCGTAGACCTGCAGCACCTAGCATAGCATCCATCAATGCATGAATAAGAACATCCGCATCGGAATGCCCATCAGGGCCGAGTTCAGATTCGATATGAACACCGCCAAGAATACATGGGCGACCTGCTTTTAATTGATGAATATCATAACCAAATCCAACGCGCATACGTGTATCCTCAATTTCTAAATATCGCTTAGCTACTGCAATATCATTTGGTGTTGTCACTTTAATATTACAATAATCCCCTTCAACTATATGTACAGGTTTACCTACATACTCAACTAGTGATACATCATCAGTACCAAGATACTTAGTTTCATATGCCGCTTGATGAGCCTCTACAAATAATTCTTTTTGAAAGCCTTGTGGCGTTTGAATTTGGTATAGCTCACTACGCTGTAATGTTTCTAGAACATTATGGTCTGTATCAACTCGTTTAATGGTATCTGTAGCCGGAACACCTACTGTAGCAGCACCATAGGTATTAGCCGAGTCAGCAACATTATTAAACATTTCTGTAGAGGCTAATGGTCGCGCTCCATCATGAACAAGGACAATATTGGTTTCTTCTGATACAGTTTTAAGGCCACATGCTACAGAGTCTTGACGCTCTTTTCCACCCAGCACTATATGAACTGGAACAGACAAATCCAACTCTTGAATATGTTTTGTCATATATTCTTGTTCGCCTTCGGCTACAACAAGAATAATCTCTTTCAAACCTTCAATATTTGCCACATTTTGCAATGTACGCTGAATGATAGAGAATCGTCCTAAAGGGATAAATATCTTATTTTCTTTATACCCCATGCGGCGCCCCGCACCAGCGGCGAGAACAATACAACTAATTACCTTGTCCATTTTGTCCTCCATCTACACGAGCAAAGATCATGCGACCTGCACTAGTTTGTAATATGGATGTAACCATTACCTCTACAGTTTGCCCCACATAAGGTTTACCATCTTCAACAACAATCATGGTACCATCATCGAGATAAGCAACACCTTGGTGTACTTCCTTGCCTTCTTTCATAATTTGCACGCGAATCCATTCGCCTGCAATGAGGGCCGGTTTCAGTACATTGGCTAGTTCATTCAGATTAAGCACCTCAATGCCTTGCACTCGAGCCACCTTATTTAAGTTGAAGTCATTAGTCATCAACTTCCACTGCTTATCCAAAGCAAGACGCATTAATTTAGAATCTACTTCTGTAAGATCATCATAATCATCTTCTATCACTTCAATGGCTACCTTGTTAGCATCTTGCATCTCTTTCAAAATATCGAGGCCACGACGACCGCGATTTCTCTTTGTAGCATCAGCAGAGTCAGAAATAATTTGTAACTCATTCAATACAAAGAGGGGAACCATTAGAGGGCCTTCAATAAATCCTGTATTACATAGTTCCTTAATACGTCCATCAATAATAACAGATGTATCTAGTAGTTTTGGTGTGCTCGTAGTTTTATCAGATTTATGAGTAGAGAACATTTTAAAACGACTTGTTTTTTTAGGGCCTTCTCCACTCCATTGTTGTACATAGTTATTGTACATTTCAGGGCCTTTACGAGCCATAATTTTAAGGCCACTATATCCAAAGATAGCACTCAATATAATAGGAATATAAGGTCCTATAATAGGTACTTGATTGAATGCAACACCAATTAAATTTGCAATAATAAGACCGAATAATAAACCGATGGTGCCTGCAATCAATTCTTGATTTGGAATATGAGTAAGAATGCGTTCTAAACGTTTAGCAATGACTAAGCCTTGCTTTAAAATAAATGAAGAAATTAAATACCCAATAATAACGCCTAATAGAGTACCAAAAATCAATACTGAAATACGTGCAATGGTTAATGACATATCCCCAAAGGACTCAAATTGAGATACCAAATATGGGTCGATAATAGGTGCTAAGCTATCCATTCCAACATAGGCCGCTGTGCCCACAAGAATAGCTATTACATAGCGCAATATCCGATAAATCATTACATCACCTCCTAATTAAGAAAATACCAACTGCATTGCCTCTTGAATAGATTTAACGCCTCTAATCTTGATAGAACTATCATTATCCTTGATTTGTTTATAATTGCCTTCAGGAATAATAAACTTTTTAAAGCCTAATTTCTTAGCTTCATTGATACGCTGTTCAATACGTGGAATGCTACGAACATTACCAGTGAGCCCTACTTCACCTAAAATGACCATATCGGTAGGAACAATACGATTTTTTAAATTAGATACAATAGCAACGGCCATAGACAAGTCACAAGCCGGTTCATTAACCTTGAGACCACCAATAACGTTAACGTACACATCCTTATTACCTAACGTAAAACCACAACGTTTTTCTAATACTGCCAAAAGTACTATTAAACGATTAAGGTCATAACCGATTGCAGTTCTTCTAGGCATACCAAAAGCAGTCGTAACAACAAGGCTTTGTACCTCTACAAGGATAGGCCTAACCCCTTCAAGATAAATCATAACGGCGCTGCCGCTTTCCTCATCAGATCGTTCTGCCAATAAGGAAGCTGATGGATTAGATAACTCTTGTAACCCTTCCTCAACCATGGCAAAAATACCTGTTTCAGATGTAGATCCAAAACGATTCTTAATTGAGCGCAAAATACGGAATTGGTAAGACCGTTCACCTTCAAAGTAAAGTACTACATCCACCATATGTTCTAACATACGGGGCCCTGCAATATTACCTTCCTTAGTAACATGTCCAATAATTACCGTAGGAATATTGCGTTCTTTACAAAATCGAAGGAGTCGAGATGTACATTCTCGAACTTGACTAACACTGCCTGGAGCAGCATCAATATCACCAGTATACATAGTTTGAATAGAATCAATGACAAGTAAGGATGGCATCATTGTATCAGCTTGCTCAAGTATATGATCTAAATCTGTATCTGCAATAACTTGTAATCGTTCACTATTGATATGTAATCGTTCTGCCCTAAGCTTAAGTTGTAACTGAGACTCTTCCCCTGATGCATAGAGAACTGTCCCTACAGTATCGGCCACCTTTTGAGATACTTGAAGAAGTAGTGTAGACTTGCCTATACCAGGATCACCACCTAAGAGCATAAGAGCCCCAGGAACAATCCCACCACCTAATACGCGGTCGATTTCACCAAAGGTTGTAGATACACGAGCGAGAGATGAAATTTCAATATCTGGTAAAGCTGTTGGTTTTGTTGTTTGATTTCCCACACCTCGGGAAGGTGTACGGCTATGTTTAGTTTCTTTAATAATTTCTTCAACTAATGTATTCCATTCGCCACATTGTGGGCATCGGCCCATCCACTTAGAAGACTCAGCCCCACAATTTTGACAGAAGAATACTGATTTTGCTTTTCCCATAATGCCTCAAAATATTTTAATAAGAAAAGAAAGGTCATGAATGATAACCATTCATGACCTTTTATGCATAATTTTACTACATGGTTAACTATCATCATTCTATAGTATACCATTTAACCCATATTTTTTATATGAAAGTTATTAACTGTATATTTTATATTTTTTATACGCTGACAACAATCTCGTTATCCTTGACATCTACTTTTATAGTTTTTCCTTCTGTAACATCTCCTTTCAAAATAAGGTCTGATACAGGGTCCTCAATTAATCGTTGAATAGCTCGTTTTAGTGGTCGAGCCCCCATTGTAAAATCAGAACCTTCCTTAACGAGTAATTGCATCGCCTCAGATGTGATTTCTAATTGAAGCTCACGCTCTTTAAGGCGTTTTGTAACATCACTCATCAAGATAGAGACAATGTGTTTTAAGTCCTCTTCAGTTAATGGCCGGAATACAATCATTTCATCAATACGATTTAAAAACTCAGGTCTGAAATGACGTTTTACAGCATCCATAACAGATTTCTTAGCTTCTTTAAAATCTATACTATTAGATTGATTTGTAGAAGATTCAGATTTTTTAGGAGCTAAGAATCCAAGCTCTGAAGAGTTCTTATGTAAAGCTTTAGCACCTAAGTTACTCGTCATGATGATAACTGTATTTCTAAAATCTACAGTTCTACCTTGACTATCAGTAAGGCGACCATCATCAAGAACTTGTAACAAGATATTAAAGAAATCTGCATGTGCTTTCTCTACTTCATCGAGAAGAATAACACTATATGGTTTACGACGCACCGCATCTGTTAGTTGACCGCCTTCTTCATAGCCCACATAGCCTGGAGGGGCACCAACTAAGCGTGATACAGTATGCTTTTCCATATATTCTGACATATCAAGTCGAATCATAGCAGATTCATCGCCGAACAAGGAGGACGCAAGTGCTCTTGCTAGTTCAGTTTTACCTACCCCTGTGGGACCTAAGAATAAGAATGAACCAATAGGACGTTTCGGATCCTTTAATCCAGCCCTTGCACGGCGCACAGCTTTAGCTACAGCAGTAACAGCATCATCTTGACCTACTACACGTTTATGAAGCTCTTCTTCCAAATGGAGTAAAGTTTGGGATTCTTCGTCTGCTATTTTAGCCACTGGAATTCCCGTCCATTGTGCCACGACTGCTGCTATATCGTCTTCCGTAACTACTAACTTTTGCTCACTTTCTTCTTTTGCTACAGATTTTTTATCATCAATTTCTTTAACTAAAGATTGCTCCTCGTCACGAAGTTTAGCAGCCTTCTCAAAATCTTGTGATGTAACAGCAGCTTCTTTTTCTTTCTTTACTGTATTGAGTCGGTCTTCTAAGGCCTTAACATCTGGTGCTGCAGAAAATACTTTCATGCGGACCTTAGATGCAGCCTCATCAACCACATCGATAGCCTTATCAGGCAAGAAACGATCTGTAATATATCTACTGGATAAGGTAACAGCTGCTTTTAAAGCTTCATCCGTTATTTTAGCCTTATGGAACGCTTCATAGCGATCTCGTAAGCCTTTTAGAATTTCAAGAGCATCCTCTTCGTTAGGTTCTCCTACTTGAACAGGTTGGAAACGACGCTCTAAAGCGGCATCCTTTTCAATATGCTTTTTATATTCATCAAGGGTTGTAGCACCAATAACTTGGAATTCACCGCGTGCCAAAGCTGGTTTCAAGATGTTCGCTGCATCCATGGCCCCTTCAGTGGCACCGGCACCAACTAAAGTATGGATTTCATCAATAAAGATAATCATGTCATCATGTTGTTGTACTTCATCAATCGCTTTTTTTAATCGTTCTTCAAATTCGCCACGGTATTTTGCACCAGCAAGCATAGAACCAATGCTAAGGGAAATAATTCTCTTATTCCGTAAAATCTCCGGTACATTACCAGTAACAATACGCTGAGCCAAACCTTCGGCAATGGCTGTTTTACCTACACCAGGTTCACCAATGAGAACTGGATTATTTTTAGTTCTACGGCTAAGAATTTGAATAACTCGTTGAATTTCTGTATCGCGACCAATAACAGGATCAATTTTACCTTGTTTCGCAGATTCATTTAAATCTGTAGCAAAATCGGTTAAGTCACCTAAATCGCCATTGTTATTCGCTCCTTCTTGTCTACCATCATCACCATTACTACTAGAGCCCAGAATATGACGAATCGCTTCTACTATATCGTCGGTACGAATATTCATAGCCCGTAAAATTCCAACTGCAACACCACCGCCATCGCTGAGTAAACCGAGTAGAATATGCTCAGTACCAACGTAGTTATGATTCATGCGGTTAGCTACTTGAACAGCTAACTCAAGTACATGTTTAACACGTGGCGTCATATATATAGATGTTGCTTTTTTATTACCGCGCCCCACTTGCTCTTCTACAGCTTCAAAAATATCTTCTGTAACTATACCAAGCTCTTCTAAGGCCTTAGCCGCAACACCATTTTTAACCTTTGTCAGCCCGATGAGTACATGTTCAGTGCCTACATAGTCATGTCCCAACTCCAATGCAGCTTCTTGAGCAAAAGAAAGGACACGCTGTGCATCATCTGTAAATCGTTGCATCATAATATCACCTCTTCTATCTATGTAAATTGTAATTGTATCTCTTCAAATATATGTGAACAATGGTGGGAAACACCATTGGAATATCAATTGAGTATTTGTGAAATATATACTATTTTGAAAGTTTTTGACGTATTACTTTAGCTCGATAGCTATCACGCTCGATATCTGTTAGATTATCATTTCCTGCATACTTTGAAAGGAAATTAGGTCTAGTTATAGCAATCAGCTCATTAAAGGAATCCTTACCCCATTGAGGTAAAATATTTAAGTCAACGCCTAACTGGATATCACTAAGCTTTGTTAAAGCCTCTTTACCATTTACACGGCGTGCATTCTGTAGAACTCCATAGGAGCGCCATAACACATCTTCTAAACCTTCTTTATCATTATGTAATAATAACTGACGAGATTTACGCTCTTCCGCAATTATTCCTTCTACAATCTTGCTTAATTGCTCAATCGTTGCTTCTTCACTTATCCCCATCGTACGTTGATTGGAAATTTGGTATATAGCGCCTAAAGCCTCTGAGCCTTCGCCGTACAGACCTCGTACAGAGTATCCTAATTGAATGATGCTGCGAATGAGTCGTGTAATTCGACCAGACATAGTTAATGCAGGCAAATGTAGCATGACAGATGCTCTTAATCCGGTTCCTACATTTGTAGGGCATGCCGTCAAATAGCCAAAGCGTTCATCAAAAGCATAGGGATGCTTTGCCTCGATAGCCTTATCAATTTGCACTGCATGGTCATAGGCCTGTTGCAATTGAAGTCCAGAAGCCATAGATTGAATTCGCAAATGATCTTCTTCATTTACCATAATCACAATTGATGCATCGTCAGAAACCACTAAGTTGCGGTACGGTAGTTTTTCCTCTAAAGCAGGGCTCATCAAATGTTTTTCCACTAATATAGCCCGATCACGTTCACTTAATTGCTCTAGGTTAATATTAGAATATTGATGTCCATCTACGTCTTTTAGGGGTTTAAGCAAACTTCTAGAAAAAGAATTTACTTTTTCTAATGACGACATATCATTTCGATTTGTAAAAAGCACACCATCAAAGTTTCTTGCTAATCGAATCCGACTAGAAATCACAATATGATCCGTTGCGTCCGTATCGAGTTGTAGCCATGAACTTAAAGGAGAGTCTAATATAGTATCTAACATAATAAGAACCTCCTATTCTTTATTGCCACCAATGATGGCTTCTAATTCTTTTATTTTATCTCTTAAGATAGCTGCATCTTCAAATTTCTCTGCTTGAATTGCCATCTCTAATTGATTACGCAATTGTTTAACTTCATACTTAGCTTTAAACACATTATTACCATGACTAGGAACTGACCCTTCATATTCAGAACTACCTTGCAAACGTTGTAATAACGGTTTTATTTCACTAGCAAAAGTTTCATAGCATGTATCACAACCAAACTTGCCTACCCGATTAAACTCATCATAGGTAATACCACATTGAGGACACCGTTTAGATTGATGAGATTTTAATAAATTATCAGGATAGACCATATTTTTAAAGAAATCATTGGTAAAAAAGCTATCATCCCACATATCATTCATAAAGGAACTATAGGGAGATAATTTTCCCTCTTGTTGTAGTGCTGTAGCACAAGTATTGCACAAATGTTGTTCCGTTTTCTGATTATTTACAATATTTGTCATATGGATAGTAGCTTCATTTTTATGGCAATGATCACATATCACTGATCATCACTCCTTCCGTAGTGTATCCACCATTGTTGCGTATAGCTCACGAATTGCATTATTTCGATGTTCAATATCCGTATTTTCAATCAATGTAGCAAAAGAATTATGCATCAATTGAGCCTCACGACGAGTAATTTTTTCTGCTTGTAGTAATTGAAATAATGATTGGTCTACATCTTTTATATCAATTAAACGATCTACTGTATTTTGACCTTCATAAATACGATAGGTTGTTACAGCTGGTAGAGAATCAGAACTTTCTGGATTTAATTTTGTGATTCGAATATATCCACCTAATCCACGTCTTGATTCAACATCAAACCCACGCTCATTGGAAAATCGCGTACTTAGAACATAACTAATTTGCGAAGGTGCACAATCTAACTCATCGGCTAATTCGTTACGCTTTAAAATTAATTTCTCTTGTTCTTCACGCATACGATCCAATATAAACTTTTCTATTTTATCAGCTATCATACTCATAAAAAACACCTCTTTAACATTTTATTTAATATATATTTTGACTATTTGCTTTTTACATACATCTATTATATTTGACTTTTTGACTTTAGTCAATATAAAGGTCAAATTTCTATACTATACATTTGACCTTTTAATACATCCCCCTATAATTGGACTTAATCTTAAATTATAGGTATAATAAATGAGATATATTTTTATGAAAGAAGGTGTTGTTATGGCAGAAGCATTAGGACAAGAACTGTTAATTGATTTATATTCCTGCGATGAAGATGCAATCTCATCCGCTACAGCTGTACAAGAAAGTGTAGCAACCGCATTTGATTTAGCTGACCTTGATGTTGATGAAATCAGTTGTCAAGTTATGGACGAGGAGATCGCCCTCCTATCTGTTGCACCAGGCTTTCACTTTACATTGCACACGTATCCTGCTCTAGGCTATGTGGCTGTTGATTTGTATTCTTTTGAGCAATCCTTACCGCTCACATTAATTATGAAAGCGTTGCGTAAATCTTTCAGAGCAGAAAAGGTAAAAGCAACAAGTGTACAACGTGGCGACTTTGGTAACGAGCGCGATATGAAGCCACGTCGCAAAACAAAGATTACTACACTTGGTCGTGTTTCTCGTACACGTATTCAACTCAAACAAACAGGCGGCAAATTGAAAAAACAAAGTGCTAAGGTTATCAAAACATTAGCTAAAAAAAGCGGCCTAAAAAAATAACACAAAAGGACTAACCTATTGGTTAGTCCTTTTTAGATGGATGCCAAAGGGCTAGAGGAAATTCCTCTAGCCCTTTTAAGGTTGATATTTTATTTAAAATAGCTTATCTACGAACCATCATTTCTTCAAGGTCCAGAACATCAGCAATTTCATCAACGTCATCACAGATGTACTCTGCATCGGCTTCTTTTAGTTCAGCTTCTGTACCATAACCATAGGTAACACCAATAGAGATACATCCAAGTTCATTAGCTGCCTCTACATCATACTTACGATCACCTACCATAAAGGCCAAACGACGACCATTGTCATCAGTTAAAGGATTGCCACAAAGTTTAAGAGCTTTTTCAAGTATCTCTTTCTTATGTAATAAACCAGATTCATAATTTGCACCAACAATGACATCAAAATATGGTGTCAATTCAAAATGGTCTAAAATATCCTTAGCATAATGTTCTGGTTTAGCTGTAGCAACAGCTATGGTGTATTGTTCAGTTTTGCATTTAGCCAATAAGTCTACAATATTCGGATATACTTGATTTTCAAATTTACCGATTGTACCATACCGTTCACGGAATTTAAAGTATGTTTCTTCCGATTGCTCAAAGGTCATACCACAATGTTCTTGGAACGCATCTACCAATGGTGGTCCTAAGAATAATTGTAGTGTTTCTTCATCAGGTACATCATAACCAAAATGTTCCAATGCAAATTTAATGCTTTTAAGAATACCTTCTTGAGAATCAGTTAAAGTTCCATCTAAATCAAATAATATCGTTTTCTTCATATTATTTCTTTAAAGCCTCTTTCAATGTATGCCATGCAAGAACTGCACATTTAACACGTGCTGGCATGTTAGAAATATTTTGTAGTGCCATAGCATCTTCTAATTCTTCTAACTCATTTTCATCGGTAATCTCTTTTTTGATCATACCTAAGAAAACTTCTACCAAACGAAGAGCTTCCTCAACGGATTTGCCCTTGATGATATCAATCATCATAGATGCAGATGCTTGACTGATAGCACAACCAGAGCCTGTGTATGCAGCATCTTTAATAATGCCATTTTCCACATTGAGTTGCAATGTTAGGTCATCACCACAACTTGGGTTATGGCCATGCTCAGAATTTGTAAAATGAGCTAATTCATGTTTATTACGCTTATCTTGGTTATGTTCCAAAATAAGTTCCGTATATAATTGATCCATTTCCATTGATGGTAAATCTCCTAATCTTTAAAACCCATTACTGAACGAACTGTCTTTAATACTTCAAGGAATGCATCTAGATCTTCCTTACGAGTATATAAGTACATACTTAGACGAGTGGATGCAGATACGTTGTAGAATGCACCTAATGGTTGTGCACAGTGGTGACCGGAACGAACACAAATGCCCTTAGAATCCAAAATTGTAGCTACATCATGAGGATGTACATCATCTACTGTAAATGCAATTACGCCGTGTTTTTCCTTAGGATTTTGAGAGCCAATTACGTGAACATGTGGCAATGCAACAATCTTAGGAAGAATATATGCTACAAGTTCCTCTTCATAAGCTTCAATAGCATCCATGCCAAAGGATTCTAAATAATCAATAGCTGCATGCAAGGAAACGGCACCATCAGCATTTGGAGTACCAGCTTCGAATTTATATGGAAGCTCATTGAATGTAGCAGTTTGTTCTTTTACATATTCAATCATGTCCCCACCCAATAGGAATGGTGGCATAGCTTCTAATAACTCACGTTTACCATAGAGTACACCAATACCTTGAGATGCACACATTTTATGGCCAGAGAATACGAAGAAATCACAATCTAATTCTTGGACATCAATTTTTTTATGAGGTGTAGATTGAGCACCATCGAGGACTACTACAGCACCTACAGAATGCGCTTTTTCAGTTAATTCTTTTACAGGGAATTCCATACCAAGCACATTGCTAACATGAGCAAAGGCAACAATTTTAGTGTTTTCATCAATTTTATTGATTTCACCATCTTTTAAATGCCCATGTTCATCAAGGTACATATATTCTAAAGTTGCCCCTGTTTGTTCTGTCACATATTGCCATGTTACAAGATTGGCATGATGTTCCGCAACAGTAATGACAATCTTGTCACCTTTTTTCACATTATGAAGACCATAGCTATGAGCAATCAAGTTCATAGATTCTGTACTATTACGTGTGAATACAACTTCTTCACGTTCACGAGCATTGATAAATTCAACTACGCGATCACGAGCATTTTCATAGTCTTCAGATGCTTCAATAGCTAAAATATGAGAGCCACGATGTGGATTACCATTACGTTGTGTCATATGTTCCACAACACGATCAATTACGGACTGTGGAATTTGTGCAGTAGCACCGCTATCTAAATAGATAACGCGGTGCCCATTATGCTCTTTATGTAGTATAGGAAAGTCTTTGTATGCTTCTGCAATTGGTCTCATAAAAACGCCTCTTTAAATTTTATTACGTACAGCTGCTAACGCTGCTTCTTCAATCGTTTCATCACCAATGCGATCAATAATAGGTCGAATCATAGATTCTACAATGATATGTTTTGCTTCTACTTCACTAAAGCCACGGCTCATGATATAGAACAATTTATTATGATCAATTTGGCCTGCACTCGCTGCATGATTACCAACTACATTATCTTCTTTACACAATAATAGAGGTAAAGAAACAGATTTTACAGTTGGATCTAACAATAAGCAAGTATCTTCTTCCGCACCTTCAGAAGCTGTTGCACCATGAAGGAAATCAAGAGTACCACGGAAAGATTTTTTAGAATTGCCACTAAGAGCACCTAATGTATGAATATCACTGAAAGATTTTTTACCACCATGACTCATAACCATGGAGATATCAAATTTTTGCTCTTCGTTGCCAAGATAAGCAATATCATGAACCATACGAGATTCTTGACCTACTAAATCATGATAGTAGTTCAAAATATTTTCGCTACCACCAAGTTCAATATTAATGTATTCTACATCTGCTTTATCTTCCAATTTTGTATAACGATGTTCGATATGTTGTACATGTTCAGGTAAAAGATTTACCTTTTTCACTACAACTTTACCGCCTTCTTTTACATCGTATTCATTTAGATAACTAATATTTGTTAAAGCTTCACCAGTGCCAGTTACATAGAATTGTACCTCTAGTTCTGCCCCTTCACCAACGATGAATTGGAAACGGTTAGCTACACGTGCATTAGCATCAATGCGGATGCCTACAACTTCTTTTGTCTTAGCAGAAACATTGATAACATAACCTTCTGCATTATCCACCAATGCTTGAATAGCATCCTTATTAGCACCTTCATATTTAGCATTTAACAGTGCTGTTCCTGTAGGCAATGGTGAAAGTATATTTTGATTCGCTTCTACCGCGATGGATTGTACAGATGTATCTTCTCCAGCTAGAGAGCTTACAGTATGGTTAACACGCAACCATCTGAATGTCGGTCTAGGGAGTTCATTAAATAGTAATTCGCTCATAATTCCTCCTTAACCGATAGAACCTTCTAATTCAAGATTGATTAGATTGTTCATTTCTACAGCATACTCAAGTGGTAATTCTTTGGAGATTGGCTCAACGAAACCACGAACGAGCATTGCACGAGCTTCTTCTTCGCTAATACCACGTGTCATGAGATAGAAAATCGCTTCGTCGGAAATACGACCGATTTTAGCTTCATGACCTAAATCCACATTATCGTTTTCTACGATAATAGCTGGGATTGTATCAGATTGAGACTCTGCATCAAGCATCAAGGATTCACAAGATACAGTCGCTTTGGAATGTTCTGCTTTAGGGCCAATTTTCAAAAGGCCACGGTAAATAGCAGCACCACCGGATTTGGAAATAGATTTAGAGTTTACATTACTAGTTGTGTAAGGAGCATTATGAACTACCTTACAACCAGTATCAAGGAATTGTCCTTCGCCAGCAAATGTTACACCTGTGAATTCAGCATGTGCACCTTCACCATTAAGGATACTCATTGGATACAAGCAAGATACTTTGGAACCGAAGGAACCAGATACCCACTCAATAGTACCACCTTTACCAACTACACAACGTTTTGTGTTAAGGTTGTACATGTTTTTGGACCAGTTTTCAATTGTAGAATAACGCAATGTAGCATTATCCTTTACAAACAATTCAACGGCACCGGCATGAAGGTTAGATACGTCGTATTTAGGAGCAGAACAACCTTCGATGAAGTGTAATTTAGCCCCTTCTTCTACGATGATCATAGTATGCTCAAACTGACCAGCACCTGGTGCATTCAAGCGGAAATAGGATTGCAATGGAATCTCTACTTGTACACCTGCGGGAACATATACGAAGGAACCACCAGACCAAACGGCACCATGAAGAGCAGCCCATTTATGATCTGTAGGTGGAATCAATGTCATCCAGTATTTTTTTACGATTTCTTCATGCTCATGAAGCGCAGTTTCGATATCAGTATAGATAACGCCTTGTTTAACAAGATCTTCTTGGATACTGTGGTATACAACTTCAGAGTCATATTGAGCACCAACACCTGCAAGAGATGTTTTTTCCGCTTCTGGAATACCTAAGCGATCAAAAGTGCTTTTAATTTCTTCTGGAACTTCGTCCCAATTTTCTTTCATATCTACTTTTGGCTTAACATAAGTATGGATATTTGCCATATCTAAGCCAGAAATATCGGGAATCCAATTTGGAATACCCATGCGATTGTAGATTTCTAAAGATTTCAAACGGAAGTCAAGCATCCATTCAGGTTCATTTTTATTAGACCAAATTTCACGGATAATATCTTCTGTTAAACCAGCATCAGAAATATAAGAATATTCAAAGTCATTCTTAATATCGTAGACACCACGGTCCATATCCGCGACTTGGGTTTTCTTTCTTTCTTCCATTGTGCCTCCTATGCTAATGCTTTGTATGCGTCGTAACCTTTTTCTTCGATTTCACGTACAAGAGAAGCATCACCAGTTTTAACGATCTTACCATTGATCAATACATGAACAAAATCAGGTTTTAATTTTTGCAAGATTTGGTTATGGTGAGTGATGATCAATACAGCATTTTCTTCGTTGTGGAAACGTTGTACACCTTCAGATACGATACGAACCGCATCTACGTCAAGGCCGGAGTCTGTTTCATCAAGAATAGCCAATTTAGGATTTAAAATGGACATTTGAAGAATTTCATTTTTCTTGCGTTCACCACCGGAGAACCCTTCATTTACATAACGTTGTGCATAAGATACATCGAAGGATAATTCATCCATTTTTTCTTTCAATTCTTTTTTGAAAGATAAAGCGCGTACATTTTCACCAGTAATTGTAGATTTCGCAGTACGGATGAAGTTTTCTACTGTAATGCCAGGAATAGAAATTGGATTTTGGAAGGACATAAAGATACCTGCTTTCGCACGATCATTTACTGCATCTTCCGTAATATCTTTACCATCAAAAACAATAGATCCGCTATCTACAGTATATGTAGTGTTACCCATAATAGCATTGGCAAGTGTAGATTTACCTGCACCATTTGTACCCATAACAACATGGATTTCACCTTTATTAATTGTTAAGTTGATACCTTTTAAGATTTGTTTACCTTCAACGGATACCTTTAAATCTTTTATCTGAAGTAATTCAGCCAAAATGTTCACTCCTTCTCATAATGTATGTATTAATAAGAAACATACAAGCATTATATGTAAAACGTATATATTGACACATATAAAAAGGCGGTACGCACTAACGTGAATACCGCCGTAATTCTCGCCAACTTAGCAAGTATGTGCATAACAATCTATAATCATTATACATTCTTATCTAAATGATAGCAAGATATTCCTACTAAAATATACAGGAATTAAAAGAATATCATATATTACATATATTGATAGGTTTTTATTAATATTCATTCTCATCCTATTCGATTCTCAATATTAAATTATAGGTTAGAGAAATCGAGGGTGCCAAACAAATCATCATATGTTTCAGCACGACGAATTTGTGTAACAGAACCGTCTTTATGCAATAACAACTCAGCAGAGCGCAATTTACCATTATAGTTGAATCCCATGGAGTGACCATGCGCACCAGCATCATGAATGATAATACGATCGCCAATATCGATTTTTGGCAACTCACGTTGAATAGCAAATTTATCATTGTTTTCACATAAAGAACCAGTTACATCGTACACGTGGTCCTTAGGTGCATTTTCTTTACCCATTACAGTAATATGGTGGTAAGAACCATATAAAGCTGGACGCATAAGGTTTGCCATACAGGAATCTAAACCGATGTAGTGACGATAAATATCCTTTTTGTGAATTGCTGTAGAAACTAAGTAACCAAATGGACCTGTAACCATACGGCCACATTCATAAGCCAATGCTACATCACCAAGGCCATTAGCTACTAGAATTCTATTATAGGCCTCTTCTACACCTTTACTAAGTGCATTGAAATCTACTGGTGTTTGTTCTGGTTTATAAGCAACACCTACACCACCGCCAAGATCGATAAACTCAACATTGATGCCTAGTTCATTTTTAATATCTACTGCTAGATTGAAGCAAAGTTCAGCAGTGCCAACTAAGCCATCAATATCAAGCTCGTTAGATACAACCATTGTATGGATACCAAAGTGTTTTACACCTTTAGCTTGCAACTGTTTATAAGCTTCAAGAATCTGTTCACGTGTCATACCATATTTAGCTTCTTCAGGAAGGCCGATAATTGTATTGCCGCCTTCTTTTAAGGAGCCTGGGTTATAACGTACGCAGAATGTATCAGGCAAAGAACCATGATTTTTTTCCAAATATTCAATATGAGTAATATCATCAAGATTGATGATAGCACCTAATTCAAGTGCTTTTTTATATTCCACATATGGTGTGTCATTAGATGTGAACATAATATCATGACCTGTAATACCCACTTTTTCACATAGCATTAACTCTGCTAAGGAAGAACAATCTGCACCAACGCCAAGTTTTTGCAATACACGCATAATATATGGATTTGGTGTCGCTTTTACAGCAAAATATTGTTTGAACCCTTTATTCCAAGAAAATGCATCGATGAAAGATTTCATATTTTCAATGATACCTTCTTCATCATAAATATGAAATGGTGTTGGATATTTGGCAATAATATTTTCTAATTGTTCGGCTGTAAACGGAACTGTTTTTGTATTCATAATAACCTCGCTACACAAATAAAAGACCCATCAAACGATGAGTCTATTATCCTAATTATTATTTAAATAAAGCTTTATCAAGACTATAGCGGCCTGCGCCAGCGAAGAACAACATAAGAGCACCAAAGCCCATTTGAGATGGGTAATCCCAACTAAAGAAACTACCGTTAATACTCAATGTTGTTGCCATAGCTAATGTACCGATGAGCATAAGAGATCCAATTCTAGTGAATAGACCTAAAACAATAAGAATACCACCAATCATCTCAGCACAAGATGCCATAGTACCTAATATTTCATACCCACCAGGTACGCCTAATGGAGCCAACATAGATCCAACTTTATAAAGGCCTTCAGGACCACTTAACCATTTTAGATAACCATGATAAAACATGGAAATACCAAGTGCCAAACGGTAAATTAAGAGGCCAAAATTAACATAATTAGGTTTACTTTTAAAAATAAAGCTTAACATAGTAATCCTTCTTTCAAATCAAAATAAAAATCGAAATAATTCGATATCGTTATTATAGTGGAGAAAAACTACCATGTCAAACTAGACTCAATATTAAATTCTATAGAATTATAACATATGTGGTATACAAAATCAATTTTATCGATTTGATAAACCTCATATGTTAGTCTAATTCAAATCATAAGCATAAAGAAAAATCGTCTGCTATTTATACGATTTATACTATTTGTACTGTCTATATCATATGTATTGTAAAATACCATTGCTAATTTAGATAAATACAAAATAATCCTAATGAAAAAGTGAACATATAGTTCCTAATTCATTAGGATTATTCTAAATTTTATAGATTATGCTCTAAGCAGTTGATTACATCATACCGCCCATGCCACCCATTGGAGGCATTGCAGGTGCTGCAGCATTTTCTTCTACTTTATCAGCTACGATTGTTTCAGTAGTCAATACAAGAGATGCAATGGATGCAGCATTTTGAAGTGCAGAACGTGTTACTTTAGCAGGGTCCACGATACCAGCTTTAACCATGTCGATATATTCTTCAGTCAATGCGTTGAAACCAACACCAGCTTCTGTATTTTTAACTTTTTCTACTACAACGGAACCTTCAAGACCAGCATTGTAAGCGATTTGACGAAGAGGTTCTTCTACTGCACGTTTAACAAGGTTAATACCAGTTTGAACGTCGCCAGTTTCTTCCAATGTGTTCAATGCAGGGATGATATCGATGAATGTAGTACCACCACCAGCTACGATACCTTCTTCAACAGCTGCACGAGTTGCGTTCAATGCGTCTTCGATACGAAGTTTTTTATCTTTCATTTCAACTTCTGTAGCAGCACCTACTTCGATAACTGCAACACCACCGGATAATTTTGCAAGACGTTCTTGTAATTTTTCACGGTCGAATTCGGAAGTTGTTTCTTCTACTTGTGCACGGATTTGGCTTACACGTTTAGCGATTACGTCTTTATCGCCTACACCATCGATGATTGTAGTTTCATCTTTAGTGATACGAACTTGACGAGCTGTACCAAGATCAGTAAGTTCTACAGAATCAAGTTTGCGGCCCATATCTTCAGTAATTACAGTACCACCAGTCAAAATAGCAATATCTTCAAGCATAGCTTTACGACGGTCACCGAAGCCAGGAGCTTTTACAGCTACTGCTTTGAAAGTACCACGCAAGCGGTTTACTACCAATGTAGCCAATGCTTCACCTTCTACATCTTCAGCGATGATAAGAAGTTCTTTACCTACTTTTACCACTTTTTCAAGTGTTGGCAACATATCAGCAATAGCACTGATTTTACGGTCAGTAATCAAGATATATGGGTTATCCATTACAGCTTCCATACGGTCAGGATCAGTTACCATGTATGGGGAAATGTAACCACGGTCAAATTGCATACCTTCTACTACGTTTAATGCAGTTTGCAAGCCTTTGGATTCTTCTACAGTGATAACGCCGTCGTTACCTACTTTTTCCATAGCTTCAGCAATTAAGCCACCGATTTCTTCGTCCGCTGCGGATACACTTGCAACTTGAGCGATTTCAGCTTTACCAGAAACTTTAATGGAACGTTTTTTAATTTCTTCAACCAAAGTTTTAACTGCTGTTTCAATACCTTTTTTCAAGATCATTGGGTTAGCACCAGCTGCTACGTTGCGCATACCTTCTTGGATCATAGCTTGTGCCAATACTGTTGCAGTAGTAGTACCATCACCTGCTACGTCATTAGTTTTAGTAGCAACTTCTTTAACTAATTGAGCGCCCATGTTTTCAAATGGATCTGGAAGTTCGATATCACGAGCAATAGTTACACCATCATTTGTGATTGTTGGGGAACCGAATTTTTTATCCAATACAACATTACGACCTTTTGGTCCCAATGTAACTTTTACAGCGTTTGCCAATTGATCAACGCCACGACCTAAAGCGCGACGAGCTTCTTCATTAAACAAGATTTCTTTTGCCATATGTATTACCTCCTAGATAATAACAGTATCTAATGTAAGGGAATGTATATGCCCGTAGGCAATATAGAATGTATCAATAGTAGGTTTAGCTCTATACAGCTATAAATTAGCTATTATAGTACTGCTAAGATATCGCGTTCGCTAATGATCAAATGAGTAGCGCCATCGATTTCTAATTCGCTACCAGCGTATTTTGCGAACATAACAGTATCGCCAACTTTAACTTCTGGAGCTACACGTTGACCATTGTCATAAACTTTACCAGCACCTACAGCTACTACTACACCTTCTTGAGGTTTTTCTTTTGCTGTATCAGGAAGGAAAATACCACTTTTAGTTTTTTCTTCTTTTGCTTCTAAACGGATAAGAACGCGGTCAGCTAATGGTTTTAACATATGATGTCACTCCTTATTTACTAGTTATTATTTACAATTTATTAGCACTCTAAGTTACCGAGTGCTAATCACATGTATTATTATAACCTATGTCAAAATAAATGCAAGCAGAAATTTTGATTTTTTGACTTTTTAGCTTTTATTTGATATTAGACACAAAAGACTAGTATAAGTTTTGATTCTTATACTAGTCTTTGTATCTATTTTGAAACTTGATTAATTAATGCTTTACAGATATTAACAATACTATCTCGTTTCTTCATACTTAGGGCGCGAATACGATTATAGGCTTCCTCTTCTGATATAGAGTATAGCTCCATCAATATACCGGTTCCTTTTTGAATGATTTTACGATCCTCTAATGATTGTTCTAATTCAGCCATTTTTTCGCGTAGCTCAGCATCACTATGATAACGCCCTAATGCCATTTCTAAGGTTGGAACCAATTGTTCTTCACGAACAGGCTTAATTAAATATCCATATACGCCAGATTCTCTAGCCTTATTTATTAAATCCTGTTGACTATAACTTGTTAATAGAACTACAGGTGCTTCATGGTGAAAGCCAATTTGTCGTGCTGCTTCGATGCCATCTAATTCTGGCATTTTTACATCCATTAGAACAATATCAGGTTTATATTCTTTGCAAAGCTTGATGGCTTCAACACCATTAGTCCCTTCTGCCACAACTTCATGACCAGAGGATTCAATAATATCGCGTAGATCCATACGTATAAGGGATTCATCATCCACTATTAAAACGCGCATTTACTTCTCCTTCTTCATATGTATTGTCACTAGAACACCGGCATCAGTATTTTTAACAGATAGACGCCCTTTTAACTCATGGGTAACTAAATTATTAATGATAGTTAATCCTAAACGCTTATTCGAGTTAATAGAGAAATCTTGAGGTAATCCTTTTCCCGTATCAGAAAAATCTAATACAATATATTCCTCTAATTCCGAAACAGCTAGACGAATCTCCCCTGCTTTACCATCTAAACCATGTTCAAGGCTATTAGTAATTAATTCATTAGTTATGAGGGATACATAACTTGCCATATGAGAGGAAATCAATATATCTTCTCCACTATAGGTAAAGGTAACCTCTTGGTCTTGTCTGATCATACTCATGCGCAACAAACGACATAACTCGTCATAGATTGATCGGATACCAATATAATCCTCATCATAATGGGACACAATATCGTGAACCAAAGCCATACTTTCAATACGATTGATTCCCTCTTGTAAGGCTTGTTTAACTTCTGGCAGACTAGAACGTCTTGCTTCCATACGTAGTAATCCCGCTACAGTTTGTAAATTGTTTTTTACACGGTGATGAACCTCTTTGATAATAGAATTCTTTACCAGCAATTCTTGTTGCTGCTTACTTTCACGGGTACAATCGTGAAGCACGAGGAAACAACGTGTTTCATTGCGTCCCATAGCAATAGGAATCATATGCTGACGAATTACCATATCTTGATAGATTTCTTCACTAGTGTATATCGTTCTATCATCCAACACTTGTTGGATGGCTGAAATTTTTAAGGTACTGCTATAAATTGATGACCCTACTAGTCGTCGATCAAATCCAAGCAAATCTACTAATTGTATAGCCGACTCATTACCATAGAGAATTCTATGAGAATCATCGAAGATGATTAAACCATCGAAATAAGAAATTGGCTCATACGATTGTATTTGCTCATCTGTAGCAGTTAACATGAGACGTTGCATCGTATCAGATAAGATATATTCTTGTTCGTATTGATTTTTTTTAATAGACGGAGATACTGTAAAAACTATCCCCCCAATAATACGACCACCATTGTCGACAACAGGAAAAACATGTTGTCGTTGATCATGCTCTACCCCAATAAGAGGTTGACCATTTCCCATCATAGAATGCCACGTATTATTTCCTTTTATTTGTCGAGTAATAACACCTTGCTCGCTCCGTTCAATGCATAGCATATCTGCACGTTGCTGCATATCACCTTGTGATTTTTCTAGAAGAGGCGTAAAAATCTGTATCCTTTGACGGGTCAATGACTCGCCAAAGGATATAAGTTTACTAATATGCTCAAGTAGTGAGGTTTGTAATGGTCCTAATGGTGTTGTATTTAAAATATCTTGACCGATATCCACAATTAATCCTCTTTCCAAGATACATGACCAATTTCAACACTTGGCTTTGCATTCAATGTTAAATCGCCAAATTTACCAGCTTGAGCCATATAATAGGCACGACAACCAATCATAGCAGCATTATCGGTGGACAGAATTTTATGAGGCTTGTAATAGGTAAAGCCTTCTTTCTTACACATAACCTCTAAGGCTTGTTGTAAGCCTTTATTAGCAGATACGCCTCCCGCAATGGTAATACGCGTTTCACCTAATGTATGAGCTGCATCTTTCGTTTTCTCAACTAATACATCAACAATAGCCTTTTGAAAGGACGCGGCAACATCGGCTTGGTTAATAGGTTCATTCTTTTGTTGCTTGCTATTTAAATAGTTTAATACAGCAGACTTTAAACCACTAAAACTAAATTCAAAATTACCAGGCTCACTTAAAGCCTTTGGAAATTCAATCGCATCTGGATTACCTTCAAGGGCAAGTGCATCAATATGAGGGCCACCTGGGTAAGGGAAGCCCATAACACGAGCAATTTTATCAAAGGCTTCACCCGCTGCATCATCACGAGTCTGACCAAGAATATCAAACTCTTCGTACCCTTTTACATGAACTAGCATAGTATGACCACCAGATACAACGAGGCTCAAAAATGGAGGTTCTAATTCTGGATTAGCTAAGAAATTAGCAAAAATATGACCTTCCATATGGTGAACTGGTACCAAAGGAATGCCTGTAGCAAAGGATAATCCCTTTGCAGCAGCTACACCTACCAATAATGCCCCTACGAGACCAGGACCATAGGTAACACCAATGTGGTCAATATCTTGTAACGTTACATTCGCATCGCGTAGCGCTTGATCTATAACAGGTATAACTTGTTCTATATGGTGACGCGATGCGATTTCTGGCACAACGCCACCAAATTTTCTATGAATCGGCACTTGGCTAGAAATAACATTAGATAAAACAGTGCGTCCATCCTTTAAGACAGAGGCTGATGTTTCATCACAGCTACTTTCCAAGGCTAATGTGTAAATACTCATTCTATTTCCTCTGAAACGAGAGACATAATATAAGCATCCTCTTTTGGCTCTGAATAATAATCTTTACGAATCCCTTTAACAGAAAACCCAAGATTTCTATACATTGCTAAGGCAGGCAAATTAGATATGCGTACCTCCAAGAAGATTTCGTGCATACCTCTCTTGAAACATTCATCTATTAATTGTTTAGTAAGTTCTGAGCCATATCCCTTACCACGAGCAGAAGGAATAATGGCAATATTTGTTATTTGTCCTTCATCATATACGAGCCAAGCACCAGCATAACCAACAATATGATTGTCTTCGCAAATAACCATATATAATTTATTATCTGCCCCTTCAAGTTCAGCAAGTACAGATTCCAAACTCCATGGAACAGAAAAGGACTGCTGTTCTATATCATAAATAGCTTGAGCATCATCGATAGTCGCTAATCGAATCTCCATTACTCTGCTCCTGCCGCTTCAGTCACTATCACAGTAGGATTTTGATTTAACATTTCAGGATTATTCTTATGTCGTTCTTCCCACAATACCTCAGCCTCAGAGCGACGAATATAGTAAGGAACCATATCCATTGGATTGCATATCTCTTCACGTTCTACCAATTCACGACCTGCTAATAGTAAAGAGCTTGCCTTCGGAATACGTTGTGAAATATCTAGGACAGTCAAATTAGTATCCCTTTCCTCTAAAAGCTTTTCAATTCGCTTAATACCATCCCCTAAGAATAGGACCTCTTCCTTTGTTTCTCTAAATTTATCTAATAAATCACTAGCAGCAATAACAAATGGCTCCTCTTTACATACCAGTTTGTTATTTTCATATCTATATAAACCAGCATATACATGCTTTTTCTGTGCATCGATAACAGTACAAATTGTACGATTTGTATATGAAACATTACGAGCTAAGCTGTCCATTGTCATCACACCATACAATGGAATTTGTAAGGCATAAGCCATTGCTTTTGCAGTTCCCATGCCAATACGCAATCCAGTGAAAGAACCAGGCCCGATACTAACGATAATACCTTTTAACTCATTCTTTTTTACTTGAGAGGCACGCAATAACATATCAATGTGAGGTATTAGTTGCTCAGAATGAGTTAATCCAGCTTGGATAGTCAACTCACCAATAAGGTTATGTTCATCCATTAAAGCCACACTCGAAACGAGTGAGCTTGTCTCAATTCCTAACCACATATGGGCCTCCTATTTCTACTAAATCACCCTCTGAAAGGTAATCACTACCTAATGTAATAGATCGACTTGTATCATCAATGCGCGTCAAATAAATCCATAATGTTTCATCTGGTAATTCATCTGGGAATTTATCGGCCCATTCCACAATGGATACGCAATCCTCTGTATATTCGTAGAAGCCAATATTTTCAAGCTCGCTTATATCATCCAAACGATATACATCAAAATGATATAAATGTGTTCTATCCACATCATAAGTATTCATGATTGCAAAGGTAGGACTTGTAATCTCCTCTGTAACTCCAAAGCCTTTCGCAATGCCTTGGGATAGGTGCGTTTTTCCTGTCCCCAAATCACCAATTAAAGCAATACACAAAGGTTCTCCGCTTTGTTTGACCCATCTGCCTAATAACTGTCCAAATCGTTGTGTATCTTCTACTGTATGAGTTTCTAATTGAACATATGCCTTATGATTCATGAAAATGATTATATCCTTTCGCTTCTATGGTCTTAATCGTTTTATCCGGTGTTACCATCTGAACATGACATGGTCCAGATATAACTTCACCGATTATAGTAATGCCAGATAAATTCTCTAATTTAGGAATCAATGCTTTAGGAGCCGTGAATACTAGTTGAAAATCCTCACCACCATATAATGCATAATCCACTGGATTAGTCTGTAAATACTTAGCTAATTCATATGTTTCTTCATGAAGTGGAATAGCTTTTTCCTCTATAACAATGGATACGTTACTAGCCGATGCAATTTCATTTAATTCACTACCAAGACCATCACTAATATCATTCATACTATGAACTCCCAGTTGTCTCAATTGTTGACCTAATTCAACTTGTGGATCAGGTCGTTGATGACCAACCTTCGTCATAGTATAGCCATCTAAATTATAGGATAACGCACCTAAACCTGTGGAAGCATAACCTACATAATTTGTAATACCCACAATATCGCCAACTTGCGCACCACTACGCATAATAGCAGTGCCAGTAGGAACCTCTCCTATGATGGTAACAGTCCACACCATAGGTCCTTCCGTACGCACCGTATCTCCACCAAGTATATTGAGATGATATCTAGCACATTGATCTTTAATACCTCTATAAATTTCATCTAAAATAGCAGTATCAACATATTCAGGTGCCGCCACAGATAACACTATTTGTCGAGGATCCCCTCCCATAGCAGCAATATCACTTAAATTAGCTGTCATGAGACGATAGCCTACATCATAAGGTTTCATATAGCGAAAGCTAAAATGAACACCTTCCACCATCGTATCTGTACTAATTAGCTGATCTGTTTCATCTGTAGCACGATACACTGCGCAATCATCACCAATCCCTGTAATTACAGTGCTCGGATCATATATTGTATCATTTTGAATGTGGCTTATGAAATTAAATTCCCCTACCTCTTTTAATTGCATCTCATCACCTGGCTTCCGATTAGTATACATATTGTATTGTAACATATATAAAAGACAACAAAAATAGCAGATAGTTGATATATCAACTATCTGCTATCAATGAGCCTAATATAATTATTTTTTAATTAGGTATGTCATCCGTTTAACAGGATCTTTCGTATCAAAGGAACCTACAGTAAGAACCTTTTTACCATTATTAACGAAGAGAACACCATTAATATTATCAAAAGATGTCAATGTATTTACAATGGCAGCCATTTGTAATTTAACAGTTAAATCCCCACCATTACCTTTTACGAAAGCGTCATTCACTTCTACAGAAGCAATGCCGTCCTTTACAGTAACAGATGTGATTTCAATATCCTTAGAGAATACTGGATATTTTTGTGCTCTATCAGCTTTTAACATCGCTAGAAGAGCGGCTTTAGGCGTTACTTTATCCGCCTCCATCTCAACGGTTGATTGTGTTACCCCTGAGCCATCCTCTGTTGGAACAAAGAAGGCCATCTTAACCTTTTCTTGAGATACTTTCGTTGTTTCTGCATCCTTATTGACTTTCGTCTCTTGCACAGGTTCACTTTTACCTGTTGTAGGAGCTTGATTAGGTGTACAACCTGCTACAAATGCAAGCAAGCCTACACAGAGGATCGACAGAACTTGTTTACGTAATTTCATCGATTAACCTCCAAAGTAACTAGCAATACCATTGGCAATGCGATTAGCAAAGTCTTCTTGTGTTTGAGGAGATTGCAATGCACGTTCCTCATTAGGATTGGAAATAAATCCAAGCTCTACAAGAATGGCAGGCATATTAGTATGTCTTAATACATACAAGTTGCCTTCTTGAATGCCACGGTCACCATTGAATCCTGGTACACTAGCAATTTGAGATTGTACCTTTTGTGCTAAACGAGCATCATTACCTGTTTTAGCATAGTAGTATGTTGCAATACCACCAACACTTGGATTGTTAAATGCGTTAATATGCACGCTGATGAGCGCATCAGAATTGCTACGGTTCGCTACATTAACACGAGCGCCTAATTCATCAACACCGCTTGCATTAGGACCATATACGTCTACGTCTGTAGTACGAGTCATAAGCACTTTAGCGCCACGATTTTCTAAGGCTTTTTTCAAGTACATAGAAATCGGTAGTGTAATATTTTTCTCTTGTACACCATGAGGTCCAACGGCACCAGAGTCACTACCACCATGACCTGGATCAATAGTAATTGTCTTGCCAGATAAACCACCGCTAATAGAATACTTACCAGATCCTGTGGGCATATTTTTCGCAGGATGTGCAGAAGGAGATGGACGTTTACCATAGTAAGCAGGTTTAGCTACCACACCTTTTTTCTGTACATCTACAACGATGCGATACGGTTTCTTATTAACCGTATCTTTCTTTAGGGAAAATACCTTTACATCACTCGTATCGATAGATGAAGGTGTCTTGATTGTTACCTTCACATCTCTGCCATCCTCTGTAAGTCTAGCAGAACTAGCTATGCTAGAGTCCATATTAATATTCGCTTTAGCAGTTTTTAGCTTTGTGTTATTTAAGGTAACAGTCGTCGTTTTCCCATCTTTGCTAATCGATGCAGATGCTTTCACAGGTGCTGATAAATCCATTACCATACGAACATATGGTACAGGTGCATCAGTTCGTGTCACCCATCGAGCATCTTCAAGATTAGCTGCCTTTGCTTGAGTCAAGAATAGAGGTAAAGCCATCAAGACAGCAAGGCACATAAAAAATAGTTTACGCAATACATTCACTCCAATCTAACTGACATACGTAGTGTCCAAACCATAGAGATGAGTCGATGATATCTTTGTGAATCAAAGTCTCATCGTTCCAATCTATCCATAAACTAATGTTAGATTATAAATAGATTATTTCATACAAACATGAAGATTAGTATGCCGATTATACATATTACTATATAAAGTCTTTATACAGTAAACACAAAAATCAGTTGCTTAAAATTATTTTTTGTGCTATATAATCGATACTAACGTTCAGTTGTAATTTGCCATTCATTCCCATCCGTACTAATGTGAATACGTCCCATCGTATCTGTACGGTAAATGGCAATATTGTTCTCCTGCAAACGACGCAATGTTATATCGTGAGGATGACCATAACTATTATACATGCCATTTGAAATTAATGCACTTTCTGGTTTAATAGATTTCAAAAAATCTTCAGAGCTACTTGTGCGAGAACCGTGATGTCCTACCTTAAGAACCCGAGAAAACAGTCTAGAGTTCTGCTCTTTTATGAGTTTTTTCTCTTCTTGTAATTCTGCATCACCAGTAAAGAGCATAGAGAATTTACCAAAAATTAATTTACCTACGATAGAGTTATTATTAAGATCTGGCGCCCCTTTTTTATCTGTTAAAGGTTCCGCCCATGGTGCATATACTACAAATATAGCACCGTGACCAAAATCAACTACATCTCCACTACGCAATGTGGAGCGTTGAATTTTATTTTTATCAATCCATTTCTCATAGGTTTTATACATATTATTATCAACAGAAATGCCATCATCATACACATGTTCAACGGGCATAGCTTTCGCAATAGCATAGAAGCCACCCATATGATCAGCATGTGGATGTGTAATGATAATATTTTTTAACTTCGTAACACCCATAGATTTTAGCTGAGCTACAATATTTTCACGATGCTCTATGTCACCTGTATCAACCATACTATATTCATCGCCAACCTTAAGCAGTATAGCATCCCCTTGACCGATATCTAACATATATACGTCTAGATGGCCTTCAGGGTTCGTTTGCTTAGTATCGATAGAATAGCCTTCATTTGTACTAGAACTAGTCTGAGATGCTGCATTAGCTACATCTTTATTTGTACATCCTGCAATAGCAAAAATTGGAATACATAGCACTAATAAAAAGGCTATAAAGCGTTGTATTTTATTTGTCATTCTTATTCTCCCAATAATTCACTAATGACACAGCCTATAGAAGTACTTACATCACTAGGTGTATATCCCCAAGTTTTCGTATCACTTAGTATATCTGCACTGCGGCTATGTACATAGACCCCTAAAATGGCACTATCCTGTAAGGAATAGCCTTGGCTGATAAAGCCTGCAATGACTCCGGTTAATACATCCCCCATACCGCCAGTTCCCATACCAGCGTTTCCGATAGTATTAACATATACTGTACCATCTGGTAGCGCCACAACAGAAGGAATTCCTTTTAGAACAAGTACTACCTGATGAGCCTTAGCAAATGCTCGTGCCAATGTAATATAGTGACGTTCAATCCATTTTATAGGCAAATCAATAAGTCTACTAAATTCACCTAAATGAGGTGTCATCACGCAATATGGTAACTGTCGTTCCATCTTATATATAGACTCAACCTTACCATCTCGCAATGCATCTTTATCTACAGATCCCACATGACCTAATGCATATAACGCATCAGCATCAATGACTAGAGCACCTTCATAGCAATCAATAACATGATTTACTAAATCTGGAATATCTATTGTACGTCCCAAACCGGGTCCAATAGCAACTACTTGACGGCCTTCATAAATGGAGTGGTTTTCATTGATAGAGGTAACCATCACTTCTGGTATGACACGTCCTTGTACTGCCCGTTTAATTATCTCTGGAACACATAATGTAACTTTACCAGCACCACTATGAACAGCAGCTTCTGCAGCCAACATAGGGGCGCCAACCATATCACTAGAGCCACCAACAATTAGGGTATTTCCATTTACTCCTTTATGAGCCATTGGAACTCGATAATTAATTAGTGTTTTTGCTAAATCCGAATCAATAGTTATAGTGCTATCACGATTAATTAATACTTGCTGCCAAGGAGCTCCTAAAGGGGCAACAATAACGGTTCCTCCTATAGCCTTGCCAGGATACAACAATAGACCTTGTTTTATAGCACCAAAGGTTACTGTATAATCATAAGACAATGTGCCCTCTGAGATTTGACCAGAAGTTGCATCAACACCTGCAGGTACATCAATAGCCCACAAATCAAAATTATATTGACTACGCATAGTATCAATAACGTGCAATATATCTATTGTCGTATCTCGAAGACGTCCAGCTAACCCTGTTCCCATAATGCCTTCTACAACTATAGCTACATTTGACCAATCATTAAAATCATCAAACATATCAATGATACAGCCCATTGCTTCACATCTCTTGAGTTGAACTGCAAAAAGGTCGCTACATTTGCTCGTATCACCTACTAGTGCAATTTGTACAGGTACACCTTGCTCTAAAAGATGACGAGCTGCTACAAGGCCATCTGCCCCATTATTACCTGTACCACAGATAAATAGTACAAAACTATTGATAGAACGTGCATTATCTAAGGAAAACAAGTCATATTGTCCCCACAAAGCATCTACAATGCCTCGTCCTGCATTTTCCATTAAAATTTCTAAAGAGACACCTAATTGCTTAGGTACTTCTTGATCTATATATCGAGCATCTTCAGTTGTTAATATTTGCATCTTATGCTCCTTCAAGTATAACTGTACTCATTGCATATGCTTTGCAATGACTAATCGACACATGTGTATCCGTATAACCTGATGTTTCATAAATATCTTTAAAAGTATCTTGTAAACGAATTAAGGGAGCCCCTAATTCATCATGACCGATTTCTATATCTTGCCACGATCCATGACGCATTCCCGTACCTAATGCTTTAATGAAAGCCTCTTTAGCGGCATATATACCGGCATAAGACTCGTAACGCCCCTTATTTCGACTTTCACAATAATCAATCTCATGAGGTGTATATACACGGTCGCGAAATGATTGAGATTTCTCTAAAGCTTGACGGATGCGGTCAATTTCTATAATATCATTCCCTAATTTCATAATAACTCCTAAATTACCCTAACATTTATATTATACACTCTTAAAGTGAATAAAAACATAGATAAAATCTAGGCATTTACAGAGAATGGCAATGTGGCTAAACTGTAAATTTCTACCTTACCTTTACGGTTAACCGCCACGTACATCTGACCATTACGGTAATCCATATCCTCTACTTCCATTCCTGAAGTATAAGGACTTATATTCTTTACTACACCTTCATCATCGACGAAAACAAAGGTTGTTAAGGTTGTAAAAATAGTGTTACCATTAGCAGCATAAGCACCATTATTATTTAAGTCGGTATGCTCTGCATCAATCTTATACGTTTTTACCTTATTAAAATTTGAATCATAGTAGTTAATAGTACGATGAGAATTTGTTAAAGGCACAATCGACACATATTCATTACGCTCTTTATCAAAGGCAAAATTAAATACCTTTTCTTTCAATTTAATAGGCGCTTCAACAATCATACTATCCGCCTCTATAGGCGTAACAATATATCCATCTACAACAGCATTAGTAGTATAGTAGCGATTGTTATTCGGATTATAGGTTAACGTATTCATATGACCTAATAAACGTTTTTGACTATATTCATACTTAGCAACCACTTGCAACGTTGTGGGATTAATTTCATAAATAATTTGCTTTGTATTATCAGCATTTATACATGCGAGAACAAATACATCTTTTTTTGAGTTATAACAAAAGCCTTGGCACTGATTAACAGAAATATCTAATGGTATCTCGGCCAATCGTGTTAACGGTAAAGGCATTTGGACAGCGCTTACAGGTTGTGCAAGCTTTGGTATATCAAAGACATTAGCAATATAATCAATCACACCTTGATCCATATTATCACCTCAATCGAACAAAAATGTATATAATCGTATATTAATTCATAAATATAAATATATAAAAAATAGGCGGTAAGACAAAAGTCTTACCGCCTAAAGTTGGTGCCGGAGGTGGGACTTGAACCCACACGGTGTTACCCGCTTGATTTTGAGTCAAGTGCGTCTGCCATTCCGCCACTCCGGCGTCTCGGAACATTTGTTATTATACAGATATCCCAATACAATGTCAACACATTTTTTATATTTTATCTAAAATATTTTTAACCGCTTCCATACCGATGTCACATTGTTGCTTCCACGTAAGAGCTACACCTGTTATATAGCCTTTACGAGCATATTCCACATCAGTGGGAACACTTTCAGCACCATAATCTAGCTCGCCTGCCAACCAATAGTAATCCTGCCCTCTTGAGTTAATACGAGCATCAATAATATTGCTATAAGTTTGTAAACCTTGACTAACCATTTTAAAATGATCCCAATCACATACGCCACGTAACGGAAAGTTCACATTTAATAAGCCATCAAAATTCCCTTTCACATAAATTTTTTCTATCAATTCATGGATAAAGGGATGCATTTCATCCCCTCGTTCAGGAGAATATCGTTCCACAGACAATGCTAACCCTGGAATGCCATAAAAACAACTTTCCATAGCAGCAGATACAGTACCAGAATATAGCACATCTGAGCCCAGATTAAAGCCATGGTTAATACCTGAAATCACAAGATCAGGCATATCATCAGTCAATAAATAACTAAGGCCAAACTTCATGCAATCAGAAGGAGTTCCCGTTAGAGCATAAAGGCGAGGATTTTCATCCTCGCCATTGTACGCGTCTAATTTTAAAGGAATCTCAGTCGTCAATGCATGGGATTTAGCACTTTGCTCATTCGCAGGTGCTACAACGGTAATTCGATAATATTGACTTAAGTATGATGCAAGACGGCGTAAACCATCTGCTAAAATACCATCATCATTACACATTAAAATATGCATAGTCACTCCTACAGATTCTATTTTTTATTCTTATTCATATTGCCCATACGTGTTAATTTCACGTCATTCAAACCAACAGCACGCGTATGAACTGTATGAGACCATTCCTTATTATGACGACGGAACCAACCTAAAATATTTACAGGAACCCAAGAGTATACAAAAATTGGATATAACAAATAGTAGAACCAAATTTTAGGCGGAACCTTAATTTTTAACAACACAATAAGTGGGAACAAATATTGACCAATACCGATAATTTGCCATACAGACATCGGCATAATTTGATACAAAATATTTGTATAAATCGGCACATATGCATTGATATATGAAAATACTAAATATATAGTTGTCAACAATAAAAAATAAGGCTGACTAACTTGTAAAATGCCATCTAGGATAACGATATTTCCTTGTTTAATACCTGCGGCAAATAATTTAGGAATATATCGATCCGCACAGTCAAATTGACCTTGAGCCCAACGTAAACGTTGTTTACAAGAAGCCATCATAGTCGTAACTTTTTCATCATACACAATGGCATCGTGAGCCCAAGTAGTTTTAAGACCATGTGTTAATAGCTTCATAGAGAATTCCATATCCTCAGTCAAGCTATTACAATCCCAGCCATATTCACGGATGATAGATGTACGTATACACATACCAGTACCACCTAGAGCAGTGGACAAGCCAATGCGGTATTTTGCCAAATGCCACATATGATTAACCATCCAAAACATGATGGAAAATGTACCCGCAACCCAAGAGTCTGTTGGGTTTTTAGAGTTCAAATAACCTTGAATTACAGACTCACCTTTTTCAAGATGATCATTCATTTCTAACATAAATTGGGGATGTACTAAATTATCGGCATCAAAGATAAGAAAGGCATCATATTTCCGATCCATTTTTTCCACACGATCAAACATCCACCCCATGGCATAGCCTTTGCCTACTTCTTCTTTATTGAATCGTTCATGTACATTGGCACCAGCAGCACTTGCTACCTCAGCAGTCTTATCGGTACAGTTATCGGCAACAACAAAGATATCGTACAACTCATCAGGATAGTCCAAACTACGTAAGTTTTTTACTAACTCACCAACCACTGCTTCCTCATTATGAGCACATACAACGATAGCAAAGGAATTTTTAGGGGTATAGTTTTTATGTACTCGAGACCGCCACATACCAATTACGGCGAGCACAAAATAATAAACCGTATAAATTACGATTATTACCTGCATAGGGATCAATATCAGATCCAGTAGGTAATTCATACTATTATCCTCCACACACTTATTTACGCACTATATTTAACGCCCCATTAACAAGGCCAAATACTACATAACCAGCAAAAATCATCACTGCCCATGTATGCCAATCATATACGAGACAAGCTATGACAAAAATAGCAGTTAGTACAATGGAAAGTTTATTAATATAGATTGCAGTTTTACCTTTGAAGTCTGGATATTGTACTTCACTAACCATTAAGAAGCCTACACCAATCATGCAAACCACTAATACAAATTGAGGAACCTCTACACCACACAATACGTAGGTAGCCGCCAAGCAACCTGCAGCTGGAATTGGCAACCCTTCAAAGTAACCATGAACTTCTTCGGTTTTAATGTTAAAACGAGCAAGACGGAATGCGCCCAATACAGCAAATACTAATAATGGTACATAGGCAATCCATCCCA
This sequence comes from Veillonella sp. 20925_1_51, assembly GCF_041431445.1. Classification (NCBI taxonomy): domain Bacteria; kingdom Bacillati; phylum Bacillota; class Negativicutes; order Veillonellales; family Veillonellaceae; genus Veillonella; species Veillonella sp. 20925_1_51. The sequence goes on from NZ_JAPVXT010000001.1 coordinate 466,598, forward strand.
AACCATAAAGCTCTTTCATATATAACATATAAGCTGGTGCTACACCAAAGCCTACAACATCTGACAAAGAGTCTAATTCACGACCCATAGGTCCTGCCACACCTAAAGCTCTCGCTACACGACCATCTAAACCATCAGCAACTAAGGATAATAGTACGCAGATAGCAGCATAGAAGGTATTCCCTGTGGCAGAGAATGTGATACCTAGAACACCAAAAGCTAAATTAGCACTGGTAAATAAATTTGGAATAATAGATTTATTCATGACGCAACCTCCCGATAACAGTGTCTCCACCTGTAATATGTTGACCTTTTTCCACGAACAACTCTACATCCTTATCCATGTAGATTTCAGTACAAGAACCGAATTTAATCATCCCGTACAATTGGCCGCGTTCAAGCACGCTATCAAGGTCTGTCCAAGATACGATACGACGCGCTAAAAGGCCTGCAATTTGTGTTACCAAAACGGAAGTACGATCATTTTCAATACAAATAGTATGACGTTCATTTTCAAAACCTACACTATCTTTAAAAGCAGGCAAGAAACTGCCCATTGTGTAGTGACGGTATGTAATTTTACCATCAATAGGCGCACGATTAGCATGTACGTCAAAAACAGATAAGAAAATAGTTACTTTTTTACACTCTTTATGTAAGTAAATATCTTCGTATACATCAGAAATATCCATAATTTTACCATCCGCTGGAGATAAAATTAAATCTGGATCTTGAGGGATTACACGTTTAGGATTTCTAAAGAAATTGACGAAAAATAATGCCAGAATAAATGAAATAATCGCAATTACATAATGTCCTAAAAATCCTAATACCACCGCAATAATGAGCATAGCCCCTATCAGTGGAAACCCTTCCTTAATTATTGGTCCTGTAGGCACGATTCAACACTCCTCTATTTATTTCTAATAACGGTCCACATAAACTTCGGAATAGCCAACATGCGGCCAATCCGTTGAGGTTCTAAATATAATCGATACAACCATTCGAGACGATTGCGTTGCATCCATTCTGGAGCCCGAGGAATATTACCTGCCAACACATCAAAGGAACCACCTATGCCGATAGCAACAACGCCATCTAGGTGACTCAATTTTTCTGAAATCCATTGTTCTTGCTTTGGTACGCCTAAGGCAACAAAGACTAATTTTGCCTTAGACTCACTAATAGCTTTAACGATTTCTTGTTCCTCTGTACTATCGAAAAATCCATCATGAATCCCTGCTATATTTAACGGTCCAACTTGGGCAGATAAATTATCAATTGCTCGTTGAGCAACACCAGGTGCTGCCCCTAAGCAGTATACAGGAATTTGCCGTTCAGCCGCAACTTTAAATAATCGTTTAGTTACGTCTACACCAGTTACGCGTTCAGGAACATGTTCACCTTGACGCTCTGCAGCCCACAAAATGCCAGCCCCGTCAGGAACGACGAGACTAGCATTATTCAATATGGTGTGCAATGTAGGATTTTCATTTGCCAACATAACCATTTCTGCATTAGCCGTAGCTACTAAATGTAGTCCCGGCTCTTCAGTTAATTGTAAAATACGTTGGACAGCCTCATCCATTGTTACACAATCGATAGGCACAGATAAAACAGAAATACGTTTATTCAATGTAATACTCCATTATCAACCACTATAATTTGGTGCTTCAACGGTAATGCTTACATCATGCGGATGACTTTCTTTTAAACCAGCCGCTGTAATTTGAATGAATTGAGTATTCTCAATCATTTCTTGGATGTTATGACATCCGCAATACCCCATACTTGCACGCAAACCACCAACCATTTGGAAAATTGTATCAGCCAACATACCTTTATAAGGCACGCGACCTTCAATACCTTCAGGAACTAATTTCTTAGCTTCTGTTTGGAAATAACGATCTTTACTACCAAGTTTCATAGCACCTAAACTACCCATGCCACGGTATACTTTATAGGAACGACCTTGGTAAATCACTGTTTCTCCTGGACTTTCATCAGTACCAGCTAAAATATTCCCCATCATGACTACATTAGCACCAGCAGCAATAGCCTTAGCAATATCGCCAGAATATTTAATGCCCCCATCAGCGATGATAGGAATGCCATAGCGACGACCCACTTGAGCAGACTCGTAAACTGCAGTAATTTGAGGTACCCCAATACCTGCAATAACGCGAGTTGTACAAATAGAACCAGGTCCAATACCAACCTTAACAGCATCAGCACCAGCTTCAATAAGAGCCTCTGTACCAGCTGCAGTAGCAACATTGCCTGCAATAACAGGAATATGAGGATAGGCTTGTTTAATTTCTTTCAATGTACGTAGTACGCCTGCAGAATGCCCATGTGCTGTATCTACAATGATTACATCAGCCTTTGCAGATACAAGTGCATCAAGACGATCATATAAATCTTTAGACACACCAACAGCAGCACCAACTAATAGGCGGCCACTACCATCTTTAGCTGAATTTGGATATTTTGTCGCTTTTTCAATATCTTTTATAGTAATTAATCCTTTTAAGTTTCCATCATCATCTACAAGAGGTAATTTTTCAATGCGATGTTCACTTAAAATTGCTTTCGCCTCTTCAAGAGATGTACCTTCTGGTGCGGTAACAAGGGAATCCTTTGTCATGCATTCTCCGATTTGGCGTGTTAAATCAGTTTCAAAACGCATATCGCGATTTGTAATGATCCCTACTAGTTTACCATGTTCTGTGATAGGTACACCAGAAATTTTATATTTTTCCATAATTTCTGCTGCATCAGATAGTAAATTTTGAGGGCTTAAGAAAATAGGATCGACGATAACACCATGTTCAGAGCGTTTTACCTTATCAACTTCATGGGCTTGTTCTTCAATAGACATATTTTTATGGATAACACCAAGGCCACCTTCACGAGCCATAGCAATAGCCATACGGGATTCAGTAACCGTATCCATCCCAGAACTAATCATAGGGATATTCAATGTAATGTCACGAGTTAGTTGAGTTTTTAACTCTACTTGATGTGGTAGTACATCAGAAGCCGCTGGTACTAACAAAACATCATCAAAAGTTAATCCACGCATACCGAATTTATCGTCTCTCATATTTAATTCCTTTCCGTATAATAAAACAAAACTACGACCCGCCTAGTCCATCTGGACTAGGCGGTCAGTCGTAGCTTAGCGTTCAGACCGCAAAATGCCGCCTTCCATATAATCATCTTTTTTCATATCTACGAAGATAATCTTTACTGCGTCAGCAGGTACATTAACGATATCAACCGCAGCTTTAGTGATAGCTTCACCTAATTGTTTTTTTTGTTCTTTTGTGCGCCCTTCAACGAGCTCTACATGAATAAGTGGCATATTGACCTCCATAGATGAAAATGAAATAAATTTGTTTGTTCTATTATACGGTATGAGGAACAGATACACAAGGGAAAAACCCAGATAAAATCTAATATTATCGCTACTTATGTACTTATTATTCCTACCACTTAATTATACAATATTCTAAGAAATTTTTCACCAAATCTTTTTTCTAATTCTTCTTTCATTACAGATTCAAGTTTTTCCATTCCATATTGACTTGCAAACTCTAGTACATCCTTGCGAGCCTGTACCAATATTTCAATATCTTTAATTATATTAGCAACCCGTAAATCAGGTAATCCTGATTGAGCTAAGCCAAATAATTGACCAGAACCACGAAGCAGTAAATCTTGCTCTGCTAGTTCAAAGCCATCTTGAGTCTGTTCCATCAATTTTAATCGCTCTTGGCTCACATCATTTTTAGAATCACTCACAAGAATGCAATAAGATTGATGAGATCCACGACCTACACGGCCACGTAACTGATGCAATTGAGATAGGCCAAAACGTTCTGCCCCTTCAATACACATAATGGTCGCATTAGGCACATTAACACCAACCTCGATAACGGTAGTAGAAACGAGCAATGAAATCTCTCCCCTATGAAAGGCATTCATCACTTCATCCTTTTCACTTGGTTTCATGCGCCCGTGTACAAGACCAACTTCATAAGCCTTGTAAAAGTACTCTTTTAACTCCAGATACAATTCCTCAGCAGCTTGTAAATCTAATTTCTCAGATTCTTCAACAAGTGGGCATACTACATAAACTTGACGACCTTCTGCCATCTCCTTGCCAAAGAATGTTCTTAATCGTTCCTTATACGAACTATCTACAGCATAGGTTTTAACAGGTTTGCGTCCTGGTGGCATTTCTTTGATTAAGGATACTGCTAAATCACCATACACAGATAATGTCATTGTTCGTGGAATTGGTGTAGCCGTCATGATTAGCACATGAGGATATGTCCCCTTTTGTTGCAATCGTGCCCGTTGCTCTACACCAAAGCGATGTTGTTCATCAATGATAACAAGGCCTAAATTATAGAAGTTTACGTCCTCTTGAATAAGCGCATGAGTACCGATGATCATATTAATTGATCCATCTGCTAAACCTTCATAGATACGCTCTTTTTCTTTTTTTGTAGTAGAGCCCGTTAATAGCTCTATGGTAATCCCCAAATTACCACATACATCTGCTATACCTTCATAGTGCTGGGCAGCCAATATCTCAGTAGGAGCCATTAATGCCCCTTGGTACCCATTCTCGATGGCTTTCAACAAACTCAACGTAGCTACAACCGTTTTACCGGAACCTACATCACCTTGCAATAATCGTTGCATAGGCCGTTCATCTTCCATATCGATACGAATGTCCTCTAATGCACGCTGTTGATCACCTGTTAAAGAGAACGGTAAAATTTCTATACACTGAGCCATTAAATCCCCATTGGGACCCATCTTAGGACCTTTATGACATTGTTCTTTATTTCGTAACAATGCCAGTCCAGATTGCATGACAAATAACTCCTCATAAGCTAGTTGATGACGCGCCTCTTCATATCGCTCTGAAGACTCTGGGAAATGCATCATTTTAAATGCATCATAACGAGTCATATATTGATGGGCTTCACGAACTTCAGCAGGCAAAATCTCTGGCAACGCATGATTAGCTGCAAACCAATTACGTACCGATGAGCGCACCACAAATTGAGATACCCCATCTGCAAGAGCATAAATGGGAACGATACCTCTATCTGGCTCTCCACCATCTCCTAAGTTTTCTATTTGGGGCGTATTCATTTGCATAGACCCATATTGGAATTCTGCTTTACCATACGCATATAGGCGCTGCCCTTTTTTGTAAAAGTTCTTCTTATACCCTTGGTTAAATAGCACAATCTTTAAAGGACCTGTACCATCTGCAATGACTACTTCTAAAATAGACAATCGAGGGCGAGGACGTTTTTCTTGTACAGCAATAACATTCCCAACCACGCCACCTGTCATACCAGACTTTAATTCACCAATTCTATAAATCGTACGGCGGTCTTCATAGGTTCTTGGGAAATACGTTAACAAGGATGTTATATTGGTAATTCCCAACTTATGTAATTGTTTCTCTCGACCAGGACCTATCCCCTTTATGGTCGTCAACCGTTCATCCATAGAAACTCCTTTAAATATACGATAAACACATGAGATATATCCAATTTCTGTATATCCTTGTGTAAAAGCCCACTCATATCATAGAATATGATATATAGTATACCTTATATTGTAGTATATTTCATAAAAAGAGCAATATGTACGATAAAAACACTTGCTTTACGCTACTCTTTATGATAATATACTTTTGTTATGTTATAGATTAAGCTTGGAGGTGGAAACTATGGCAAACCTTTGCGAAGTATGTGGCAAATCCACATCTAGCGGTATGAACGTGAGTCACTCTCACATTCGCACAAGAAAAACTTGGAAACCGAACATTCAAAGAGTACGGGCGGTTGTAGACGGTGCTACTAAAAAAGTAAACGTATGCACTCGCTGCCTTCGTTCTAATAAAATTACACGCGCGTAAAATAAAAAGTACATGTACTCTTTGGGGTTCTAGAGCCCCAAAAAAAGCAGTTAGTTCATTTGAACTAACTGCTTTTTTTGTTATCTATGTACCTATTACTAAAAGTTACAAGGTAATATTTGGAATGTAATACTGTTTAAATAGCTTAATAGCATATTGATCTGTTAAGCCTGCTACATAATCCACCACATCACGGGTAGAATAAAACTCTCTTGTACTTTCACAGCCCTCCATATCATTAGGGTGTTCCATAAAATGAGTAAATAAGTTTTTCACCACATGAGATGCCTTATTTCGGTCTGGAATTAAAGCCGGCGCCAAATAGACATTTTTAAACATAAATTGACGGAATAGATTCATGGTCATCTCTATATCATTAGACATAGAAATAACAGGTTTATCTAAAGACTCTCGCACCATATCTTCAACCATAGCGGTAATCATACTAGAAGGAGTCATTCCAAAGTGTTCACGCACTTCAAAAGGTAATTCCTCAGCCGTCAACATACCAGCGCGCTGTGCATCATCAAAATCATGACACAAATAGGCAATGCGGTCTACAATACGAATAATTTGACCTTCCAAAGTGACAGGGATATGTGCCCCTGTATGACCTACGATGCCATCACGTACAGCAGTGGTTAAATTAAGACCTTGATGGTCTCCATGCTTTTCTAAGACTTCAACCATACGCAAGCTTTGTTCATTATGATTAAAGTGACCAACCATATCACGTAACGCATATTCTCCAACATGACCAAATGGCGTATGTCCCACATCATGACCCATAGCGATAGCTTCTACTAAATCTTCATTTAGTCGCAACGCACGAGCCACTGTACGACCTATTTGTCCTACCTCAAGAGTATGGGTCATACGCGTACGATAATGGTCACCTGGCGCAATATAAACTTGTGTCTTATGCTTTAACCGTCTAAAACATTTACTGTGAATAATGCGGTCCCGATCACGTTGAAAGGCAGTTCTAAGTGGATCGGGTGCTTCCTCTAAATCACGGATGGCATCACGGCTTTTAGCTGCATAGGGAGAGAGGAGTAAAGCCTCCCGTTCCTCTATTTGTTCCCGTATATTCATTTACCCTCCGATGCACGGTTTTTATCGATCAATTGCATAACTAGAGATGCTGTTTCTTCGATAGATTTATTAGAAACATCTAGCACTTGGCAATGTAAACGACGCATAATAGCTTTTGCATATTCTAATTCAGATTGAATACGCTCAATAGATGCGTAGTTTGCTTCGTCTTCAAGACCGATAGCACGCAAACGTTCACTACGAATATTATTTAATTTGAATGGGTCAATAATAAGGCCCACAATTTTTTTTGCTGGAATTTTAAATAATTCCTCTGGTAATGGTACCTCAGGTACTAATGGCAAATTGGCAGCTTTAATCTTTTTGTACGCCAAGAACATAGACAATGGTGTCTTACTTGTTCTAGATACACCAATAATAACTACATCGGCCTTTTCAAAGCCAGATGGATTTTTACCATCATCATATTTTACAGCGAACTCAATGGCTTCTACCTTTTTGAAGTATTCTTGGTCAAGCTTATGAACCATACCAGCTGTCATACGAGGCTTTGTGGATGCAACAGTACCTACAGCATCGAGAACTGGGCCCATAATATCTACAGCAGGAATATTGTATTCTGCTACTTTTTCATGAAGATATTTGCGCAAAGACTCAGATACAATGGTATGACAAATAACATGATTACCACGTTTTGCATCTGCTATAACTTCATCAATTTGGCTTTCACTATCAATATAAGGAATACGAACAATTTCAATTTGTTCCTTATCATATTGACTCGCCGTAGCTCTTGCTACAGCCTCTGCGGTCTCCCCAAGGGAGTCCGATATTGCATAAATAATTTTTTCTGCCATTCTATCAACCTCAATGTATGCTACATTCTAAAAATACTTTCGCTACCGTCGTTTTAGATACACGGCCTACAACCTTTAGGCGTTTCTTGTTTTCCACATCCTCGCGAACGACGACAGGCAAACAATCTACTTCATAATCTATCATCTTCTGTGCAGCCTCTACTAATGTATCGGTAGGCTCCACAGTTATAACCTTGCTCACAGGGGTCATAATCATAGATATAGGCATTGTGTGCGAATCTGTTTGCCCCATAGAGGCACGCAACAAGTCCTTACGGGATACTACACCTACTAAATAGGAATCATCACACACTAGAATAGTCCCTACATCTTCAGTAAATATAGTAACAATCGTGTCATACAAACTTGTATCCCCATTGACTACAACGGCTTGAGATAATACATCACTTACCAAAAATGACTTTAATCGCTCCGCCGTTTGTGTTTCTTTTGAAAGTCCCACATAGTAATAACCTACGTTCGGACGTGCATCTAAAACACCTAGCATAGTTAACACCGATAAATCTGAACGCAATGCAGATCTAGTAACCTCTAAATGTTCAGCAATAGCACTGCCCGTTACAGGCCCTTCTTCACGAACGATTTGAGCAATTTGTTCTTGTCGTTTCGACAGTTTCACACGGTAACCCCCTTTCATCTCTGTTTGTATTATATCCTAAGTTACCATTCAGAAAAAGAGGAGACCTACGGGCCTCCTCTTTCAATACCACTATATGATTACCAAGTTAAGTCATCAGATTCTTGACGACCACGACCAGTCATAGCATCGAGCATAATTCTTTGTTCTATTTGAGCCACCATTTTCTTAGTGTTCACAACCGCATCTGGGTTAACAGAAATGGAGTCGATACCACTCTTCACGAGGAATTCGCAAAGTTCAGGATACACACTTGGCGCTTGGCCACAGATAGATACAGTTTTACCATCTTTGTGAGCTACTTCGATGAGATGGCGAATTGCTCTACGAACTGCTAGATTCCGTTCATCATAAATGTGTTGAACTGTTTCATTATCACGGTCACAGCCAAGAACGAGCATAGTCAAATCGTTAGAACCGATGGAATAACCATCTACATATTTATTGAATTGATCAGCTAAGATAATATTTGCTGGAATTTCAGCCATAAGCCAGATTTTGAAATCTTTACCGCGTACAAGACCTTCTTGAGCCATTAAATTAGTTACAAGTTCAGCTTCCTCTACAGTACGGCAGAATGGAATCATAACTTGTAAGTTTTTGAAACCAAATTCGTTACGTACTTTTTTGATTGCTTCTAATTCTAATTTGAAAGCAGGTGTATATTTTGGATCATAGTAACGAGCTGCACCACGCCAGCCAAGTAATGCACTGGATTCATGTGGTTCATATTTGTCGCCACCGTTGAGATCACGGTATTCGCTAGATTTGAAGTCGCTCAAACGAACTACTACTTGGCGAGGAGCTAATGCTTGACACACTTTACGCATACCTTCTGCCAATGTATTAACTGCAAAGTCACTGCGACCAGTTTCGATAAGGTGTAATGGGTGTTCGTGAATGAAAGTAGTCCAAATGAACTCTTCACGCATTAGACCAATACCATCACACGGTAATACACCATGTTTTTCAGCTAAATCAGGATTGCCTAAATTCATGTAAATCTTAGTGCCTGTTACAGGAACATATTCAGTTGCAACACTTGCAGTAGCTTGTGCTTCTGGCTTTTTAACGATATCTTCTAATACGCCATCGTATACGATACCATTTGTAGCATCAACAGTAATCATTTGGCCATCTTTAATGGATGTTGTTGCTTCATGGCTACGGCTCTTAGTACCTACGATACAAGGAATACCAAGCTCACGGCTAACGATAGACGCATGACAAGTCATACCACCAGCATCAGTAACGATAGCTTTTGCCTTTTTCATTGCTGGTACCCAGTCAGGAGCTGTCATAGCTGTTACAAGGATTTCGCCTTCTTTGAATTCATCAATATCCTCAGGATTGATGATAACATGAGCTTTACCGGCTGCATTACCAGGGGAAGCTGGCAAACCTTTTACAATAATTTCACGATTACCTGCATCTAATGTGCTAGGTTTTTCAGTTGTTTTTGGTTTTTCTTTACGGGACCAAACTGTTTCTGGGCGAGCTTGTAAAATCCAAATTTTACCGTCTCGTTCATCTACGCCCCACTCCATATCCATGTAACAACCATAATGTTTTTCGATTGCTTTTGCGTATTTAGCAAGCTCCAAAACTTGAGCATCTGTAATAACTTGTTGTTTAGCTTCATCTGCTGGAACAACTTCTTCAACACAATCGCCGTCAGCTTTACGAACTAAGCGGATATGTTTGTCATTAATCATGCGATCTGTAATTTCCATTTTATCTTTATCTACATGGAAATTATCTGGTGTAACTGTACCTTGTACAACGTACTCACCAAGGCCCCAAGAACCTTCGATAAGGATGTTGTTATCATTACCTGTTACAAGGTCAACAGTGAACATTACGCCAGCTGCTTTAGAGAATACCATCATTTGAACGGCAGCACTCAATGCTACTGTCATATGATCGAAACCTTGTTTTACACGGTAGTATGTTGCACGATCTGTGAAAGTAGATGCATAACATTCTTTTACTTTCTCGATGATAACATCAGCACCACGTACATTTAAATATGTATCTTGTTGGCCTGCAAAGCTTGCGTCTGGCAAGTCTTCTGCTGTTGCACTAGAACGAACTGCTACGAACGGATTTTCTTCGTTTACTTTTTTACCAAGTTCTTCATAAGCATGACGGATAGCATCTGCCAATTCTTTTGGCATTTCTTCTTCGCAAATCATGCGGCGAATTTTAGCACATACTTCACGCAATAATGCAGAATTTTCTACATCATCTAACGCATCAAGTTCAGCGCGGATTTTATCTTCCAAACCTGTTGCTTTCATAAACTCACGATAACCATGAGCAGTTGTAGCAAAACCGTAAGGTACAGGTACATTAGTGGAGGATGTCAATTCCCCTAAGGAAGAAGACTTACCACCAACTAAATTAACATCTTCACGTTGTAATTCATCAAACCAAAGTACGTATGCTGTTTCGCGATTCATGTGAGAACCTCCTAGATTAATTAGTGCAACACATTAAACCTTTTACACATAAATAGTATACCTTAATTTGTAATCTGTCAATTTTTATGGGCATTAATATACAAGAAAAAGATGATTGCCTAATACTAGACAATCATCTTTTAGAATGTAGTTATTACTTAATTGTTATTTCTACCTGGCTGTAATAAAAATAAATACATTCCAAGCATCAAGAATTCAAAAATAGTATCATTCATAAAAAGACTTAAAAGTATTAAAGCTATAAAAATTGGATATACCCAAAATGGAAATCCTATATCATAGGCTCTTCTCATACCAGTCATAAAAAAGAATGTAAATCCATAAATACCAAAAGAATAACCTAAGATTAGATATTTAATCCCTTCAGCAATATCTTTAGATTGTATTACATAACTACCAAAACTAATTAATAAAATACAACACATAAATGAAAATGCATTGCCGAAAAAATAGAATAAACGTCCTAATGGTACCTTTGGATCCAAATATTTAATATGTCTAGTCTTTCCATATATAATTAATAATATTGAAATGATAATACAAATAGGAATCATTGTATAACCAAATAACTGTATTATTTCCATCTGCTACACTCCAAATAATGTTTTCATTATAAACAATACTATTATAATTAATATATTTAACATAAGCTGCAATTCAGGCGAAAGATTATAATAAGTTAATAAAGAAAAACCACCACTAACAATAATTAAACTTATGCTAGCTAATATAATTATGGATTTTTCTAAATGATTATTTTCTTTATGTCTCTTATATAATACATACGCCACATATATAATCCATATCCATGGAACAAATTCAGGTTTCATCATCCTACTCCGCATTTTTTATATAAAACTCTCTATCCTTCTCTCTATCTGCTTCAGTTTTCTGATCTACAGTCTTTAAAGGATCAACTAGCAAATTATATGTATTAGTAGAGACGATATCATATGTTTCACCTAAGCCAGCATTTGTGGTCGTAATTACAAAATCTTTTTGTACCGGTTCATATTTAGGGGAATTTTTTTTGTAAAAATAAGTATCTGCAGCGAGCTTAATAGTAAGCAATTTATTAGCTTCATAACTATCAAATTCATCATATATTATAGAATTATCATGATACTTGCCGCGAACTTTATTTACATATACTCCCAAATCAACTGGTTTTAATGCGGTATCCATACCTTCTCTCATTAAAGCACCAAATTTGTCAGATATAGAATTTTTTGTTTCTAAGGATAGTGGTAGTTTATATTCATCTAATTTGCTTTTCAACCAAAGTTTTGAACGGGCCTCAGTGTTATTAATCATTGTATCTCTAGTTTTACTATCTAAATCATTCTCTGAAAATGCTTTATAATTTTCTGGCTTTCCTGCATATGTTCGTTTAATTGTACCATCTTTTTGCTTTAAGTCATAGTATACTTCTTTTTTAGATGGGTCATAACCACTAAGCTCTATATTTCGCTCTTTAAGTTCGTTTGCATTATCAGTATTAATATTTTTATATTCAGGTAAACCTTCAACAATATTCTTAAATTGATCATCCAACACTTTACGAGAATTAGCCTTTTCTGAGTATGAACTACTTGACATAATCAATGTTGCAAAAGGTTTATATTGTTCCCCTTCATTTTCAATAACACTACTAATCTTACTATCCAATAGAGATTTAGGGCGTTCTTGATCAACTTGATATCCAATATAGTCCACATAACCTTGTGTATCTGTCGGTTGATAATTAGGATTATAAGGCAGTAATTGATTAGGATTATTTAACTCATAATAAAATCTAAAATAGGTATGCCCGTTAGATGTCCCAGTTGGTTTATAACCATTTGTTTCAAGCCACAATCCGTAATTATTACTACGTTCATTAGAAGGAATCCCATCCAAATCTTTTACTTTAGGTCCCATATAGGTTTTGCCATTTTCTATATAATATGTAGTACCATCTTCTGTAACTCCTGTAGGTTGTACACCTTGATTAGCCAATGTAAATCCATAATTATCACTGGTAGGTGATGTATCTACATCTCCATCTCTATTATAGGTATAATCCGCAGCCTCTTTATACTCTTCTGTATCATAGTTACCAGATTTTTCAGCGGATACAAGAGCTTCTCCATTTTCATCTGGAGAAGCAGGTAATGGCTCTGGATGTAATTCATCATAAATTCTTTCTTCTTCTCCCTTTATTCGATCTTGTTTCCACCGATTTCCAAGTTCAGAAAGGTTTTCTGTTACTTCATTTATTTTTTCTTTTATTTCATCAGGTGAGTAGCCAAAATTATGTTTAGCACCCATATAAGAAACATATGCGCCACTTTGCCCACTTTTCCCTGATATTTCATTAGTGGCATAGCCAAAAACAAAAGCGATTTGCTGTAAACGTTCTGGGTCCACATATTCTTTTCCATCTGGACCTTTGATTTTCCCAGCCCATTTTTTGAATTGAGGCATCATAGCTTCAGATAGGCCTGCTGCATATACACCATCACTAAATTGTCCACCACCTAAATTTGCGGTAGTTCCACCAACCATAGCATGTAATGCAACCTTTCGAGGATCTCCATCTTTCCAACCTTCATGCTTAGCAATTTGATGGATTGCTTCGTTAGCATTAACACTAAATAGATGAGCTAATTGTTGCTTCTCTTCAATAGATTTTTTATCAAATATAGCTTGTAATTCATTAAGAGAATGTTCTATATCAGTATTGATAGTTTTTATATCTACCATCCGACCATTCTCTATAATTTTTCCATCACTAATTGCACTTTTAGTTATAGAGGAGGATTTTCCATGAGCGCCAACACCCCCTGTTGGAGTTAACCCAATATGCTTATAAATTTTATCAAACTCTTTTTTACTTTTTGTTTTGCTACTACCAAAATTATTATATTGTACTCCATTATCTCTTACGGTGTACTCAGCTTTATTTTGGATATCATTTATATCTAAATGTCTTGTAGTCAATGAGTTCTTAGCTTTATCGGCTTTACTTGATATAAGACTGCCTTTTAATGAAGTTGTATTACCAGTACTTATATTATATCCATTATCACCAGCAAAAATTCCAGCTTGATCAGTAACAGATTTTAATTTACTGTCCGTACGACCTACACTTCCACCTACACTACCAATAGTGCCTTTAAATTTAGGTGATGTTGAAACTGAAAATCCTGCAGATTTGCTATGTTCCTTAAAGTTATCTACACTTTGCAAACTCTCAATCTTGAGATTATTACCAGTATTTACAACTACTCCTTTTCCACTAACTTTAGATCCAATAATTTCAGTATCTCGTTTTGCTTTGAGCTGTGCTAATTCTACAGCACGAATTGATGTTGGCTTATAAGTTACTTGATCAGTTACTCCATTCTGTTTAGCAAGACTTCCACTTGCATCAAAACCTAATAAACTACCTGAAGTAAGACTTAAACTAGCCCCAACACTCCAACCACTATGTTTATAGTTATCTTTACCTTGAAGAGTATTTTTACCTGCACTTAGGTTTATATCACTAGCAGAATTTATGTTTACTTCTTTTGCTAAAATATCTTGACCAACTAAATTAACCCCTGATTTAGTTGCATCATTAGCTTCAATATTTACACTACCATCACTAATAATTGTACCACCATTATATTCATGTACATCTATTGATTGATTTTGATGTTGAGAGGTACTACCAATTGATATTGATAAATTAACAGCATTATCAATATTTTTAGCACCACGTTTATCTTTTCCATCGACTTTTTCTACTTTACCAGTCTCAGGATTTCTAATTTTTTCGCCTTTTAGAGCTTCATCAACAGCATAGTAACCATCTTGGAATTGTTTACGTGCCTCATTTAGCTCTAATGCAGCCAACCGTTTATCATTACGAGAGCCAGCTTGTTTTATAGTACGTGTTCCATCTGTAACTGCATTAATAGCCGCACCGCCAAGCGAAACCGTAAGTCCAGACTTTTTATAGCTTTCATTATGTGACGCTGATGTATTATCAACATTTCCATCTAAAATAACATTAGATCCAGATAAGTATACACCATTCTTACTCACAATATTACCACTAGTTAATTGTAAAGTATCATTAGACCTAATATTTATATTACCTTTTGTACTTGCAATAGTGCTACGAGCAGTAATTTCTTCGTGCTTACTATCATCAGAATTAATTCGTTCTTTGCCTATAGAAAAACCTATCCCTGCACCACCAAGTAGTCCAGATTTTTTATGATGATAGCTACTATTGCTATCAAGTATATGTTTATCTGCCCCAATATTGACTTCTCCACCTGATTGTAGTTCAACATTATCTTCACCAAGGATAGTTATAGACTTACCTTCTATAGAATTGGTTGCTTTAATATTAACTGTTTTACCACCTATATTAGAGCCAGATACGGTTTCTATATGTGAATTATCAATTGCATCTATACTCTCACGTTTAGCAATACTTTTCTTTCGCTCTTGTAAACTATGATGTTCTGTTGCAACATCTTTAGCAGTTTCAAAGTTAATACTATCAGCGTTAATATTTACAGTATCTTTCGCCAATATATCAGAACCTTTTGACTTAATATTCTGATTTGCTTTAATATTAACTGATTTCCCTTCAATACTGCTACCAACTGAATTAGTAAAGTTTGCATCCACATGAGTTTCAGTAGTTATAGAGTGTCCTCCACCTGATTTACCTTTATGATAGTGATCTTCTTTTATATTTAAAGCAGCATCTTGTGTAGATAGTTCAATATTTCGTCCGGCATTAACCTCAATATTTTCCTTACCTTGAACTATCCCTGCATTCATAACTACATCTCTATTAGCATTTATACTAATACTTCCTTGACCATCTACAATACCTTGATCAATTGCAGTTATAGTCTCTTTTCTTTTATTACTATCATCCCAAACAATTTCATTATCACTTGATATATACTTTTTGCCATTATTAATTACATCTCTATCAGCAGAGATTACTAATTGACCAGATGCACTATTTTGTTTAATATGTCCACCTTCATTTATGACATCCTGATTGGCATGAATTCTAACATTGGATTCACCTACAATTGTTCCACTTGTATTAGCTACATCTGTATTAGCCACTAGAGTTGTAGAGTTACCAGAGATTAATCCCCCATTATTATGAATATTATTACCGACAATATTGGTATTATCATCAGCTATAATACTGCCACTATTATTTAGCTTATCAACAGTTAAATTAATAGACTCCCCTTGTACGTTAGCTCCTCCATCAGCCCGTTTTGTTTTAGGCGCCAAATATAATGTAGGTATTAAAACTGTTTCAGTTTTTCCATTTGGTAATACTACTGACTTGCTAACTAATAATACAACATCCTCTTTAAGGTTATTTTGTTCAGCTACTGTTAATTCACGACCTAAAGCTATAGATTGTGATTTCGTAAGATTAATTCCTGCATCCATTAATTTACGATATTGTTCTTCAGCAGTTAAGCCAGACTGCAATCTACTTTTTCCAGTTTGACGAAGAATTTCTTGCATTACTAATTGCTGTTCATAATAACCGTCCCCTAAACGTTTTTGTACATTCATAGGGTCTAATTTCAGTCTATTTAATACATAATCTGAGGATAAAAAGTTTCGTCTATTTGTGAAGTTAGGATCTGTTTCCATAATATAAGAAGTATTAGGATTTTGAGAAATCTTACTTATAGAATTTAACAAAGAACTATCCTGTCCTATATTTGTTTTGCTATTTAAATCATTTGATTTAAATACTGATAGGGGTAATTTAGTATTCAATTCTGTAACTTTATGGTATGGTGCAGTATCAATGTTTGTAGAGTCTGCTCCATTATGATGATGTCTGCTATAAGATACAGCAGTTCCATCTTCAACAATATATTCTTTAGAAGATGGATTTGTCTGTTCGAATTTTCCTATTTTACTAGTTAATTGCCCAGCTGAACTAATTTGACTACTATCATTTTTAACATAATCTGCACTAACTTCTAAATCACCACCTGAAATAATTCGGGCTGGTTTAGATATATCAACTACATCCTTATGTTTTGTTCTAGTGTAATTATAACGAACCCAATCATCTTTGTGGTCTTTTTTTGCATAAAATTGTAGATTTTCAGCCTCAACAACCACTTGATCAATATCATCTGTTAATTCATTAAGATGATATATTTTAGGATCCTTAATCGTAAATTTTTCGCCAGGATAATCATTAACAGTAACTTCATCCTTAATAGTCTCTACTTCACCGACTTGAACTCGTTTTAAAGTAACTCCACCATTTATATTATTGATTTCCTTTGCAGTTATTTTCCCTCCAGTTCCCGCTTCTATGGTTGAACCAATATTTGTAATATTATCTATTTTACCTGATATAACTCCATCATAAGATATATTGCGACCGATTTGTAATTTACCATCAGTTTTTATTACACTACCATTAGTATTAGAAAGAGTTTGTCCTGCGATAGATAAACTATTCTGAGCTAGGATAATAGGGTTTTTATTTGTTGCTTGATTACCGTTTTGAGATAAGGAATCTACTACAAAAGTTGCATTATCAGCATAAAATTTAGCTTCACCCAATTGGTCAAAACTCTTGGATTTAATATATGCATCAGATGAAGCAATTGTTCCTGTATTTTGTACTCTGCCATTAACATCTAGGGATAAAGTATCACGCGCTGAAACTATACCTTTATTATTAACACCTAAACCATCATTAGTTCCAACTAAATAAATGCTATTTGCATACATCCCTCCGATTTTAGCAACGTCTAAACCTATTTTACTAGACTCATTATTTTTAGTAACATTTATTACCTTACCATCACTATTTACATTTACGGTGTTTTGTCCGGAAACCATCTGAAGATCGTTGGCCCATAATTCACCATTTACTTTAATTGCTTCCGCTAAAATATCGGTTCTAGCAGTTTTAGATGTATTAAGACCTTTAGAATCAATATCTATAGTACCTTGATTTATTTTATAGGCGGATATAGTACCATTATCTATAATTGGTTTACCTGTAGTTAAGGTAGCAGCATTAGTATTAATAAATGTACCATTACTAATAGATATTCCATTAGGGTTTGCGATGATAACATGAGCTTTATTCCCTGCCACTTCAAGAGCGCCATTCATAGCTGTAGAGTTAGTTCCAGTTACTTCATTCAATATTGTTTTAGCAGTGGGACCAACTAAATTTGGATTTCCCATAATATAACCAGCTAACTCAGTAGATACTGGACGATTAGCATTATTTAAGATTAAGCCATTGTTATTAATACTAAAAGTATCATATTGGTTATGAGATAAACCTTTATCATTCGGTGTATTAATATTAACAATAGATATACCATTACTGGCTACATCCATTTTAGGACCTAAACGGCTTGAATTTGGAACCACTGGATTTGCCATCGCTAATGGAATCCAAGGACTTGTATTTGTTATTAATAATGCTACTAATAATGATGATGCTGCATATTGTTTTGTATTCATCAATCTCTCCTACACTTATTATTTTTATATGTGACTCTCAACTTATATACATTTTTATTTCTGGCTTTAATTTAGTCATATTTAATTAATAGAAAGTTCTAAAACTGATACCCTACTCTAAAAGCCCAAACACGTGTATCGGTCGTGAAACCTGCTGGTTTTTTTAACGGTGTTCCTAATGAAATATCATAATTAAATGTATTCTTGATATTACCACGTAAACCCAATACACCACCTATTAAGGTATTACCGATTTGAGTTTCTGTAGATGGTCCCCATACATGACCAACATCTATACCAATATATGGTACTATACTCTGATTTTTAAATGGTAATGACCATTCATTTTGTATATAGTATCCTGAATCTCCACGTAATGTCTCTTCTCCACTAAAGCCACGAACAGAATATCTACCACCAATACTAAATTGATCCGTTCCAAATAAACGTTTATCTGTAAACTGGCTTCTGAATCGCATAGTATATAAACCTGGTTTGTGACCTATATTGATTCTGCTTTGTATTTGCCCTTCAATACCAGCCATTTTATAAAGAGTTGTTGGATTACTAGCTACGCCT
Source organism: Veillonella sp. 20925_1_51 (assembly GCF_041431445.1). Lineage (NCBI taxonomy): Bacteria > Bacillati > Bacillota > Negativicutes > Veillonellales > Veillonellaceae > Veillonella > Veillonella sp. 20925_1_51. The sequence continues at coordinate 485,720 of NZ_JAPVXT010000001.1, forward strand.
TCCCAGTTGTGAACTTTAGCCCCTATCCCCTTTATCCCTTGACGATAGAATAAATAAATATCCGATACAGTATTTCCACTATATTGACGGTGAGATAATCCTAATTCTACAGATGACGTATGTTGCTCTTGGACTCCAATTTCTACATCTTCTAAATAACTATGACGAGATTTATGAGTAAATTTAACTACTGCAGATGTTTTACTACGACTAGTTCGATTCAACAAATGTTCCATAGATAGTTCAGTTCCTCTTGTTGTCCCAGATGATATAAAGGCATTTGGCATAAAAACTAACTGCTCATATTTATATTTATAAGTTGATAATCGATATGTTTGATTGCCATTTGGAATAGTATAACTAAACGCATATTGTTTAGAATCTTGTCCATTATTGTTATCTAAGTTTTTTGTAAAGCTAGTTGTTAATGTATCATTTAATCCTATAAGTTGACTAAATGATAAGTAGGTTGTACCTTGATATTTTCCAGTTGATTTGTAACCTGAATCATCAAGCATTAACGAGCCATGTACAAAACCTTTTTGCGTAACTGTTAATTTAACAATAGAATGTAAAGGTTTATTCCCTGGTTCAATATCCATCTTAATATCCTGACCAGGTACACTGCGTATTTGATCGATTCCCTGTTCTAAAGCCTGCCTACGAAGAATATTACCAGGACGAATTGGGAATGCACTTCTCCAATTGGATCTTATTTTTGAATTAGTTAATACTATATCCTCAACATAGCCTGGTATAATTTCAAAAATTAATGTACCAGACTGCAATTCTTGGTTTGGTATAATAACTTGACTCGTTATATATCCATCAGATAATAACTGCTCTTGTAAATGCCTTTGTAAAAAAGAAAGACCTTCTTTTCCTACTTTTTGATGTTCATATGCAGATAACCTATTTTTATACTTCTTGAATCTTGGTTCTTCTGAATTAACAATAATCTTATCAATTTGAAACGATACGTCTTCTGTAGGTAAAATTGTTACTTTCGAGCCATTTAATTTATCATATTCAGATTTTTGACGCGACAAAGCGGCTCCAGCCATTGGTGCTTCTGCGCGTTGACGCAATAAAGCATCGGCTCGAGCCGCTTCCTGTTGTTCATATGGGGACGAAATGTTAGTAGCATAAATAGAACTACTTAAAGAGCTAATAATTAAAGTACTAGCTAAAATCTGGTACACTTGCTTCATAATCCCTCTCCTTTCAAATATACAGAGAAATTATAAATCAAAAAAACATATTTTGTAAATAAACGTTTAATAATTTCACGAATTCTTTAAACTTTGAATTCCAATTATATTATGTGTTTAAATGATGTTTTTGAAGAAAATATTAAAAGCGAAAGAACTGATATATTGTTCTTTCGCTTTCAATTTATTAATTATCTAATTTTCCTATATATATCTAAAAAGTTTTTCAGCACTCGTCCTGTTAATCCCCATATGGTGTATTGTTCATAGGGATAGAAATAGACTGAGTAGTTTTGTCTAATTTTCCAATCGATATTGTAGCCTTCTAATAGATGGAATGGAAAATCTTTCAATGGTCTTGTAGCTATATCTAGATGACCTACGGTAGGTTCCATATTTAGCAGATATTGCAAAGGTACGGTAAATACTTCTCCTACTTCATCAGGATTTGGTTTTAAATCACTTGTATGTAATCGTACGGCTACGGCATATAGTTTTACCCCTATAGCAGATACTAAGCAGTCTAAATTACCAAGTAATTCTATTTTGTCTAAATCTATACCTAGTTCTTCAGAGCATTCACGCATGGCAGCATGAGCACTGCTTTTATCATTAAGCTCACAGTGTCCACCAGGAAAGCTAATTTCACCAGGCTGACGGCGTAGCTTATTACTGCGTACAGTAAACACTACATGGTCTTCCCCATCTATTTCTAGTAATGGTACGGCTACGGCCGCAGTTATAACATCAATATCGGTGAGAACAGTATGTTCTCGTTTTTCTAGGAAATTAGATAGTTTCTTGTCCATATATAGTCCTCTTACTTTATAGTAAAATTTATATGATATCCATATAAATCTTTTATGTATCAAATTAGTATTTTATATTTATCTTTTATATTTATCTTTTATATTTATCTTTTATATTTATCTTTTATATTTATCTTTTATATTTATCTTTTATATTCATTATACATTAACTTGTACCTAAATTTTGGAGTTACTATTAATAGATACAATAGAGGAAAATCTTATAAAGAAAATGGACAAAAAAACTGTGATGAGGTTTCTACCCCATCACAGTTTTATATTAGTTAAATTTAATTTTTATAAATTTACGTTTACCTACTTGAACGATCATGCCCTCTTCAAGGGTAAGGTTTTCTTCTGTATATTTTTCTCCATTTACTTTAAAAGCACCAGCTTTAATGGAGCGACGTGCTTCACCATTAGAGGCAGTCAAACCAGCATCTGTACAGAATTGTGGCACAAAGATTGGTTCTGTTGGCGCATCCATAGCGTATTCCGGAATATCTGTAGGCAACGCGCGTTGTTGGAATACGCGCTTGAATTCTTCTTCTGCTTCGAGAGCAGCTTCTTCACCATGGTACAAACGAACGATGGTACGAGCCAATTGCATTTTAGCATCACGTGGATGTAATTCACCACTTTCAAGACGTTTTTCCATGTCCTCTTGCTCTTCGATTGGCATATCTGTAACGAGCATGAAGTAGCGCATCATCAATTCGTCTGGAATGGACATAGCTTTACCGTACATTTCTTTAGGTTCTTCATCGATACCGATGTAGTTACCTAAAGATTTACTCATTTTTTGAATACCATCAAGGCCTTCAAGCAATGGCATTGTGATAACAACTTGTGGTTCTTGACCTTCTAATTCTTGTAAATGACGACCCATTAACAAGTTGAAAGTTTGGTCTGTACCACCAAATTCAACATCAGCATGTAAAGCAACGGAATCATGACCTTGCATCAATGGATACATAAATTCATGAACACCGATAGCACGGCCTTCTTTGAAACGTTTATTGAAATCATCACGTTCCATCATACGTGCTACAGTGTAAGAACTTGCCAAGCGAAGCACATCAGCAAAGTTCATAGATTCTAACCATTCGCTATTGTCACGAACGATAGTTTTTTCAGGATCTAACACTTTAAAAATTTGTGTTTTATAGGTTTCAGCATTTTTCAATACTTCTTCTTTTGTAAGTGGTGGACGAGTTACACTTTTACCAGTAGGATCACCAATACGAGCAGTGAAACCGCCGATAACGATCACTACTTGATGACCAAATTCTTGGAACAAACGTAGTTTACGAAGTGGTACTGTATGGCCTAAATGAATATCTGGCGCTGTTGGGTCCAAACCTAATTTTACAACTAAAGGTTTATTTTCCTTAATGGATCTTTCTATTTTTTTTACAAGATCTTGTTCGTTAATTAAATCTGCTACGCCGTGTTTAATTTGGCGCACTTGTTCTTGAGCACTAACCATGATAATCCTCCTCGAAATACTATTGTTTTAGTATACCATTATCTAAAAACTTTCACAATTATATATATAGTATTGGTTTTAAGCCATTTATGATATAATATTTATAACTGCGTAATAGAATTTACGTTATATTTACTAACAAAAGAAAAAAGAGGTGACTCTATGAGTAATAACTCAAATGCGAGAAGCAGCCGCCGTACTAACGGTAGCGGCTCTACACCGAAGAAAACAAGTCCGAAGCGTCTATTTTGGATTTGTGCCCTTCTCCTTATACTCATCGTAGCCGGAGGTGGCTGTGGTTTTATCAGTGCCACACTGTCTAACCTACCAGATGTATCCAATGTACGTCCTTCCGCATCGTCTCAAATTTACGATGTCCATGGTAATCTCATCACAACGGTTCATTCCACAGAAAACAGATTGCCAGTGCCTTTAAAAGATGTACCAAAGGATTTACAAAATGCCTTTGTTGCTACTGAGGACTCTCGCTTCTATTCCCATCATGGTATCGACCCTGTTGGTATCTTGCGTGCTGTATGGGTTAACCTTGTTCATAGTGGCGTATCTGAAGGTGGTTCTACAATCACTCAACAGTTAGCGCGTAATGCATTCTTATCTCAAGACAGAACATTTAAACGTAAAATTTCTGAAGCATTGCTAGCACTTAAAATTGAACAACATTACACTAAGGATGAAATCCTTGAAATGTACATGAACCAAATTTACTTTGGCCAAGGTGCATACGGTGTCCAATCTGCAGCTCATGTATACTTTGGTAAGGATGCTAGCCAATTAACGCTAGCTCAAGCAGCACTCATTGCAGGCTTACCACAAAGTCCTAACTACTACTCTCCATTCAATGATTTGGAAGCTAGTAAAAAACGTCAAGCTGTTGTATTAGGCCAAATGGTTAAATACGGTTACATTACACAAGAGCAAGCTGATGAAGCACGTCAAGCAGATTTAGGCTTGGTGGCAAAACAAGAACAAACGCATGAAAAATCTAATGCATCTTACTTCATCAACTATGTTATTGCACAAGTTTCTGAAAAATATGGCGACGATGCAATCTATAAAGATGGTTTAAAAATTTATACAACTCTTGATATGGATGCACAAAATGCAGCTGTAGCAGCAATGCAAAACTTGCCTAATTACTACACTGATAGCAATGGTTTACATCAACCACAAGGTGCTATCGTAGCTATGAACCCTCATAATGGTTACATTATGGCTATGGTTGGTGGCCGTGGTGATGATGCATTTAACCGTGCTACACAAGCAGAACGTCAACCAGGTTCCGCTATGAAACCATTTGTATATTTAGCCGCTATTCAATCTGGTAAAACTCCTGGTTCTATCGTAGATGATAGCCCTGTTACATTTGGTAACTGGAGCCCTAAAAACTATGAAAATGACTTCGAAGGTAATATGACATATCGCTATGCATTACAACATTCTCGTAACGTAGCTGCCGTAAAAGTTGCTGATGAAGTAGGCATGTCTAAGATTATTAAACTTGCCAAAGAAATGGGTATCACTACCCTTACAGATCAAGATAATAACTTGTCTACTGCACTTGGTGGTTTAACTCACGGTGTAACACCTCTTGAAATGGTTCAAGCTTATGGTGTACTCGCTAATGGTGGTATCAAGGTTCAACCTACGGCAATCGTTAAAATTGTAGACCGCAATGGTCAAGTTGTGGAAGAAAACTCTATTCAAGAAAAACGTGTTGTAGATGAAAAAGATGCAGCAATCATTACTAGCATGCTAGAATCTGTTATCAGTGGCGGTACTGGTGGTAATGCAGCAATCGGTCGCCCTGCAGCTGGTAAAACAGGTACAACAGATGATTCCAAAGATGCTTGGTTCATTGGTTATACACCTGATCTCGTAGCTGCCGTTTGGATTGGTGACGACTACGGTTCTGAAACATTACACGGTATGACAGGTGGTACTACACCAGCTGTTATGTGGGGTCAATTCATGGCTAATGCACTTGCCAACACCCCTGCATCTGACTTCTCCGTTCCTGCTAGCGCTCAATCAGCTGTTTCTGAAGGTTATTATAATCCTGTAAAAGCACAGCCTAAAAAAGAAGCTGCTAAGGACGAAAAAGCAGACAAAAAAGACGATAAAGACAAGTCAAAAGATGAAGCTGTAAAAGATGACAGTGGCTCAAAAGATGATGCAACTGAACAAAAATCTAATTCATCGAAAAGTAAAAAGTCTAGTAAAAAAGATCGTTAATCTCATACGCTAAAGGAGCGGAACATGTGTTCCGCTCCTTTCTTTTACGTAAAAAAGTAGTAAGCTCTAAGAACTTACTACCTTTTTTATTGCTTTATAACTATACAATCATCCGCAACTTACTGATGTACAATGATAAATAGAATATGTATATACTTTTATTTAAGAACTACATTGGTAGCCCCTGCACCACCTTCATCATAGCCTGCCGTTTCAAAATGAGCTACATGCGGTAAGGTACGCAAATATTGATGTACACCTTCTCGTAATGCGCCAGTCCCCTTACCGTGAATAATGCGCACTTGATTAACACCACCAAGTAAAGCTTGGTCAATAAATCTACCAACAGAAACTGTCGCTTCATCTACCGTTTGTCCAAGAATATTGATTTCAGTACGAACCTCTTTTTGGCGTTGTACGGCAGAGCCCCCCATACGCTTTCTAGTCTTAGGCATAGCTGCTTTTTGTTCCCGTTCAAGCTTATTTCCTTCTTCACGTGTAGTAGATTGTAATTCGCTAACCTTTACAGTAGCTGTTAGTCCATTAATATCTACATTCACACGATTGCCATTGATAGCTAATACGGTACCTAATGAGCGTAAAGTTGTAACATATACTGCTTGGCCTACCTTAATAGTATCTGCAGTCAAAGATTTACGATCATCATCTACTGGAGATTCTGGTATATGTACATTAGAGATACCCTTACGTGCAGCATTAATAGCAGATTGACGCTTATCCTTATTTGTTTCAGAGAATTGCGATTTCAATTGCTTGATAATCGCTTCCCCTTCGACGCGTAAGCTACGTTTCATAGATTCTGCATCAGCTTGTGCTTTGGTTAAGATTTGTTTACGCTTTTCGTTAAACTGTTTCTTTTCCTTCTCTAATTGACCACGCATGCGACGTGTTTCATCAAGCTCTTTCTTTAAGGCTCTTTCCCGTTCAGATGCCTTACGAAGTTGCTCATTCAAATCTGAAAGGACTTCTTCCATTTCATGGCTACCAAATTGAGATTTATACTCTGCAGCACGCGTTACGATATCTTTTGGCAAACCTAAACGGGCCGCAATACTCAACGCATGGCTACTACCAGCTACACCGATATGAAGTCGATATGTTGGTTTTAAGGTGCGCTCATCAAATTCTACATGGCCGTTTTCGATTCCTTCTGTATGGTATGCATAGTTTTTAAGCTCATTATAATGGGTACTTACCATCATAAGGGCACCTTTTTTACGGAAGAACTCGAGGATAGATACAGCAAGTGCACTACCTTCCTCTGGATCTGTACCGGATCCAAGCTCATCCAGCAATACCAAGTCATTTGGGCCACAATGTTTAATAATGGAAATAACTTGTGTCATATGAGCAGAGAACGTACTAAGGCTAGCCTCAATACTTTGTTCATCCCCAATATCGGCAAAGATATTTTGGAATATAGGCAACATTGAGCCGTGGTCTGCAGGAATAAATAGACCACATTGGTTCATTAAACTCAATAACCCTAATGTTTTAAGGGATACTGTTTTACCGCCTGTATTAGACCCAGTAATCAATAAAATACGGTACGATGTACCTAATTGAATATTTGTAGGTACTACCACATTCGGTGGGATTAATGGGTGCCGAGCTCTCATGAGATTGACAGTTCTATCAGTACTCAAGATGGCCGGTACACCCTTATAGGAAATAGCAAGGCTCGCCTTACCATATACAAATTCGATATGGGATACCTTTTCACAAGCATCCATCAAATCATTACTATGTTGTTTTACAAGGGCTGATAATTCACGGTAAATGCGCAATACTTCTTGCTCTTCACCAATCAATGCCTCTTGTAATTCATTATTTAGATTCACCAAGCGCATCGGTTCAATATAGAGTGTTTGACCCGTTGCAGAACGGTCGTGAATAAGACCATCAAAATATTGGCGATATTCCTGTTTTACAGGGATTACATAGCGATTGTTACGCTGTGTAATAATCGCTTCTTGGAAATACTTCTGATTATCCTTGTCGTGTAAGATAGCTTGAATATCATTTTTAATCTTTTCCCGAGTTTTAATAATCGTATTTCTAAGGCTCGCCAACTTAGGAGATGCTGTATCAAGCAATTCCCCTTTTTCATCAAAGACGCGTTTAAATCGGTTTTCAATGCGATCTGTATTTGGCATATCCTGTACCCATAAGGATAGCAAAGGATATTCCATATATTTCGTTCTAAAGAACTTTGTCATGCGCTTATAAGCACCAATGGTCAAGTAAATATCCCACAATGCTTCACGAGTAAGGACAAAGTCTTTACGACTCTTTTTACAGGATTCGCGAATATCTCGCGTACCGCCTAACGGTTGTTCTACCTCAGTTTGCAAAGAACGCATGGCTTCTGCCGTTTCATCAAGATTCTCTTGAATGGCTTTCGCATCTGTCATAGGTTCGATGTGCATGGCTAATTCTTTAGCAATGGTAGAACTACAATGTTGTTGTAATTGTTCTTTTATATGGTGAAAGTCTAATACATCTTCGTTAAACAATGTACTACCTCTTTTATAAAATACCTCTAAAATAGTGGCCCCTTGTAATAGGCGTATCATCCTTGCCTACACTCTTAGGCGGAGCCTCTTTTGTTCCATTTTGAATAGATACATAATCTGATACGATAATACGCAATCTCTTTGGATCCATATGACGTCCATCGATGCGCAAAATATGTAGCCCTTTTCGATGTAACTCTGGCACATAGGCACGCATATCCATTTCATGACTATTCATAATATGCATACGGCAATAGGGATCCGTACGAAGTGGGAACACTTCCCCTTTACGGTCCTTCAATGCGTAATCTTCTGTTACGCACGGCATAGGGCAATTTTCTTTTTTACCAGTCCCTACAAAGCTAGCGATAGCACAGTATTCAGAAATCATCATTTCCGTATACCCATGAACCATAATTTCTAATGGCAAATTAGTAGATTTTTGCAAGTTAACAAGTTGTGCCAAGGTTAACTCTAATGATGGTGCTATGCTACTCATATTAAAGTCTTGCCATACTTGTAGTGCAGAGCCGTTAAATATGTTAAGACCTGTATCAGCTTCAATAGCACCTGTATACCCTAAGTCACGAAGCCACAATAACGCTTGAGGGACATGAATAGAAATACTATCTGGTTTCGCCTCAACTATAGCCTTAAGGGTATTCATATACGCCTTTACTTCATCATCTTTCACAACCCGAGGGGTAGCAAATACACAAAGTACATTATGGTCTTTGCAAAGCTTAGCTACTTGCTCGTAGATGCTAAGTTCATAAGGCTTACGTTGTAAACGGTCACCACCGAAGATAATCTTCTTAGCGCCCCCTTCAATAGCTGCTTTCACAGCCTCTAGCTCATCAATGCGAGCACTCACCATAGGCTCAGAATATTGGACCTTACCCTTAGCAACCATAGATGACATATCTTGAGGCTCTACAGCCAGCTCAGCCCAAGCCGTTTCATGGTTTGTAATCAATAAGTTTTCTAGTGCTTCTACAGCATCTCGGCGCAATGCATTTAACACACTAGCTGGCCACATATAAGGCCCTTCAGGAATAGACATAGAGCCAAGCGTAAACAATGTATTGCCTAATCTACCTACTTGGTCTGTAACCTTCTCTAATGTAGTCGGTTTGTTATTAGCATAAACAGGTTCAAACTCATTAGATACTGTCACAGTACGACCATCATTTAATACAAAGGTAAGGTCTGTGCAAGGTTGTTCTCGGTCTGTATTAATAGATAGATAACCATGTACCTCTAATTTAGCACTAAAATCTTGTAAGCCTCGTTGCTTTTGAGATTTTGGCGTAGATGCTAAAAATACTTGTCCCGCTGCAAACCCTTCATCAGGTTTGCCTACAAAATGCTTTTCATCCATTAAGGACCAATTTTGATCAATTTGATAATACGTAATACTACCAGAATCTTGCATTACCTTTAAAAGTGATCCTTTTTCAATTGGTTCTGTTAGGAATAAATGAACTTGTCCCTTTTTGACCTCTGCTTTACCAATTAATTTGCCTTGATTATTTGGAGCTACAACAGTCATCATAGATTTCCCTACATGGTCTGTTAAATAATCTGTAGAGAAGCCACGATTAAACCCAGACGCCAATGCATCGGCATCAGCAGCATCCATATGAGCCGTATCTAAAATATGACGATAGGTCCCAATGACTTGACGCACATAGGAAACCTTTTTCATACGTCCTTCTACCTTAAAGGACGTAACACCGGCAGCTACGAGCTCATTCATATGCTCACTATAGTTAAGATCCTTTGGACTTAGTAAATAGGCTTCGTGTTTAGGTAGCAAACTAGTGCCAGAAGAATCCAATAGTTCATAAGGCAAACGGCAAGGTTGTGCGCAGGCACCACGGTTGCCACTGCGACCACCGATAAAAGAACTCATCAAGCATTGACCAGAATAGCACACACATAAGGCACCATGTACAAAGACTTCGATTTCAGCTGTACAGTTTTTACAAATATGTTCAATTTCTGCAAGGCTCAATTCACGGGCTAACACAACACGGGTAAAACCGAGGCTTTCATAAAAACGAACAGCATCTAATGTAGCCGCCGTCATCTGCGTACTGCCATGCAAGTGAAGTTTAGGCGCCACTCGTTGTGCCAATTTAGCAACTGCTAAATCTTGAACAATAATAGCATCCACACCGATGCGCTCTAAGTCCTTTAAATACGCCTCGAGATCCTTTAATTCGGAATCACCTATGAGGATATTTACGGTTACATATACGGACACATCTAAAATATGAGCCAAACGAATAGCCTCAGCTAGTTCTTCAATGCCAAAGTTCGCTGCATGAGCGCGAGCATTAAAGCCTTTACCGCCAAGATAAATAGCATCAGCCCCAGATTCTAAAGCGGCTATAAAGTTTTCCATCGTACCGGCAGGAGCCAATAATTCCATGGATAATCCTTTCTACCTAACTAAAGGTATAACTATAGTACTAAAAGGGTTTACCATACGGTAAACCCTTTCAATATACTGCTTGAGATTAACGTAATCTGCAGTTAATTTCTGCTAATGCATCGATAATAGCTTGAATGTTACCATCAATATCTTCATCATTCAACGTGCCTTCCATAGAGCGGAATTGCAAGTTGTATGCAAGACTGCGGTAACCAGCTTCGATATGTTCACCTTCGTAAACGTCGAAGATAGATGCACTTTCTAAATATTCACCACCATGCTCTTTAATGATAGATAAAATTTCACCACTAGATACGGACACTGGTGCTACGATAGCAAGGTCACGGCTAGTACCTGGGAATTTACTGAAAGATGTATAGCGGAATGGTGGAATCGTTAAGGATAATACTGCTTCCAAATCGATTTCAAACATGTATACTTTTCCTGGTAAATCAAAGTTTTTACTCACTTGTGGATGTAATTCACCATATTGAGCAATCATTTTACCATCAACTACATATTGAGCACTTACACCAGGGTGGAAGTAAGGTTCAGTGCCACGATTAATTTCGTAGCCTTTAACACCTAGTTCAGCCAACAACGCATCTACGATACCTTTTACATCATAGAAATCTGTAGTGCGTTCTGCTTGATTCCAGCCAGCTTGGTTTGCTTTGCCCATCAAGATACCACAAGCCATAGGGCGTTCATGAGGTACCTCTGTCAAAGGCAATGCTTTTGGTTCATATACATTCGCTGTTTCAAATAACCAAAGATCCTTATTTTGTTGCGCAATATTGCGTTTGGCTGCTTCAATAACAGCTGGTACCAATGTAGTACGCATATAAGGGAATTCTTCGGAAATAGGGTTCAAAATTGGAATGGCTGTATAACGACTATCCCCTTCAGGAAGCATCATATTGGAAAGACCATCTTTATGCATAAAGCTAAATGTAATGATTTGAGTCATACCCAATTTAGCTAACGTATGTGTTACCTCTTTCGTAAGAGCTTTCTTAGGCGTCATACCACCAGAGGACAATACGGCTACAGGAATTGTAGGAGCAATATTATCATAGTTATAAATACGAGCTACCTCTTCAGCGATATCAGGCATTACTGTTACGTCACCGCGCCATGTTGGAACGAGGGCAGATAATTGGTCCCCTTCTTCAGTTACAACGAATTCAAGAGCAGTCAAAATGCGAACCATTTCGTCTTTTTCGATATTTGTACCCAAGTAATCGTTGATTTGATTTGCTGTGAAAGTAACTGTATGTTGCTCTACAGGGTTCTTGTACACATCGATAATGCCTACATCAACTTTACAGGATGGGCAAATTTGTTGCAACAACTGTGCTGCTCTGTCGATAGCATAAGCAGTGTATTTATGGTTTACGCCACGTTCAAAACGTCCAGATGCTTCAGAACGCATACCAAGCGCTTTTGCAGTACGGCGAATGGATGGTCCATTAAACACAGCAGCTTCAAGCATAACAGTAGTAGTTTCATTTGTTACTTCGCTATCAAAGCCACCCATGATACCAGCTACACCTACAGGGCGTTCTGCATCGGCAATAATAAGCATAGAATCATTTAATTCACGTTCAGAACCATCAAGTGTAACAAGAACTTCTCCATTTTTAGCACGTCTTGCCACTAGTTGATGCCCTTTTACATGGTCATAGTCATAGGCATGCATAGGTTGACCAAGTTCTAACATAACATAGTTTGTTACGTCTACCACATTATTAATAGGACGGATGCCGCTGTTACGCAAACGATTTTGCATCCACAATGGGGATGGTTCAACCTTTACATCTGTAACGATACGAGACATGAATCGCGTGCAAAGATCATCCGCTTCGATAGATACAGATGCTTTGCCTTCAATGGACTCACCATTTTCGTTAACCATGATAACAGGGAATAAAGCTTTTTGATTTGTCATCATGCCGAATTCACGGGATAAACCAACCATGGAGAAACAGTCCGCACGGTTTGCAGTCAATTCAAATTCATATACTATGTCGTTTAAGCCTAATACATCTTTTACATCAAGGCCGATTGGTGTGCCTTTAGGAAAGATATAAATACCTTGTGCTTCTTCTGGCAATACTAAATCGCTGGAGATACCAAATTCTGCAACAGAACAGAACATACCTTCAGATACCTCGCCGCGCAATTTACCTTTTTTAATTTCTGTTCCATCAGCTAAGCGAGATTTATGGTACGCTACAGGTACGATTTGACCTACCGCTACATTTGTTGCTGCTGTTACGATTTGTTTTGTAACAGGCTCACCTTCTTCAGTAAGGCATTCAACTTGACATACTTGTAATTTATCTGCATCTGGATGTTTTGTGATTTCTACGATTTTACCAGTATAAATTTTCTTAATGCCATTATCCATAGCAATGACATCTTCTACAGGAATCCCTGCTTGTGTTAATTCATCGGCCAATTCTTGAGCAGGACGATTCATATCCACAGGCACGTATTCGTTCATCCACTGTAAACTTGCTTTCATGAGTTCCTCCTAAAATTGTTCCAAGAATCGTACATCATCTTCAAAGAATAGACGTAAATCATTAATGCCATATAAAAGCATAGCAATACGTTCTACGCCCATACCAAAGGCAAAGCCTTTAACCTTTTCAGGATCGTACCCATTAATACGCAATACATCTGGATGAACCATACCACATCCTAAGATTTCAAGCCAACCTGTATGAGAACATACACGGCAACCTTCACCACCACACATTACACAGGAAATATCTACTTCTGCAGATGGTTCTGTGAATGGGAAGAAGCTTGTACGGAAACGTACTTTTGTTTCATCCCCATACATATGACGTAAGAAGGACTCTAATGTGCCTTTCAAATCAGCAAATGTAATATGCTCATCGATGATGAGACCTTCCACTTGATGGAATACTGGGGAATGTGTTGCATCATAATCCCAACGATAAACCTTACCAGGCGCAATCATACGGATTGGGCTGTTAGGCTCATGACGTTGCATTGTACGAGCTTGTACTGGAGATGTATGCGTACGCAATAAGAAGTTTTCTGTAATATAGAAGGAATCTTGCATATCACGTGCAGGATGATCTTTAGGCAAGTTTAAGCATTCGAAGTTAAAGTAATCCTGTTCAATTTCTGGCCCCTCTTCAACGGTATACCCCATTTTCATGAAGAAGTCCTCAATCATTTCATTAACCTTAGTTAATGGATGGATATGACCAGCTTTTTGTGCACGACCAGGCAATGTAATATCGATGCGTTCTTGTTCTAAACGAGCGTTTAACTCTGCCGTTTCCATACGAACTTTAACCGTATCAATTTCGGCTTCTAATGCTTCACGAACAGCATTAACGAGGGCGCCAGCCTTCGGGCGTTCTTCTGGAGATAATTTACCAAGACCTTTTAGTAATGCCGTTACCTCACCTTTTTTACCTAAATATTTAACGCGTATATCTTGCAGTGATTGTATATCTGTCAACCCTTTAATCGCATCAAGAGCTTCAGCCTTAATCCGTTGTAATTCTTCTTTCATTAAAGCATCCTCCTATATTTAAAAGTCTAAACTATATTATACCAAATCAGGGTTGTCTTCTTCAATAAAACGCCATGGTAATTCAGGTAATGACTTCTCTTCTAGTACAAAAAATGTACCACGTGCTAAATGAACTAGTTCACCTAATTCATTATAGATACGTGCTGTAGCAACCATAGTTGTTTTACCATTATGCTCTACATTGGCTACGCCACGCAATACAGTACCACCCTTAACAGCTTTCACATAGTTACCATTAAGATCAATAGTGCTAACAGATTTGCCCAATGTGAAACAAGCGGTCCCCATTACACTATCTGCTAAACCAATACAAACGGCACCATGTAAATCCCCTCGGAAATTACAATACTCTGTATCATTTGTTTGTAAGGTCATTTCTGCATGACCTGGTTCAACTGCTGTAATTTCAGAATCTTTTACCCAAGAAAATGGATTCTGATTTCGTAATTCGTTGAAATATTCTAACAATGTTGTAGCCATAAGTTTCTCCATTCAATATACTTACCCGTAGATTAGGTAATCTACATACCCCGTTTATTACAAATTGCTTGTATGAAAGTTTCATAAGTATATAGCACAAATTACATACAAGCATATAAAAATGGTGCGTTACATCATACATATTGTATCATGCAACGCACCATATGCGAATAACTCTATCTATTTATTAGTATGTTCTTAAAAATACACACTTACAATTTAAGACTATTCATAATGTAATGCATCAATTGGATTAAGTTTTGCCGCCTTGCGAGCTGGATAAATACCAAAGATCAAACCTATTGCCATAGAAAAGGCAAAAGACATTACAATAGTTGGTACAGATATAACCGTACTCATACCCGAAGCCATGCCAATCAGCTTAGATGAGCCTATGCCGAGTATAATCCCTATAATGCCCCCCATCAGACTGATAACAACAGCCTCGATAAGGAACTGTGTAACGATAACACTATAAGTTGCACCTAAAGCCTTACGCACCCCAATTTCTCTTGTCCGTTCTGTTACTGATACGAGCATAATATTCATAATGCCGATACCACCAACAACGAGAGAGATAGCAGCTACAGCGCCAAGGAATAATGTTAATGTTCCTGTAGTTTCCTCCATAGTTTCCATGATGGAGTTCATGTTCTGAATATTGAAATCATCTAGATTAGTATCCTTGATTCCATGACGTACGCGCAACAGGTTTTCAATATCGGATTGTAAACGATCGATACCGTTTTCATCCTTACCTACTACGTAGATCATTCGAAGATAATCAACACCTTCTACCCGTTCCATAGCTGTAGTATACGGGATAATAACCATATCATCTTGGTCATTACCCATAGCACCACTGCCCTTACTATTAAGGACACCAATGATACGGAACGGAATGTTTTTAACACGAATTTCTGCACCTACTGGATCTTCATCACCAAATAGATTTTTAACAACTGTTTTACCTACTACTGCCACACGTTCACGATTCTGTACATTCTTTTCAGATAAGAAGCGACCAGATTTCATAGACCAATTGTTTACATCTAAATAGTTATAACTAACACCAGATACAGAAGTGGTCCAGTTTTTATTTTGATAAATTACTACATACGAACCATTTGTCATCGGACTGGCAGCTCTTACACCATCCAATTTTGAAATCGCTTCGTAATCAGAAACCTTTAAAGACTTCATAGAACCTGCAGAAGGTCGAACCCCTGGTGTGCGTGGTGCCCCAGGCATAACCATCAATAGATTAGATCCTAAGCTAGAGATGGAGTTTTGAATATCTTGCTTTACACCATTACCAATAGATACTAAGGCAATTACGGCAGCTACACCGATGATGATGCCTAACATGGTTAAAATGGAACGCATTTTATTAGCAATGAGGGATGCCCATGCCATTAAGAAACTCTCTTTATACATGTGGCACCTCCTGTACAGGCGTCATATTAAGATTTTGAGAATCCTCTACAATCAAACCATCACGCAATACTACATTACGACTTGCATAGGTTGCAATTTCAGGTTCATGAGTAACGAGGATAATTGTACGCCCTTCATCATAGAGACCTCTAAAGATATTCATAACATCAATAGTCGACTTGGAGTCAAGGTTGCCTGTCGGTTCATCGGCCATGATGATAGCCGGATTATTCGCTAACGCACGAGCTATGGCTACACGTTGACGCTGACCACCAGATAACTCAGATGGCAAGTGATCCATACGATCCCCAAGGCCAACAGAGGATAACAATGCTGCAGCACGTTCATTACGTGACTTTTTATCCATCCCTGCATAAATCATAGGGAGCGCCACATTCTCTAAGGCTGTCAATTTTGTTAATAAGTTAAAACTTTGGAATACAAAGCCTATTTGTTTGTTTCGTACAAAGGCCAATTCATCGTCGGATAAGGTAGCAACCTCATCGCCATTTAGGCGGTATGAACCTGTTGTTGGTCTATCTAAACAACCAAGTATGTTCATAAAGGTAGATTTACCAGAACCAGATGGCCCCATAATAGACACAAATTCGCCTTTGTTGACCTGTAAATCAATACCATGCAGAACAGGCACCGATAATTTACCATTTACATAGGTCTTCGTAATCCCTTGTATATCGATTACTGCTTGATTCATATTCACCTACTATTAGAACGGTCCACGGTTATTATTCTTAGGTGCTGTTACATCACCACTTACGATGATTTCATCACCTTCAGATAAACCCTTTAGAATTTGTACATTAGTATCACCAGTTACACCTGTAGAAACAGCTGTACGTACTGGTTGACCATCTTTAATAACATATACATATTCCCCTTGCTTATCTGTACGCACTGCAGTAAGAGGTACTACCAATGTATTTTTAATGTCTTCGCCAAAGATAGTTGCACGAGCCGTCATAGATGGTAAGAAATTGTTGGAAATATTTTCAGGAATTTGAACTTTTACGGTATAGTACACAACGCTATTGCTTGTAGCGCCCATATTGCCTTTTGTACCTTTTGCAATTTCAGACACGTAACCTGTGAAAGTTTCACCTGGTTTAGAGTCTACTGTAAATTCTACTTTAGCACCCTGTTTAATACTACCAATATCTGTTTCATCTACAGTTAGGTAAATTTCTAAATCACTTAAATCTGCAATCGTAGCGATAATCATTTGTGTAGAAATGCCAGTACTGATAGTTTGACCAGCTTTCAACGGTGTACCAATAACAGTACCAGACATTGGCGCTGTAATAGTAGCATCATTTAAATCTGCTGCTGCACGGTCATACGTAGATTTTGCCCGTTCATAAGCTGTTACAGAATCATCATAGGTTTGTTGAGCAATAGCATTTTGATCGGCTAATGCTTTATAGCGGTTCATATCAAGTTCCGCCTTAGATAATGCAGCACGAGCATCATCTGCAGAGGCTTGTAATTGACGTGTATCAATATAGGCAATCACTTGACCAGCTGTAACTTGATCATTCTCTTTAACTAAAACTTTTTCAAGTTTACCAGCCACATTCGTAGAAACGTCTACATAATTAACAGGGTTAATAGTACCTGTAGCACTAATACTTGTTTTTACATCACCCTTTTCTACCTTGCCAGTAGTATATAAGTTTTGTGTTTGCTTAGAACCTTCACTATGCATGTAGTAGTATGTACCACCACCAAGAACACAAAGAACAACAGCACCAGCAATAATGCGTTTACGATGCTTTTGTAAGAATTCTTTCATTATAATCTCCTTATAAAAAGATGAAGATATTGCCAATAAAGTATCTATTTATGATGATACTATTAGTATTTTTAAATTATACAGCACCAATTACTTTTATGCAATATAATTTCATTAATGAATAAATGATGATAAAAAGAAAATGACCCTTTCGGGTCATTAGATAATATCAACTGCTTAAGATTGATAAAAGTGTATAGTCCTTATCATTGATAGGGAAATTAAGACTTTCAGCCTCTTGATAGGAAATAGGACGAATATGACCATCTATATAGCCCAATAATCGATTATCTGTACCATTCATCAATAACTCAATACAGGTTTCACTCATACGAGCCGCTAAAATAGCATCAAATGCAGATGGACCGCCACCGCGTTGTAAATAACCCAATACGGTCAAGCTCGGATCAAATTCCGTATGTTCCTTAATATAGGATTTAACTTCCCCACTATTATAAGCACCTTCTGCAACGAGTATCACACTATATTCTTTACCACGAATCTGTGTCTCCTTCAAATGGCGACACACCTCATGTAAGGGCATAGGATTTTCAGGAACGAGTACAATTTCTGCACCACATGCAAGTCCAGCTTTAAGCGCAATATGACCGGCCTTACGTCCCATTACTTCGACAATGGCTACTCGTTCATGTGAATTAGAAGTATCACGAATTCTACCAACCGCATCAACCACAGTATTGAGCGCCGTATCAAAACCTATAGTATATTGGGTACCACCCATATCATTATCTATGGTACAAGGAATAGTCATTGTGGACATACCTAGTTTCGCTAAACTCGTAGCGCCTCGCATAGATCCATCACCACCGATAACAATAAGGTGATCAATACTATGAGACTTCAATATATCATAGGCCTTTTTTTGAACATCCTCATTTTGGAACTCTGGAAAACGAGCTGTTTTTAGCATCGTTCCACCTTGAGTAATAATGCCTCCTACAGAGCGGTTTGATAATGGAATAAATTGCTCTTCCATAATGCCTAAATAGCCCCGCTCAACGCCGAACACTTCAAACCCTTCATGGATTGCTTTTCTAGTTAGCGCTCTGATGGCGGCGTTCATGCCAGGTGCGTCTCCGCCGCTTGTTAGTATTGCGATTCTTCTCATATCCATTACCCCCTTGTGGTGCATGTTGTTTGGATATAGCTTCTGACTTACGTCCTTTACCTGTCTGATTAGATGTCTTCTGTTTACGACGTTTATCACAGCAAGATGTATTAGGTCCTACCTTATTAGATCCTACCTTATTAGAACCTAATGTTTGAGAAGTTCGTTTATGAGCTTCTATTTTCTTAGGTATTCTACTATCATTTGTATTTCTAGTAACATAATTATTTAGTTTTAGTTCTTGAGATGATTCTTTATCATCTCCATTGTTCATATCATTGGGTTGACGTCTTGCTTTAAATTGCACACCTGAAGCAAATAATTCATCTTCAATACGTTGCATAAAATCATAGGTCCGACCATTTGTTGTATCTAGTACAAAATCACACTGCTTATATACTGGTTTCCAGGATAGTATCATAGCGTGTACAAAAGCATGTACATTATTGTAATCCATAGTTGGCCGTTTCCCAATTCGGCGATTTACACGGCTCACAATACGAAATTGTGCAGCGCGAATACCAATAATATATGAGTATTTTTTTAATACTTTTAACGTACGATGTTCAATCGGAAAATTACCACCTACAGATATAACCGCTTCATGGTATAAGCATACCTTTTTAAGTACATCCATTTCAGCACGACGGAATGCTTTTTCTCCAATTTTCTTGAATATTTCAGCAATAGGCAACCCAAAACGACCTTCTAATACGCGATCAGTATCTACAAATTGCCATCCCTTGCGTTCTGCAAGATTACGACCGAAATGACTTTTGCCACTTCCCATAGAACCGATGAGCATAATATTGCGTTTTATTATCATCTATTTATGTGCCCCTTATTATTTCATATCCTTCATTGTACTATAAAATGCTACAAAAACAAAGACAGACTATAGACTAACTCTCTATAATCTGTCTCTATTAGTATTACTAAAAATAATTTATATGTTAAGACCTCATAATTGGTTTCACTGCACAATGTACATATACTACATTGCCTTTCCGTTCTATGTCCTCTATTTCTATACGGCGTGAAGGTTCTTTCTCATCAACAGTATTAATCCAGTTTATAAGTCGTTCTGTACTCCCTAATACAGTTAACTCTAATACACCTTCATGCTCATCAGTACTAACAATCATTAATGGTTCTCCTTGCAAAGAATCAAAAACACTTGTATTAGAACTCGTGTTAGATACCTTATTTTGCTTAAATGACTCTAACAATTTGGCTTCCTTAGATACAATATAATCTGACTCAGCATGTATTTTAATAACATAGTTTTCTTGTCGCTCTTTTAATTGAGTAACTTTCTGATTTAAACTAATAAATCCATATAGTGAACTACTAATGATGATGCTCCACACTATTACGATCATTAGTATCTTCTCTACTGGATGTGTTGTGCTCTCCTTTAGATCCTTCCACATGGAATGTATATATACCTTTATCTGCTTTAACTGTTCCATGACACTCCATTCCTATTAATCTGTGTTGAAGACTAGCTATAAACTTACGACACGCATCATCAGTAACACCTACACCATCCACACTAATCTGTCCATCTTTTATATGGAGGTGCTGTAAACTAATACCTTGCTCCATAGCTATATCAATGACATATAGGACTATAGTATTTTGAATCATAGATGATGTATTATTTTTTGAACTATTCTTAAGAATTTGATCTTTAACGGCTATTATATCTGCATACTGTTTCCCTATAGACTGATACTGTGAATTTTCTAATAGACTCAATAGTTCTGATTTTTCAGCTTTATAATGTTCGTAACTAGTCCAGCAATAACCTAGAGATAATAATCCTACTATTCCGTATATAATACTCATTCCATATAGATAATATCGATATCTATGCCATATACTATGCCAATGTAACGAACGAGGCATTAAATTAATGTGTCTATCCTTACCAGCCCAAGCCAATCCATTTAAGCCCCCTTGCTGCCATACCAATGGCCATATCCCAATCTAGTTGGCCTAGTTTACACCGATTACGACCACGACCTAAAAATAGTAGAGGAATATAGTCCGTCTCTCCATATATAGAAATAATAGCTTCCATATCCGTTCGTTCCTCTTCCGTTAACTGTTCTAAACCATACAGCTTAATACCTTGTATTTCATCTACGCCAAACTCCTGCAATCTAGTCTCAAGCTGTTCTATCCCTTCTGATACATCGGTACTAGTAATTGGAATTCTACATTCTTGAATACATATATCGTTCCACCATAGCCATAAGTGTAAATCACCCTTTTCAACAACGCCAGTTACAGTCCCACTACGCCGCATCAAACTGTAACAAATAGGGATAGGCCAAAAATCGATTACATCTACTGGAGCATAAGTGTCTCTTATTCCTTGTTTTAACAGTTCTAATGAATGACGCTCTACAGCTACCATAAACATATGATAATTATGTCTTGGATATTCTCGACGACACGCATCCATTTGGAAGCAATCTCCATCAAAGCTAAAGTAATCCTCTACATTCCACTTGATGAACTCTTTCATATCAAAATCGTGAGGATCATAAGGTGCCACATGCATTTGTGTATCAATATTTGCAACAATACTGTAGGCACCATCATCTAAATCATACATTTCAATAAATTTTCGAATATCCTCATCAATAGGTGCACTGCGTTTCATTTCTAGTGCATCGGTAATGACCATAGTTTTATTTTCTACATGAGCTGTAACACATACAATACGTTCATCTGTAATGCATACTCCAGTATGTATTTTCTTTTTTCGTTTCATAGATTCACCTCAATATGGTTTCACCTTTATAACATGCATATTATTATCCTTATCTACCGTCACATACATATGTACTCGACTGACAATTTTGTGACGCTTCAATTTCCCATAACTCATAACATGACGAGGGTTTTCTGATACTGAGTCAGCTTCAATCGTTATTTCCACGTCCGCATCATCAGCTACTATTAGCTTTTGCTGAAAGTCCCATGTATTACCCGCTCTACAATAGCCTACAAACCAATGTGCTCCACTTTGAGCTGCATAGTGTGCCTCTTCTAAATGCAATTCATCTATTGCATTACCTTCACAAATTTGACCAATACGCAGCCCCATAAAGGCTAACAATAATAAAAAAGACATTGTAAGTATCGCTACATATGTAATAAATCCATCATTATGGGCTCCCATGTTCATGACTCGGTTCCTCATGATATTTATACCAATCATATATACTACTTTGACCTATAGAAACTTCATATATAGCTAATCCTCCATATCCAGCAGTATATTGCTTATCACCAGTAAATCGATTAGTAATATACCAACGCATGTGGATAGTTTCACTTTCATCTATACTAAATGGATGCTCTTGTGTATACCCCACATTTCGCTTATCTTTTGTACCTATAATGCGGCTACCACTAACCGGCTGCAAGCTGCCATCCGTAAGTTTTCTATACAGCGCATGGCGTTGTACAGTTAATGTAGTCCGTTTAGTATCGTGAACATATAAAGTCTTATTTCTATCCTCTACAGTTACCTGTACAGGATTCCATATAATTTGAGCTACAACCATACGCCTTGTATACCGGCCATCCTCCATCATCGCAACACTATCTATTAATTTTGCATTCCACATAACTCCGTAAAAAACTATCCCTAATAATAAGGTTAGAACGATAGTAGAAATAGTTATACTCATAAGTGTGGAATACAAAATAAAACCACTTTGTTTATCATGAGTACTCAACGTATTTCCTCCAAAACGAGAGATAAGCTATACACAATAGTTTCATTATCTATGGCCTGTACAGTTAATCGTTGTAGGGCAATGCCATTCTCTACGGTAGATTCTATGTGTGTTTTATAAGTAATAGATTCCCTAGGGCTCATAATAAATTGAGAGTTATGAATCCCTTCTTGAATGTGACCTGTTTTGTAATACTGGGACTTACTTTCCTCTAAATATGTTACAGTGTCTTGTACTATATAATCCCAATAATAAGCCTTATAGATTGTCAGGGTCGCCATCCAAAATACAGATAGTATAACAGGCAATATAAACATAATAATGGCTGTTGATACTAAGGCATCTCCATACATAAATCCCTTAGTGTACTTCTTCCCATCGAATACGTCCCGTCTGCACAGATATCCATATACGATTTCTCTCACCACTTTCTCGATCCCGTAAAATAAGTTCCGTTCCATCATAAGGCAGTCCTAGAGAAGAAAAGGAGATAATCGTTAAAGGTTGTACATTTTCAATCCCTGTAGGTAACGATATATCGACTGTATGATGATGCGCATCCTCCTCTAAGGTATAGCTATCTTTATTTAATATAAATAACATGCGCCCTTTCCCATTCGACTTATGACCAAGCATAGACCAAAGTTGAACCTTTTTTAACATATATACCACTTCTTGAGTACTTCCATTTAAGGTATAACGACTGGGCGTCGTAACAATAGGCAAAGACAGAGAAATCAAAAGTAAAAATAAACTAATAGCAATAATCCACTCGGCTAACAAAGAGCCAAACTGATGATGTATAGGTTGTGCCTTAACCATTGATATAACACCTCCATATAGGACCCGCCATGTAAGGCACACCAACCACCAAAGCATAGAAAGGGACCAAATGGAATATATCGATTACGATAGCTCGTTAGTAAGAGATAGAGAGAACCAACGCAAAAGGCTACGTAAAAAAAGCATATAATCTCCCAGGGCGTAAGCCACATGGAAATAGCAGAAAACCATTTCACATCGCCTAGTCCAAAACCTTTATGACTAATAAGACGAAGTCCATATGTAATAGTACCTACAGTCATAACACTTATAATCGTTATAAGCATAGACTTATCATTTAGAAAGCTGTACAAAATGCCACCTATAACAAGCACTAAGGCCCCTTCATCAGGTAATATATAGTAATGCATATCGATGGTAGCACCTGCTATGATGATGAGTGAAAACACAGCATACAAAGCAACGTGAATAAAGGATATTACCTGGGATGAAACTATAATAGGTAGTACTATGGATGCTATATACACGATCAGGGCTATAACATAATGCGTCCCTTTCATACCTTGTCCTTCCATACAATCAACGCTAGATATTAAATTCTAGATATAAGTTACGTTAAGGTGCGTCAGGTGCTTTAACTACAACTGCTTTTGCCGTACCGCCATTAACCACTTCATAAGTAATGGTATATTCCTTATCCTTTGGAGTCTTAACATGTTCTGTAAGATAACCTTCTTTATATAGATTTTCTACAGTTGGTGGTGTATCTACATTCTTGTCGATCATATAGAGCTGCGTTGCATTTTTTATGATTTGAATATCTGCCGTTTCCTTCGCATTTCGTGCTCTATCAGCAGCAGATAAAAATTGTGGCATCGCAATAGCTGCCAATATGGCAATAACGGCTACCACAACCATTAACTCAACAAGGGTAAAGCCCCCTTTTCTCGACTTCTTGAGATTTTCCCGAACACGAGAAATATGTAAGTGGTCTAAAACCCATTGACCACATAGTTCTAATCGAGAATTTAAACCATGAACCATATGTATAACAGAACTCATAATATCCTCCTTATAATGATTAAATAACAGCTATCCATTTATATTGACCTCTATTGTGCTAACTATAAATAGCTATTGTCCTCCCAACTTAGCAATAGACGTAAATAATGGATACATAACAGATACAACTAAAACAGCTACACCAATTCCCATTACAGTTAGCAAAATTGGTTCTAAAAGCCTCTCTAGTCGGGCGATATATTTTGAAAGTATAGATTCATAGTAATGTCCACAATGATGTAGCATCTTAACGAGCTCTCCACTTTCCTCGCCAATAGAAATCATTTGCCATATAAAGGAATTTCCAATATTCTCAGATCTAAGGCTCTCTTCAAAAGAATGACCCGTTAATAACTTTGCCTCTACTTTCTCACTACATTCGGCACCATACATATTGCCCCATAAAGGTCTTGTGATATTCATAGTATGAATAATAGAAATTCCAGAATCTAACAAAAGGGCCCAAACCTTTAGCATACTTGTATAGTAAATGCAGGTCATCCATTGGTATCTGTGAGCCAACAGCCAAAGCCAACGATGTACTTTGCGTTTTATACTATGTTGATGGTATGCAAAGACTAAAGCGCCTATACCTACACACTGCATAATAAAGACTAATATAGGATGATTCTTTAGCCCTTGTCCTAATGCAAAGAGGGCTCGTGTCATCAATGGTAATGTAATATGCATGGTAGTAAAAACCTTCTCAAAGGATGGAATGATAAACAGGATGGTAACGAGAAAGAATACGTTCATCATGAGAAGAAGAAATATAGGATAAGAAATAGCACTCATAACCTTTTGTCGCAATTGTCGCTCCCAGTCATAGTGACGTGAAATGTATTGTAAGCTTTCACCTAAAGTGCCTGCTGCCTCTCCACTTTCTAGTAGTGCTAAGGCTATCGCAGGGCAGCCTTCACTACGCAATGCTTGCGATAAGGTTTGACCTCTCTCAATCGATTCATAGAGGGCTGTATATAAAAGCCCTTGCTTCCCATGACAGAGTAACTGTAATGCCCTCCGTAAAGGCACACCAGACTCGATGAGTAGTCCTAATTGATAAGTTACATCTACCACCATGGTATGATTCCACTTATGCTTTTTCTTATTTACTTGTAAAGTGATTTTATAAATCTTATATCCATCGCGCTTTAACCGTGTACCGACCTCCTGTTCTGAATCTGCCCACATCAAACCTTTTACTGTTTCATTATTCTCATTTTTTACGACATATTCATAAGCCTCCATATCTGCACCTACGATAATTGTTGATCTAATAGCATATGTAGTTGATGCTGCGTTCCATATTGTGCTTTTACATCTCGTACGGCCATTTCTAGTGTTTTCATAGGCAGTTGTGTTTCTTGAATAGAGATAATTTGCGGTTCCTTACGGGTGCGTATTAAATTTGCCACTGCATGAGTGTTTAACAAAATATCACGAATGGTAATAAACTTTTTATTCCACCTAAGGAGTCGTTGACATATAACAGCACGTAACACTTGAGATATTTGACTGCGAATCTCCTCTTGTTGTTCACCAGGAAATAGTGAAATCATGCGGTGAACTGCCATCACGGCCCTTTGCGTATGCATAGTGGCCATCACAAGATGACCCGTTTCGGCCGCATGAAGTGCGGCCTCTAATGTTTCACGATCTCGAAGCTCTCCAACCATAATGACATCTGGGTCTTCTCGCAATGCATCGCGAATACCATTAGACATAGACTTAATATCGGCACCTAATTGGCGTTGATGAATTAAAGATTTCTTAGGCTTAAACTCAAATTCTATGGGGTCTTCTAAGGTAATGATATGGCGCTCCATAGTTTGATTTATATAGTCAATACAACAGGCTAAGGTAAAACTTTTCCCACTACCTGTAGGCCCGCATACAAGCAATAGACCATCATGTGCTTCACATAGTTTTTGAAGTAAATGTCCTTCACTGTTATCCTCTAGCTTAAGTTGTTGATGGCACAATAACCTCAGTGTCCCACATATCGTTTGATTAGCCTTATATAGATGAACACGTATACGCACGCCACAACAGGAACAAGCTTCATCGAGAGATTGCCATTCATAAGAGGCTATACCACAACGTCGTAAAATATCTTCAATTAAGATAGTAGTACATATAAACGAAGTAGCCTTCAATCCATCACCATGTCGCAAATAGATAGGCTCACCACATTGTAGATGAATATCTGTAGATGATAATTGTATTGCTTGTTCAACAATGGTTTCTAAACTTCCACTATTACAGCATGAGTCCACAACGATGCACCTCCTCTATCGATGTAACATGCTGAGATACAGCTTCACGAGCGGAATCCTCTAGGGACACAAGTAAATGTGCTTCTAATTGATCCCAGTGAACTGAATTGGTTGGTATTTCTAAATATTCAAAGAGCGCAGTCCGTCCATGATACGTGGTGCCATCAAATTTTCGAACTAAACGTTGCGCTATTGCCCCCATTAAAGTAGCCCGTATTAAATACGGTTCTACCCCCATATCCATGAGACGCGTTACAACACCAATAGCTGTGTTAGTATGAATTGTAGATAACACTCGATGCCCTGTTAAAGCAGATTTAACGGCCAGCTCTGCAGTCTCCTTATCCCTGATTTCACCAATCATAATCGTATCTGGATCTTGCCGTAGCACTGATCTAAGCCCTTTGGCAAATGTAAAGCCAATCTTCTCATTAATACCAATTTGTATGGCTCCTTTAATTTCAGCCTCTACGGGATCTTCAAGACATATGAGCTTTGTTTCCTCGAGATTTAACATGCGTAACATGGCATATAAAGTAGCCGTTTTACCACTACCTGTAGGTCCACAGATTAGAAGTAAGCCATAAGGACGTTTAAGTAATTGTTTAATATGCTCAAAAATATCTGCACGCATACCTAAGGCTGTTAAGTCTTTATGACTCCCTTCATTTCCCATAAGTCGGCAGACCAAAGTTTCACCATATAAGCTGGGCAAGGTAGATACGCGCATAGTTACAGATGTATCCTTATGACTCCAAGCCCATCGACCATCTTGAGGCAATCTTTTTTCACTAATATCTAATGCACTACAAACCTTGATGCGGTTGATAATAAGTTCAGCCTCTTCAGAAGACACAGTCATATTTGTTCGTAGTAATCCATCTTGTCGTAACCGAACTTGGACACCACTTTTTGTGGGATCAAAGTGAATATCGCTCACATGATGTTCTAAAGCATATAGGATAATGTCGTCTAATGTTACGTCTACATACATGGTCACCTCCTATACCTTTCGGTATGTTTTTACCTCACACTAGCGTATGGCGTTATAGGTTTCGACATCCTCACCAAAATCCCTTTTTTATTTTTAAAAATCCACGAAGCGAAAACTTTTCTATTTTTAGGCATACAAAAAAGGCGCCCCGAAGGGCGCCCTTATTGGACTTTTAGCTAAGACGATTTTTATTTTAAGTTATAGAAAACGTCATTACCTTTATATTGTGCTGTTTCGTATAACATTTCTTCAATACGAAGCAATTGATTGTATTTAGCTACACGTTCAGAACGAGCTGGTGCACCAGTCTTAATTTGGCCAGCATTTACAGCTACTGCAATATCAGCGATAAATGTATCTTCTGTTTCGCCAGAGCGGTGAGATACTACACATGTATAACCTGCGCGTTTAGCAAGTTCCATAGCGTCAAATGCTTCTGTTAAAGTACCGATTTGGTTTACTTTTACAAGAATAGAGTTACCTACACCAAGCTCAATACCACGAGCCAAACGTTTTGTATTAGTTACGAATAAATCGTCACCAACGAGTTGTACGCGGTCGCCAAGGCGTTCTGTCAATAATTTCCAACCATCCCAATCTTCTTCAGCAAGACCATCTTCGATGGATACGATTGGGTATTTACCTACTAAGTATTCGTAGAAATCAACCATTTCAGCAGCTGTTTTAACTTTGCCTTCGCCAGCTAAATTGTATTTGCCATCTTCATAGAATTCAGAAGATGCAGAATCAAGAGCTAATTTAAAGTCTTTACCAGGTTCATAACCTGCCGCTTTAATAGCTTCACAAATTACTTCTAATGCTTCTTCGTTGGATGCCAAGTTAGGAGCGAAACCACCTTCGTCACCTACGGCAGTGCTAAGACCTTTATCATGAAGTACAGATTTCAATGTATGATATACTTCTGCACAGCTACGAAGAGCTTCAGCAAAGGATTCCGCACCTACAGGCATGATCATAAATTCTTGAATATCTACGTTATTATCCGCATGTGCGCCGCCATTCAAGATATTCATCATAGGAACTGGCAATTCTTTTGCGTTGAAACCGCCAAGGTATGCAAACAATGGCAAGTCTAAAGATTCTGCCGCTGCACGAGCTACTGCCATAGATACACCAAGAATTGCATTAGCACCTAAGTTAGATTTATTGTCTGTACCATCTAATTTCAACATCAAGTTATCGATAGCTACTTGTTCAGTCGCATCATAACCAATAATGGCAGGACCAATTTTAGCATTTACATTATCGATAGCTGTTAATACACCTTTACCGGAGTAACGGGATTTATCACCATCACGTAATTCTACAGCTTCAAATTTTCCTGTGGAAGCACCAGATGGAACTGCAGCTGTTGCAATAGTGCCATCTTCTAAACATACTTCAACTTCAACAGTTGGGTTACCGCGGGAATCTAAAATTTCTCTTGCAATGACTTGTTCAATTACTGCCATTTCTTCACCTCATAAAAATCTAATGGGATAACTGTCATGCGACAGATATTATATATTGAGCAAAACCATATAGGTTATAACTCTTGTTAACTACTAATATAGTGAAAGTTCTATATTATGCTTTTTGTACTAAACTATGACCTGTCATAGATTTTGGTTGTTCTATACCAGCCAAGTCTAATAATGTAGGAGCAATATCACATAATTTGCCAGCCTCTAATGTAGCTGCTTTTAAGGTATCACTCATTAAAATTAAAGGAACCAAGTTTGTTGTATGCGCCGTATGAACTTTGCCAGTTTCATGATTAACCATAAGCTCAGCATTACCATGGTCTGCTGTAATCAACAAGTGACCATTCTTACTACGTATAGCCTCTACGATGCGTCCTAAACAAGTATCTACAGCCTGAACTGCTTTAACAGCTGCTTCAAAGCTACCTGTATGACCCACCATATCTGGATTTGCAAAGTTTAAGATGATCATGTCATACGTTTCATCTTGAATAGCTTCTACGACCTTATCAGTTACCTCATAAGCACTCATTTCAGGTTGTAAATCATAGGTTGCCACTTGAGGAGATTTCACAAGTATGCGGTCCTCACCTTCAAATGGATTCTCTTTACCGCCGTTGAAGAAATATGTAACATGAGCGTATTTCTCTGTTTCAGCAATACGCAATTGACGATAGCCACCTACGCTTAGTACTTCGCCTAGTGTTTCAGATAAAATGTCCTTTTCATACACAATATGAACTGGTAAACCATCTTCATATTTAGTCATAGTCGCCATGTATAAAGATAATGGTTCACGGTTAAAGCCATCAAAGTCTGGCAACACTAAGGCTTTTGTAAGCTCACGACCTCGGTCTGGACGGAAATTACAGAAGATAACAGCATCGCCATTCTTGATCGTTCCTTCAGCATCAATTACCGTAGGAAGAACAAACTCATCTGCCGCATCTTTGTCATAAGATTGTTGTACCGCTTCACAGGCTGATGCTGCTCTTTCACCTTGACCATTTACAATGGCATTGTAAGCAAGTTCCACACGGTCCCAACGATTATCACGGTCCATCGCATAGTATCGACCACTCACAGTAGCAATTTTTCCACAGTTTAGCTCTGCCATATACGCTTCTAAGTCTTTTAAATAGCCTTGTGCACATTGAGGGGCTACGTCACGACCATCGAGCAAGGCATGTACATAAACGTGCTCAATGCCATGATCATGAGCCCCTTTGATAACTGCCTTAATGTGCTCTAAGGAACAATGTACATTGCCATCTGATACTAGACCGATAAGATGTAAGCTTTGTTTTTTAGCAACTTCGTATAGTTCCTGCATAACAGGGCGATTATAAAACTCACCAGATTCAACGTCTTTAGTAATACGAGTCAAATCTTGGTACACAATGCGCCCAGAGCCAAGGTTTAAATGGCCAACCTCAGAATTCCCCATCTGTCCTTCTGGAAGTCCTACTGCAAGCCCAGATGCTTCTAATTTTGTATGGGGATACATATCCCACAATTGATTAAAACAGTGCGGCTTCGCCTGTACTACAGCATTGGTTGTATCTGATTGATCTCCCATGCCAAAGCCATCTAGGATAACTAGCATTACGGGAGCCTTTAATTTAGCCATTTTTAACCTCATATTAAGCGCTTACTTCATTCGCCGCTTTAATAATATCAATAAATTCATCAACTACTAAAGATGCACCACCTACAAGGGCACCATCAATATTGGGTTCCCCAAGGATTTCACGAGCATTTTCGGATTTAACACTACCACCATATTGGATGCGCACGGCATCAGCAGTCTCATCATCGTATAAAGAACGAATGTAATCACGAATTTCTTTACATACTTCTTCAGCTTGATCGGCAGTTGCTGTTTTTCCTGTGCCGATAGCCCAAATTGGTTCGTACGCAACAATCAATTGGCTAACTTGTTCCTTTGGAACGTCAACCAAAGCACCTTTAAGTTGAGATGTAATCCAGTCTAGAGTATGACCGGATTCACGTTGTTCTAAACTTTCACCAACACAGACTATTGGTACCAAATTATGGTGAAATGCACTTTTAATTTTTGCATTTACCGTCTCATCTGTTTCACCATAATATTCACGGCGTTCAGAGTGACCGATAATAACATAATTGACGCCTACCTCTGTAAGCATAAGTGGTGAAATTTCACCAGTGAATGCACCAGCATCATGATAATCCATGGTTTGTGCGCCTACTTCAATCGCTGTATCGCGTGTTAATGCTACAGCACGTTCAATAGCTGTGAAAGGCGGGCAAACAACTACATCACAGGATAATTCCATATCTTGTAACACGCTGTTAAACGCTTCGATCAGAATAGATCCAGACGCAATGGTGCCATTCATTTTCCAATTTCCTGCAATAATGGGTTTTCTCATATTATGCCTCAGACAATGCAGCAATACCTGGTAGGATTTTACCTTCTAAGAATTCCAAAGATGCACCGCCACCTGTGGAGATATGGCTAATCTTGTCTGCCAAGCCACTTTTTTCAATAGCCGCTACAGAATCGCCACCACCAACGATAGTCATCGCATCGGATTCAGCTACAGCTTTTGCTACCGCATTTGTACCAGCTGCAAAGTTTTCCATTTCAAATACGCCCATAGGACCATTCCAAATAATAGTCTTCATTGGCGCCAATGCTTCTACATAGAGTTCACGAGTTTTAGGGCCAATATCTAATACCATCCAGCCGTCTTCAATTTGATCGACGTCAACGATTTTAGTATTTGCATCGTTGCTGAAAGCATCAGCTACTACAGCATCGATAGGGGTCAATAATTTAGCACCTGCTACGCGAGCTTCCATAACAAGATCTGTAGCAATAGCTTCTTGACCTTCTTCAAATAAAGAGTTACCAATGTTGCAGCCTTGTGCTTTAATGAAAGCATTTGCCATACCACCGCCGATGATCATTACATCAACTTTTGGTAATAAATTAGAAATTACAGAAATTTTATCTGTTACCTTAGCACCGCCGATGATAGCTGCCATAGGTGTTTTTGGATGTACTACAGCTGCACTTAATGCATCAATTTCTTTTTTGAGCAAGAAGCCTGCTGCCATAGGGATATAGTCAGCAATACCAACTACGGATGCTGCATTTCGGTGAGATACACCGAATGCATCGTTAATTGCTACATCAGCAAGAGATGCCAATTGTTTAGCAAATTCAGGGTCATTTTTAGTTTCTTCATTATGGTAACGCAAGTTTTCAAGCATCAATACATCGCCTGGTTGTAATGCTTTTACAGCTGCTTCAACCTTAGGGCCAATGCAGTCATCTACGAATGCTACTGGCTTGTTGATAAGCTCAGATAAATGTTTTGCACATGGTGCTAAAGACATTTCAGGTTTGCGTTCCCCTTTTGGACGACCAAAGTGAGAAGCAAGAATTACCTTTGCCCCTTTTTCAATTAAATAATTGATAGTAGGTAATGCACTACGAATACGAGTGTCATCAGTGATGACACCGTCTTTCATAGGAACATTAAAATCAACACGAACAAATACTGTTTTATTATCTACTTGTAAACCTTCGATTGTTTGTTTCATCAAAGCCTCCCGATTATAAGCCTTTGCTTGCTACGAATGCTGCCATATCGATAAGACGTTCGGAGTAGCCCCATTCGTTATCATACCAAGAAACAACTTTTACCATGTTACCATCCATAACCATTGTTAAATCAGCGTCAACAATAGAGCTACGTGGATCGGAGCTGAAGTCACAAGATACTAATGGCACATCAGATACACCTAAGATACCTTTTAATTCGCCAGCTGCTGCTTTACGGAATGCTTCGTTGATTTCTTCTTTAGTAGCAGGTTTTTCAAGTTCGCAAACAAGATCTGTAGCAGATACATCTGGAGTAGGAACGCGCAATGCAAAACCATCTAATTTACCTTTTAATTGTGGCAATACTTTAGCGACCGCTTTTGCTGCACCAGTTGTTGTAGGAATGATAGACATTGCTGCTGCACGAGCACGACGAGGGTCTTTATGACGTGCATCAAGAATTTTTTGGTCATTTGTATAGGAATGAATTGTAGTCATCATACCGCGTTTGATACCGAATTCATCGCATAAAACTTTAGCAAATGGAGCCAAGCAGTTTGTTGTACAAGATGCATTAGAGATGATGTGGTGTTTTGCAGGATCATACATATCTTGGTTTACACCCATAACCATAGTTAAGTCTTCGTTTTTACCAGGTGCAGAAATTAATACTTTTTTTACAGTAGGTTGATTCAAATGAACCTTTGCTTCCTCTGCATCACGATATTTACCAGTACATTCCATAACAATTTCAACGCCTTCTTCAGACCAAGGCAATTTAGAAGCATCGCGGTCATGGAATACGCGAATTTTTTTACCGTCAACATAAATGTTGTCTTCATCAAATGTTACTTCGTTAGGAATTGTGCCATGAACAGAGTCATATTTTAACAATAATGCAGTACCTTCATTATCGCCAGTAGCATTGATTGCTACAACCTCTACGTCAGGATTGTTAATCGCTGCACGTACTACACATTTACCAATACGACCAAAACCGTTAATACCAACTTTTACTGCCATTGTTAGATCCTCCTAATAACAAAAATATTCTAACAAAATATTTAACTACTAACTTCACTTATAATGCTGAAATTTGTAACAATTGACGCATACCTTCTGCAGCTTGCTCATCAATGATGAGTATGCCTTTTTGACAAGCTCTCATAACACCAATAATGGCACTCGATTTATCTTGGCCACCAGCCACAGCAATCACATTTGGAATTTTTGCAACATCTGGAAGAGATAAACCAATATTATTAGTGGAATAAATCAACTTACCATCTATATCGCAATATTGACCAAGAGCTTCGCCAACAGCATGATTATCTACTAACTGCTTACGCACATCATCAGCTATATGGCGCTGATCTGCCATGCGCATAGCTGTACCAATACCAAACAACAATATGTCAGTCCTACTAATGAGATCTCCAATTTCCTTAATTTGAGGTTCGCAAGTCATGAGCATATGCAATGAGTCTTGTGAAAGCCCATCAGGTAAATGAAGCATTTTATAGGTCCCACGAAGTCGTTCAGCTAGCACTGAAGCAATTACGTTAGCTTGATATTCAACTACCTCACCAACGCCCCCACGGGCAGGTACAACAATAGGATTAAATGGTAATACAGGCATCTCTTCGGCCACTGCAGCCATTGTACTGCCACCACTGATAGCAACTACAGAGTCAGGCTCTAATAATTCCTGTAATAGCTTTGCTGCTGCAAAACCTAACTTTTTAACCATCAACGTTCCTTCTGTAGGAGTGATGATAACCCTATCGATATGAAGTGCTTCAGTCAATCGATGTTCTAGCTCGTTAATACGATCTAATTCATTTAAAAAATTTCGCAACTTTGGAACAATTGCATGTCCCTCATCAGTGAGAAAAATTCCTGGTTTATAAATGTCTACAAGACCATTAGCACGCATTAACTCAATATGACTTCGTACGGTTCGCTCTGGAAGGTCCGTTGCAGTAGCTAATGTCCTACGGCCTATAGGCTCTTCATAAACTAGGTGGTTTAATATTTTGTATCGCTCCTTTAATACACTAACGATTTCAGGAACAATACGTTCACATATCATTAGAAACTCGTTCATCGGGTCCCTCCTTTACCCGTTAGGATTGTATGAATCGTTTTTCGTCCCATGTGAACAAAATTCGTCCCACCTAAAATAAAAAAATACCTTTACACATTTATTTTATACCCTATGTGAATTTTATTCAAGCTAAAAAACGCCCAACTAGGGCGTTTTCTAGATAAATTATTATTTAGACTGATTAGTATAGTCTTCAAAAGGTTTTAATTCCATTGGAGTTATTTCATATTCTCCATTGCTCTCATCAGTGTTGTGTTTAGATGAAAATTCTGATAAATCAGATTGACAGTATCGACACTTAATAGCTTCATTACGAATAAATTCCCCACAATATGGGCATTTCTTAAGATTATTATCTCTAACCTTAACACTATCATTATCCTTAAGTGAAAAAGCATGAACTAAAGCAACAATCCACAATAAATTACTATAAATCAGCCACAAGAAGAAGGAACGTCCTTTTTTATTTGCAATAATTGCTGGTATTAAAAATAAAGCAGCAATCACTGGAATCATTGACATAGGTTTTGTCCATATTGGATCATAGACAAAATCCATGTAACCATCAACAACTATACAAGAAATAATAAATCCCAATATACATTTTATAATGATCATTTTAATACTCCCCCCCTACAAAATTCCCCTTATTTTGTACCGAAGATACGGTCACCAGCATCGCCTAAACCAGGCAAGATGTAACCATGATCATTAAGTTTTTCATCAAGGGCCGCTACATAAATAGGAACATCGGGATGTTCTTTATTCACTGCTTCCACACCTTCAGGAGCCGCAACAAGACACATTAACTTAATATTTTTAGCGCCTTTTTCCTTTAACAATGTAATAGCAGCTGCTGCACTACCACCAGTAGCTAACATTGGATCTGTTACTATAAAGTCGCGTTCGCCTACATCAGAAGGTAATTTGCAGTAGTATTCTACAGGTTTCAATGTTTCTGGATCACGGTATAAGCCAATATGACCAACCTTTGCAGTTGGAATCAAGTTAAGCATACCATTGACCATACCTAGGCCAGCACGAAGAATTGGGATAATACCCAATTTTTTACCTGCAATACGTTTGCCAGTCATTTTAGTTAAAGGTGTTTGTACTTCTACATCCTCTAATGGAAGGTTACGAGTGATTTCATAACCCATCAACATAGTAATCTCATCAAGTAATTCTCTAAAATCCTTAGAGCCTGTTTCTGCATCACGCATCAATGTAACTTTGTGTTGAATCAATGGATGTGTCATAACATTAACTTTCATGACTGTCCTCCTATAAATAATTTACATACCCTATCGGTATCCATTTAATATTCATATTTACTCTATCACAGATTAATAAATCATGCCATAAAAATATTAAAAGGGATGTGCCTAGGCACACCCCTTTTATGCTACATATAGGTTTATAGGACTACAAATATGTAATTATTATAATTAATCTAATAGATTAGTATAAAGGATACGCTTCACAAAGTGCTGCCACACGTTTGCTTGCTTCTTCATGAATTGCTTTATCTTCAGGATTTTTAAGAACAGTTGCAATGATGTCTGCAATTTCTTCCATATCTTTTACTTGTAAGCCACGTGTTGTAAGAGCTGGTGTACCAAGACGGATACCGCTTGTTACAAATGGACTAGCAGGATCGAATGGAATTGTATTCTTATTACATGTAATACCTACTTCATCAAGTAAGTGTTCTGCTTCTTTACCTGTTAAACCAGTATTGCGAACATCTACAAGCATAACGTGAGTATCTGTACCACCAGAAACAATTGTTAAGCCTTTTTCTTGCAATGCAGCAGCCAATGCTTTTGCATTATCGATAACTTGTTGTGCATATACTTTAAATTCAGGTTGTAATGCTTCACCAAATGCTACAGCTTTAGCAGCGATAACATGCATTAAAGGACCACCTTGAATACCAGGGAAGATAGCTTTGTCGATTGCTTTTGCATATTTTTCTTTGCAAAGAATCATACCGCCACGAGGACCACGCAATGTTTTATGAGTTGTTGTAGTAACGATATCAGCATGTTCTACAGGATTTGGATGTAAACCTGCTGCTACAAGGCCCGCGAAGTGAGCCATATCTACCATGAAGATAGCATCAACTTCATGAGCTACATCAGCCATTTTTTTGAAGTCGATTTGACGGCTATAAGCACTACCACCAGCAATGATCAATTTAGGTTTAGCTTCTAATACGATTTTACGGAACTCATCATAATCAATTTGTTGTGTTTCTGCATCTACACCATAAGGTACTACATTAAAATATGTACCAGATACATTAACAGGAGAACCATGAGTTAAATGACCACCGTGGGATAAGTTCATACCCACAATAGTATCACCTGGTTGTAATAATGCGAAATACACACCAAAGTTTGCTTGAGAACCAGAGTGAGGTTGTACGTTGGCATGTTCTGCACCGAACAAGCGTTTTGCTCGTTCAATAGCTAATGTTTCGATAACATCAACATTTTCACAACCGCCATAATAACGTTTACCAGGATACCCTTCTGCATATTTGTTAGTTAATACGCTACCTTGAGCTTCCATTACGGCTTGAGAAACAAAGTTTTCAGAAGCGATCATTTCTAATTTATCGCGTTGGCGTGCTAATTCTTGATTGATAACAGCTTGAATATTAGGGTCTTGTTTTTCTAAGAAACTCATGAGTATCCTCCTCGTGCAAAACGAATATATATAGGTAATGATGTATTACTTCTCTAATGTTTTAATTTTCTCTACACGGCGTGCATGACGGCCACCTTCGAACTCTGTTTTCATAAAGATGGCAACAATATCATTAGCTAGGCCTGGACCAATAACGCGTTCTCCCATTGTGAGAATATTAGCGTCATTATGTTCACGACATGCATGAGCAGAGAATGTATCATGACAAAGAGCAGCGCGAATACCTGCAATCTTATTTGCTGCAATACCGATACCAATACCAGTACCACAAATCAAAATACCTCTGTCTGCTTGACCAGATACGACTGCATTTGCTACAGGTACAGCAATATCAGGATAGTCGCAAGAATCAGGTGTATGACAACCAAAATCCTCTACTTCATGTCCCAATGCATTTAACAATTCCTTAACGGATGCTTTTAAATTTAATCCGCCATGATCACAACCAATTGCAACTTTCATAATTTCATCTCCTACGCCTTCTGAGGCACTGATGTAAGACCAGCCTCTACTAAGTGATAAATTTGTTCCGCACATTGATTATATACGGTTTGATCAGACCCATATGGGTCCGTAACATCACCATCTTGACCACCCCACTCGGAAATCGTTTTGATTTTACTTTCCTCAAACGGGAATTGGCGAAGTAGTACAGATTTGTGATCTTTCGTCATACCAATGATAAGATCTGCTGCATTAACGAGCTCCATCGTCAATGGTCTCGATTCATGATCAGAAATATCTGCAATGGAACGGACAGCTTCCACGGCTTGTTCAGTTGGTTTTGCTCCATAGGCGGCAAATAGACCAGCTGATACAGTCGTCACATCCTTATGTTGCTCCGCTGCAAGGGCCCGTGTAATACCTTCAGCCATAGGGCTACGGCAAGTATTACCGGTACATACAAATAAAATATTCATAATAACATCCTTACTTAATCACATTTTGTGATTACTTTATACATTATAGCAAATCCATCCAATATGTAAAGACATATTTCTATTATCAGTGGACATTTTTATTTCAGTAAATTTACTTATAAATGATATGATGACTCGATGCCTTTTCCATGCGGTTCATAATGGCAACACCAAAACCGTCGTCATCAACACCTTCTGCCAAGATTAAGGCAACATGATTTTCGTTAAAATATAATAGGCTTTTATAAAAGTCATGGCCTAATGATAAGGCATCACCATAGTTGCCAAAACAATGGAATATAAAGCGTGTATCCTCTTTCATAAGGTTATACGTTTCATGACTCACTAAACAACCTATAGGACCTTCTATCCCCTCTGAAAGCTCTTTAAAAGTACTTGCCACCTTCTCTGGACTACCTACAACAACTGTCATAGGTGCATCAGGAGCATAATGGGTATACTTCATACCAGGAGCTTTAGGCTTAGTTGTGGCATTAACGAGAGCAGTATCATACTCAACCGTAGATACAACAGCTTCAAGTTGTGCTTTTGTTATTCCACCTGGTCTCAATATAATGACCTTGTCATCATGTACTTCTACAACAGTAGACTCTACACCAATCATACATGGTCCTGCATCTAAAATATAGGAAATACGGCCCTTCATATCATGGTAAACATCTTGTGCCGTTGTCGGACTTGGACGACCAGATATATTAGCACTAGGGGCCGCTACCGGTACACCGGTACGCTCTAATAAAGCTCGACAAATCGCATGATCAGGACAACGTAAAGCAACACGAGATAAACCGCCTGTAGCACGATCTGGCACTAAATCCGATTTAGGCAATGTGATTGTCAATGGACCAGGCCAAAATGTATCCATTAATAATTGTGCTGTATTTGAAACCTCTGTTACTAAAGGTTTTATACTTTCACTATTAGGAACATGTAAAATAAGTGGATTATCGGATGGACGACCTTTAGCGGCGTAGATTTTATCCATTGCCTCTGGATCAAGTCCATTGGCGCCAAGTCCATATACAGTTTCTGTAGGAATGGACACTAATTCGCCATTACGCAAGGCGCGAGCAAGCATATCTAGTTCTTGATCTGATGGATTTGTAATAATTTGAGTATCCATATTATCCCTCATATACAGCTGTTACAACGCGGTCATTTCCGCCGAGGTCAGTAATACATCGAATATTAGAGTACTGCCCCGTTTCTTCTAATAAAGCCTTTACAGCCTCAGCTTGATCAAAACCTATTTCAAAAGCTATATGGCCTTGCGATTTTAAATATGTGCCACATGTTTTAGCCAAAATACGATAGAAATCAAGTCCATCTTCACCGCCAAACAAGGCAATATGAGGCTCATTTAATACGTCCTGAGACAATAATTTAGCATCCCCAGTACGGATATAGGGTGGATTTGATACGATGATATCAAACTGTTCATTTTTACCATCTAAGGCAGAAAACATATCGGACTCTAACAATTGAACACGATCATTTAAGTTAAATCTTTCACCATTCTCCTTAGCCAATGACAAAGCATCGGCAGATATTTCAATACCCATGCCACACGCATTCGGCAAATAGTGCAATAGACTTAATAATATCGTGCCAGGGCCCGTACATACATCAAGGATACGAATATTACTATCCTTTTGATACGTGCCTAGTACATGCTCAATCAACGTTTCTGTATCAGGTCGCGGAATCAATACCTTATCATTAACCTTAAAGGTCAATCCCATAAAGTCCTTTTCCCCAATAATAGCCGCTACACAATGCCCCTTAGCTCGTTCTTGAACGAGAGGTCTGAAAGCATCGAGTTCCTCTTGAATAAGCGGTTGGTCATAATGGGTATATAGATAAATACGATCCTTGCCTAAAACGTGAGAAAGCAGTACTTCCCCATCAAGTCGAGGTGTATCCATCTCCTTGCTTTGAAAGTACTGCTCTGTCCACTGGAGAATACGACCGATTGTCCAAATCTCCTTATGCATTTGTATTAGCCTCCTGCATTTTTGCCGCTTGGTCAGCAGCATTTAAGGCTTGAATGATTTCATCTAGATCGCCATTTAAAATAGCATCTAATTTATACAATGTTAAGTTAATACGATGATCAGTTACGCGACCTTGTGGATAGTTATAGGTACGAATACGTTCACTACGGTCACCTGTACCAACTTGACTCTTTCGGTCTGCTGCCATGCTAGAAATAGCCTCTTGTTCAGCTTGGTCTTGCAATTTAGCACGCAATACACGCATGGCTTTTTCACGGTTTTGTAATTGAGAACGTTGGTCTTGACAAGCTACAACGATACCGGATGGTAAGTGTGTAATACGAACAGCAGATTCAGTTTTATTGATATGTTGACCGCCCGCACCACTCGCACGATAGGTGTCGATTTTTAAGTCTTTTTCATTAACTTCAATATCAACATCTTCCATTTCTGGTAATACAGCCACAGTAACTGTAGACGTATGTACACGGCCTTGTGTTTCTGTAGCAGGCACACGTTGTACACGGTGTACA
Organism: Veillonella sp. 20925_1_51; assembly: GCF_041431445.1. Lineage (NCBI taxonomy): Bacteria > Bacillati > Bacillota > Negativicutes > Veillonellales > Veillonellaceae > Veillonella > Veillonella sp. 20925_1_51. The sequence goes on from NZ_JAPVXT010000001.1 coordinate 527,140, forward strand.
CCAGATTCAAATTTCATTTTAGAGTATACATTTTCACCATCTACAGAGAAAATAACCTCTTTAAAGCCACCTAATTCAGGCTCATTGGCATCGATAATCTCACAACGCCATCCTTGGCTTTCCGCATATTTTGTGTACATACGGAACAAATCGCCTGCAAATAGTGCTGCTTCATCACCACCGGCACCACCGCGAATTTCAATGATAATATTCTTATCATCATTAGGGTCCTTAGGCAATAAAAGGATTTGTAATTTCTCTTCTAATTCCTCTTTTTGAGGTTTTAGCTCTTTTAATTCCTCTTGTGCCATTTCGCGGAATTCTTCATCCATGGATTTATCTTCAATAACTTCCATAGCTTCATCAATACCAGCTAATACTTTTTTATAAGTACGGAATGTTTCAACTGTTTCAGATAATTGAGCATGTTGACGTGTTAATTTACGCCATTCATCTTGGCGGGCAATCACTTCAGGGTCACTGATGCGCTGCTCCAGGTCCATAAATTTATCTTCAATAACTTGTAATTTATCTACTAACATGTTTATTCCTCTTCATATGCATCACTCTCAAGAGGGCGAACCTCTTCAAGAGCTCGTATAGCGACTTCAATTTGATCATCTTCTGGTTCACGTGTGGTCATGTACTGTAATGCAAGACCTGGTTTGATAAGAGCTTTCACAAAGGAATGCTCACTACGACCAGCAAGACGAATAACCTCGTACGCAATACCTGCCACTACTGGCATGAGAAGTACGCGGCTTACGATACGTTCCAACAAATTAGGCCAACCTAAAAAAGCAAATACAAAGATACTTACTACCATAACAATAAGTAAGAAGTTTGTACCACATCGTGGATGTAAACGACTTTGTTTACGAACGTTTTCTACAGTAAGAGGCAAGTCTAATTCATAGGTATGAATTGTTTTATGCTCAGCCCCATGATATTGGAAAACTCGTTGAATATCCTTCGTAAGCCCAATCCCCCAAATGTAGAGTAGAAAAAGAACTAAACGAATGACACCTTCAATGAGATTTAATACTACATGATTGTCCTGTACACCAGGAATAAATTTTACGATAAATGTAGGCAATGCCAAAAATACAGCTATCGCAAATATGGTGGAAATAACCATAGTAATGGCAATTTCACTATTAGACATTTCTTCCTCTTCATCACCAGCAGCTTTAGCGGAGAAGGACAATGCCTTCATGCCAATTACGAGGGATTCATAAAGGGCTACACAGCCTCGAAGAAATGGTTTTTTCAAAATTGGATATGTGTCAGCAATAGATTTTGTAGGCTCTTTTTGAACTACAATGGTTCCCGCTGGTTCTCGTACAGCTGTTGCTGTAACACCAGGCCCCCTCATCATGACACCTTCGATCACAGCTTGTCCACCGACAAACTTTTTAATACGTTCTGTGTTCACAAGAGCTCCTCTCATAAACAAATAGAGGCAGAGCCCATAGCCCTGCCAATAGATGCTACATTACATGACAAATTATTTGCCGTAACGTTTGTTAAATTGTTCAATACGACCACGAGCTTGAGCAGCACGTTGTTGACCAGTGAAGAACGGATGGCATTTGGAGCAAACGTCTACACGAAGGTCTTCTTTTACAGAGCCAGTTTTGAATGTGTTGCCACAACCGCAAGTTACTGTAGCTTCTTTATAGTCTGGATGAATACCTTGTTTCATTCTATACACCTCTTTCCGACAATCAATATTATTCTTATAGATTATAGCATGACATATGCACAAATGCAAGTTGCCAATACTATTCCTTGGATGCTTGTTTTTCTTCAATAGACTCAGCTAGAATGGTCTCTAAGTCATTTTCATTAAGGATGTCACGCAATGCGATGAGCTCCTCTAAAGAAAGGGTAATACCCTTTTTCATGCTTGTATATTCACTATCCCAAGCACGAAGGTCAAACTTAGGATTATATTTGCCCCAGCTAGTGCATGTTAATTGTTTTTTCCAACCATCTTTATCTTCAGATAAAGTACCAATAACTTTGAAGATTTCAAAATTAATAACAGCCATGAATCCTCCTTTCTCACACATTCGTGTAGTATGTTTCATACCTACTATATTTAGTAGTTTATATTTTTTAGGATACGATATATTTTAAACTAAATATCGGACTTTTACAATTAGTTTTTATAATCGCTATAATCCTCAATATCAATAGATGTTGTTGGTGGCATAACTTGAGCACCTAATTCATCTACTGTAGATTTCCAATCTTCTGTCGCTTCTGTCACAGCCTTGATATACGCTTCATCAGCTGCTTGAACAGATGTGATTAGTTGAGCCTCGTCGTTAACATCTAATACGCGTCGACGTACGCTGCTAAGCATATAACCGAATGACTCATCTGTTTGAACGAGCATGGAAACTTCTTGGATCAATGTTTGACCAATAGTGCTACAGAAGTATGCATACCACATATAAGCTAATTCAGCATCTGGGAACATCCAATAAATATCCTCTTTTGGTACTTCTGTAGTAATATCTACATCTACATGATCTGCATGACGTTTAAATGTAAGGAAATAAGCGCCATTTTCAACAAGAGCATTACGACCTAATTCAGAAACTCGACTGTCGATACAGTAAATCCCATCTTGTCCTAAGGCTACATCAGTTTGACCACCTGGTAGCAAAATAGAACGCAAAGACAAGCCATAATTTAATACAGTAAACACTGGCAATTGAGCGAACACACCATGAGGCAATGGAATATAGTTAATCGTTTTCCATTCTTCTCCTACGCGTTCACGTAGACCAACACGCATCTTTTTAACATCATATTTGCCATATACAATTTCGTAAGCCCCTAATGGTATCCATTCACGAATCGCTTCTACACGCTTTTGATTCAAGAAGAATTGTAATGCCATATTATTCAAACCTAATTGATTTTGTGCCATTGTCGCAGGCAAGAATAATTGTGCAGTTCCTTCTGGAACAAGATTATGTAAACCATTAGCCACTTCTTCCACAATATCTTCAGATGATTGGAACATGCCAACCGTTCCTGTAAAGATATGATCAAAATAGCTGCGATGAGGCCATTGATTAATAATTTGCGCCATTGGATATAAACGTGTCAAAATGCTATAGCACACTGGAGATGCCGTATAAAGTACAACTTTTTTATCTTCATAAGATTGAAGGATTTCTTCAATCATACCTGCGTATTCTTCTACATAAGCATATAGAACGAGTTCTCCCGTTTTACTATGGGCTTCGATACTTTCACGAACAGGAGTCTCCCAGATAGTACCAACATCTAGACCATCTAAAATACCTGTGTCACTAATAAAATCAAATAATTCGACTCTAAAGGAAGGGCCATATAGAGCTTGGAATGTATTCAAATCATATGGAACAGGGCCAAAAGATTCTACTGTAGATTTTTCTGCTAACGCATATAAATCATCAGCCGTAACGCCCCACTCACGGGAGCTAGCATTACTAGAAATTAATTGATCTAACACTTTAAAACGCATTAACTCATTTACAATATCAATACCTTCAATGCTATGAGTAGCACAAAGGGCAATAAATTCTTCGTTATTTACTTTCATATTAAACCTTTCCAGCTGAAGGACATAAGTGATTTAAAAAACATTCTTCACATAATGGCTTACGAGCCTTACATAGTTTACGACCATGATAAATCAACCAGTGATGAGCAGCCGACCAATCCTCTTTAGGAATTGCCTTTTGCAACTTTAATTCCATCTCTTCTGGTGTTTTAGCAATACCCAGTTTTAATCGGTTAGACACACGGAATACATGAGTATCTACAGCAATCGCTGGCGTACCAAACAATACAGATACTACCACATTTGCAGTCTTACGACCTACACCAGGTAATTCAACGAGTTGATCAAACTCCCGTGGCACTTCCCCGTGGTATTGTTCTACTAGAATCTGACAAGTGGCAATCAAATTTTTGGCTTTAGATTTATAAAGGCCACAGTCCTTAATCAGAGTTTCTAATTTGGTAACCCCAATTGCTAACATCTTAGCCGGATGATTTAGTTCAGGAAATAACCGTTTAGTAACAATATTAACTCTCTCATCCGTACATTGTGCAGATAATACGACTGCCACTAATAATTCAAATTCATTTGTATACTCAAGGGCAGGTTTTGCATCAAAATAATGCTCTTGCAATAATTTCAATTGCTCTGCCTTTATTGCTTTTGTTACACGCATATAACTCTCCTTTCTCACTTGTGAAAGTACAGACGCGTACAACTTATATCTTACCATACGTATTCATTTAGTTCTATGTTATAATAAATCATGTTATTCTAATATAGAATACAGGAGGTCAATATGAGCAATATTAACGATACATTAAAACGTATAAATGAACTAGCAGCAAAGAAAAAATCTGGGCAACAACTCACACCAGAGGAATTAGCAGAAAAAAAAGAACTTTATGAAATTTACTTAAGCTTCATTCGAGGCCAAATCACAGATACATTGGACCGTGTTGAATTCGTGGATCCTGAAACAGGTGAACGTACAGCTCCTAAACAAGCGCTCGAAAACTTGGCTAAAAAAGCTGACCAAGACATTAAAGAACATAAAGATATTCACTAATATAGCAAAAAGCCACTTGATACAAGTATCAAGTGGCTTTTTGTATAAGTTTTAATTATCTATTATAATTTG